>NZ_BCNF01000033.1 GCF_001485495.1 Gordonia desulfuricans NBRC 100010 | reverse complement strand
CCGCCACCGTCGCCCGACCATCCGCGGGCGACGGTGGCGCTCGCGGCGAGCGCGTCGTCGGCCACCCCCGCCAGGTCCGGGGCCAGGGCGGCCAGCGCGGTGACCGGATCGTCGCCGGGCAACCTGCCCGTCCCCAACGCGGTCAGCAGGATTCGCAACGGTGCGATCAGCAGGTCGACGGCCGACATCAGACCATCACCTCGATGTCACCGGCACCCGTGCGGGTCATGGTGTGCCCCGCCCCGGTGTCGGCGGCGACATACGAGCCGGCGGCCGTGGCGGTCTCGGTACCGATCCGTCGATGCCGGGCGGCGACGTCGGCGAGCCGGCGGCGGCGGGACTCGAGTACCTCACCGAGTGCGGCGAGGAACTCCGCACCGATCACCCCGAACGTCATCGTGAGCGGTCCGACGTCGACGGCACCGGCGTGGGCCGCCACACGTTCGGCGGTCGTCGACTGCCGGCCGGCGTAGGTGTGCAGGGCGTCGGGGGAGACGGCAGTGGGGGAAGCAGGGGTCCGGAAGGCGGGGGTCCCGGCGGCGAGGGTCCCGGAAGCGGTGGTCGGGTTCTGGGTCATGGGAACTTGGACGCACCGGCGGGCGCCGGGGTTCCAGCCGGCAGCGGGAAATCCCGATCACGTCCGTCCACCCCATGCGGCGGGCCGTGTCGGTGGCGGCGCACTAAAGTCTGTAGGCCATGCAGGTACACCTCGTCGATCACCCGCTCGCGGCGGCACGACTGACCACGATGCGCGACAAGCACACCGGCAACGCGGCATTCCGTGCGGCACTGTCGGATCTCACCCAGATGCTCGTCTACGAGGCGCTCGCCGACGCCCCGGTCGACGCGATCGGCATCGAGACCCCGATCAAGGCGTGTGCGGGCACCCGGCTGGCGGCGCCGCCGCTGTTCGTGCCCGTGCTGCGCGCCGGTCTCGGCATGGTGGAGCAGGCCCACGCGATGGTGCCCGAGGCGTTCGTCGGCTTCGTCGGCGTGGCCCGCGACGAGGCCACCGCGAAGCCGGTGCCCTACCTGGAATCGCTGCCCGACGATCTGGCGGGACAGCCGGTGTTCGTCCTCGACCCCATGCTGGCGACCGGTGGTTCGATGCTGCACACCCTCGACCTGCTGGTGGCGCGCGGCGCCACCGACATCACCGTGCTGTGTGTGGTTGCGGCGCCGCAAGGTGTTGCGACACTGGAGAATTCGGGATATCCGCTGCGACTGTTCGTCGGTGCGGTGGACGAGGGACTCGACGAGGCGTCCTACATCGTGCCGGGCCTCGGTGACGCGGGCGACCGCCAGTTCGGACCGCGCTGATCACCTCGGGCCGGCCCGTCGGCGGGGCGGCGGTGACTCAGGCCGCCACCGCCGACCAGCGGCCGTCGTGGCGGCGAACGCTGACCGGATGGTCGAAGCAGGCGCTGATCGTCGTCGACGTCAGCGTCTGATCGACCTCGCCGGCGGCCACCACCTCACCGTCGCGCAGCAGCATCGCATGCGTGGTGCTCGCCGGTAGATCCTCGAGGTGGTGGGTGACCAGCACACTCGCGAGTCCGGGCACGTCGGCGCGCAGCCGATCGATCGCCGACAGCAACTTCTCGCGCGCCGCCAGATCGAGCCCGGTGGCCGGCTCGTCGAGCAGCAGCAACGCCGGCTCCGGCATCAGTGCCCGGGCGATCAGGGTGCGGCCACGCTCGCCCTGACTCATCACCGGCCACACCGACCCGCGCCGCTCGGTCATCCCGAGCAGATCCAGCAGATCGTCGGCGCGGGCGTGCTCGGCGTCGGTGTAGACATGCCGGCGGTCGAGTTCGGGTGTGTTGGTCAGCCCGGTCAGCACCACGTCGTGGGCGGTGATCGGGACGTCGATGCGCCAGCGCGGATCGACATGCCCGATATGGGTGCGCAGCTCGCGCATGTCGACGCGGCCGAGTCGCTTGCCGAGGACGTCGACGACGCCGGTGGTGGGATGCGAGCGCGCACCGAGGATCGCCATCAGCGTCGACTTCCCGGCACCGTTCGGGCCGAGCAGTGCCCAGTGTTCACCGGGATGCACGGTCAGGCCGACGTCGTGGAGCAGGGCGCGTCCGGACCGGATCACGTCGAGATGGGCGGCGTCGAGCACAGCTGGATCCGCGAGATGGGCACACATCGGCCGGGAGGTCCTCCGTCGGTGGGCCGGCGGTACCGGTCAGCTCAGGGACCAGTACGCCAGCATGGGCTCGTCGGCCAGCGTCGAGCCGTTCTGGCTGATCACCAGGGAGCTCGGCGAGACCGTGTAGGTGGTTGAACCATTCTGCGCCACAAAGCTGTTACCGACCTGCTGCGGGTAGCCGATCTCGATGGTGTTCCCGTCGGCGAGGCCCTTGTAGTACCACCGCCCGGTCTGGGCGCCGACCTGGCAGATCACCACCCGCGAACGGGTGGTCTGACCGATCGCGACGGCCGGGTCGTCGGCGGCATTGCACCGCGGACCGCTCAGGAAGCCCTGCCAGTCGGCGCCGGACACGCTCACCGACGGCCGCGCCGTGGTGGTCCGCGTGGTGGTCTGGGTCTGGGTGGGAACCGGTGCGCCGGCCTGGGTCCGGGTGACCGTGCTGGTGAACGTCGACGTGGAGGTGGACGGCGTCGTCGACGTGGCGCCGGCCGAATCCGAGTCGGAGCTGTTGCGCGTCAGCGCCCACGCCGCGATCCCGGCGCCGATCACGACGAGAAGGCCGATCGCGATCGCCACCAGCACCACCGGCGACGACCACGGTGAGCGTGGCGGCTGCTGCGGCGGGGGCGTCGGATAGCCGTATCCCTGCGGGGGCCCGGGTGGATAACTCATCTCACAGTTCCCCCACGATCGTCGCGAGCAGTTCCCCCATCCGGGTCGCCGATGCGCGACCCACCTCGAGCACCTCGGCATGATCGAGGGGCTCGCCGGTGATGCCGGCGGCGAGGTTGGTCACCAACGACACCCCGAGCACGTCCAGGCCGGCGGCCCGGGCGGCGATCGTCTCGTGCACCGTCGACATGCCGACCAGGTCGGCGCCGATCGTCCGCAACATCCGGATCTCGGCCGGGGTCTCGTAATGTGGTCCGGGCAGTCCGGCGTAGACGCCCTCCTCCAGCGACGGGTCGATTCCGCGCGCGATCGCCCGCAACCGCGGCGAGTAGGCGTCGACCAGATCGACGAACTGCGCCCCGGCCAGTGGGGAGCGGGCGGTGAGGTTGAGATGGTCGGCGATCAGCACCGGCTGCCCCACGCGCATCCCGTCGCGCAGTCCGCCGGCCGCATTGGTCAGCACCACGGTGTGCACGCCCGCCGCCGCGGCGGTCCGCACCGGATGCACCACCCGCGCCAGATGATGGCCCTCGTAGGCGTGAATCCGCCCCAGCATCAGCAGAACCCGACGATCCCCGATGTGCACCGAACGGATCGAACCGCCGTGACCCGAGGCCGACGGCGGGGTGAACCCCGGGATCGCCGTCATCGGCATGGTGGCGGTGGCGGCACCGAAGGCGTCGGCGGCCGGCGCCCACCCCGACCCGAGGACCACCGCGACATCGTGGCCGGCGGCATCGGTGTGGGAGGCGATCGTGGCCGCCGCGGCGATGGCCGCGGCGTCGGCGTCGACGGTGGGATCCATGATCGCAACCCTAATGCGCCGAGCGCGGCTCGTGGGGGTTTGCCGAGCCGCCACGCGCCGCGGTGCAGGCCACGGACCGCCACCGGTCGTTCGGGCAGGGGATAAGGTCACCTCATGCCATTTCTCAGTGCGCAGCCCACCGTCGCCGACGTCGCCGAGCTGTTCCTCGGCGCCCCCGGGACCGAACTCGACGAGGCGAACCCGGAGAACCGTTTCCGGCTCGAGTGGATCGAGCAGGTCGAGTCACTGGTCGACACGGCCGTCGCCGACGGCGCCAAGGCCCTGGTGATCACCGCGACCGGCAAGTTCTTCACCAACGGGCTCGACACCGACTTCATCGCCGCGCACGCCGCCGAACTGCCCGCCTACCTCGACAAGGTGCACGGCCTCTACACCAAGATCCTCACCCTGCCCGTCCCGACGATCGCCGCGATCAACGGTCACGCCTTCGGGGCCGGTGCGATGCTCGCCCTGTGCGCCGACCACGTCGTGATGCGCACCGAGCGCGGGTTCTGGTCGCTGCCCGAGGCCGCGCTGTCGATGCCGTTCACCCGCGGCATGGCGTCGCTGATCCGTACCCGGCTGACCGACCGCACCGCCACCGAGGCCATGCTCACCAGCCGTCGCTACGCCGCCGACGCCGCCGTCGCCGCCGGGATCGTCGACGAGGCGGTCGCCGCCGGCGACCTGCTGGCCCGGGCCGCCGCGATCGGCGCCGAGCGGGCGCCGCTGGCCGGTCCGGCGCAGACGCTGATCAAGCGGGGACTGCGCCAGCCGCTGCTGGCCGATCTCGCCGTGCCGACGCCACCGAGCCTGCTCTGACCGCGGCCGCACACACCTCCTGGCCGCCCCCACCCACACCCACGCAGGGGCGCCACATCTCGAGCGAAAAGGACTGAACCGATGGCGGACACCGGGATCGGGGCCGATGCCGGACAGATTCTCGACGTCTGGCTGGCCACCCATCGTGACCAGCTGGTCGGCTGGCGACGACGGATTCATGCATATCCGGAGTTGTCCCGGCAGGAGGTCGCGACCACCGAACTGGTGATGTCCGAGCTCACCGCCCTCGGCCTCGCCCCGCGGCGGTTGCCGCTGGGCACCGGGGTCGTGTGCGACCTCGGTCCCACCGGCGGCCCGCGGATCGCGCTGCGCGCCGACATGGATGCGCTGCCGATCACCGAACACACCGGCCGGCCGTTCAGCTCCACCGTCGACGGTGTCTCCCACTCGTGCGGACACGACGCCCACACCGCGATCCTGCTCGGGACCGCGTCGGTGCTGTCGTCGGTCGCCGACCGGTTGCCGGTGGGGGTGCGGCTGGTGTTCCAGGCCGCCGAGGAGGTGATGCCCGGTGGTGCGCTCGACGCCATCGCCGCAGGGGTCACCGAAGGTGTGGGCCGGATCTTCGCGCTGCACTGTGATCCGCGGCTGCCGGTCGGCTCGGTCGGCCTGCGCGAGGGCGCGCTCACCTCGGCCGCCGACCACATCGACCTGCAACTGCGTTCGCCCGGCGGGCACACCTCGCGTCCGCACCTGACCGGAGACGTCGTCTACGCGATGGGAACGGTCATCACCGGTCTGCCCGGCGTGCTGTCCCGGCGGATCGACCCGCGCTCGGGGACCGTGATGGCCTGGGGTGCAGCACATGCCGGCAACGCACCCAACGCCATCCCGCAAGAAGGCCACCTCAAGGGCACCGTCCGCACCGGTGAACATGCGGTGTGGGCGGAGCTGGAATCGTTGGTGCGCAGCGTGATCGGCGAACTGCTGGCGCCCCTTCGGGTCTCGCACGACCTCTCGTACTTCCGGGGGGTGCCGCCGGTGATCAACGACGTGACGTCGGTGGAGATGCTCGCCCGCGCGGTCGCCGCGATCGACCCCAGTGCCGTCGCCGACACCCCGCAGTCACCCGGGGGCGAGGACTTCTCCTGGTTCCTCGAACACGTCCCGGGCGCCATGGCGCGCCTCGGTGTGTGGGACGGCCTGGGCCCCCAGCTGGATCTGCACCAGCCGACCTTCGACATCGACGAGCGCGCCCTGGACATCGGTGTGCGCACGCTGGCCGGAGTGGTCATGGGTTTCACGCCCGGGGCGTGAGGATCGGCGCATCGCAACCAGCACCCTCGCGCTCGCGCACCATTCTCGCTGGTCGAGCCGATGAGGAGCTGCTCCGACGTAGCCATCATCGTCGCGGTCGCGCACTGTTTTCGCTGGTTGAGCCGATGAGCGGCTGTCCCGACGTAACCATCGTCGCTGGGCCGGCGCGCCATTTTCGCTGGTT
>NZ_BCNF01000032.1 GCF_001485495.1 Gordonia desulfuricans NBRC 100010 | reverse complement strand
ACTACCGAACGTCACCACCTCGGCTGTGGCTACCTTGGAGCGCAAGCAGAGAGGTTTCGACGGACGGGCGGCCTCGCTGCGCGAGGACGACCTGCTCAACCACCGATAGGGCGACTCAGGGCTCGATCGGGCCCGGCTGGGGTTTACGGGGGCCGGGGCCCTGCGCTCTGACCGGACGATCGGGACTCAGGGTTCGATCGGGCCCGGGTGGGGTTTACGGGGGCCGGGGCCCTGCGCTCTGACCGGACGATCGGGACTCAGGGTTCGATCGGGCCCGGCCCGGGCCCGACATTGCGCGACTCGCGCAACCGCAGGTCCTGCACGTAGTCGGCGGGTGCGCCCGCGATCTCGGCGGCCTCGGCCATCACCCCCAGATAGCGCGCCGACGGCAGGCCACCCTCGAAGGCGTCGAGCACATACAGCCACGCCAGGACACCGCCGTCGGCGGTCTGCACCCGGGTGCGGATCTTGCGGTGGATGCCGAGCTCGGAACCCTCCCAGCGATCCAGATTGGCCTCGTCCTCGGTGGTCACGTCGTAGAGCACCACGAACACCTTGGCCGTCGGATCGTCGCGGTCCTCGGCAACGGTGGCCAAAGAACCTTCCCAGCCGATGTCCCCGCCGCCGAAGGTCAGTCGCCAGCCGTGTAGCCACCCGGTACCCGACATCGGAGAGTGCGGTGCACGCTCGGCCATCTGCTCGGGGTGCATGTTGGAACCGTAGGCGGCATAGATCGGCATGTAGGTTCTGACCTGCACTTTCCCGCCGAACCGGGGTCCGGACTGATCGACTGCTCATCGGTGTGGCCACACGGACCACACATGATCGTATTACGACGACGGCGCTACGGTGTGGGCGTGACGGCCCACGCGGTGATGAACGAACTCGACGCCCTCGGCGATCGGCACCGCGCGGAGTCGGCGGCGGGGTTCTTCAAGACCGGCCCCGGACAGTACGGCGAGGGCGACGAGTTCATCGGGGTGCCGGTGCCGCAGCAGCGCATGGTGGCCCGCACCCACCGCGACCTGCCGGTGTCCGAGCTCGACCGGCTGATCGCCTCGCCGATCCACGAACACCGGCTCACCGCGGTGCTGATCGCCGCCGACCAGATGACCCGTTCGACCCGTCACGGCGACGACGCGACCGCGGCGCGGATCGTCGACTGGTACCTCGCCGCAGCACGCCGTGGCCGGGTGAACAACTGGGACATCGTCGACGCATCGGCGGCACCGATCGTCGGACAGTGGCTGTGCGACCGGCCACGCGATCTGCTCACCGAACTGGCCGGCGTCGACGATCTGTGGCTGCGTCGGATCGCGATGGTCGCCACCCACGCATTCATCCGTGCCGGCGACGCCTCGACCACCCTCGAACTGGCCGTGCGATACCTCGCCTACCGAGAAGACCTGCTGCAGAAGGCGACCGGCTGGATGCTGCGCGAGGTGGGCAAGCGTGTCGACCCGGCACTGCTCGTCGCATTCCTCGACGCCCACGCCGCCGGGATGCCGGCGACGATGCTCGGGTACGCGATCGAGCATCTGCCCGCCGAGACCCGACGCCACTACCGTACCGCCGACCACCGCCGGTTCACCGGTGCGTTTCACACCGCCGGTTCACCGGTGCGTTCCACACCGTCGGTGTGCGGGGACTAGGTTGGTACCCGGCGCATCACAGCGGATACACCAACCAGCCCCCTGCATGTCCATGGTGATCCCGACGACATGGCTGCCGGTCGCGTCGACCATTCGGACGTTGCCGGCCCCGGGGCCGACACGTAAGGAGTGGCATGACCAAGATCGTGATCATCGGCGGAGGCCCGGCAGGCTATGAGGCGGCCCTGGCAGCGGCGGCCTACGGTGCCGACATCACGGTGATCGACTCGGACGGCATCGGCGGCGCCTGCGTCCTGTGGGACTGTGTGCCCTCGAAGACCTTCATCGCCTCCACCGGTATCCGTACCGAGGTGCGCCGCGCCGCGACTCTGGGCATCGACCTGCATTCGGAGGATGTGGTGGTGACGCTGCCGCAGATCCACCAGCGTGTGCGGGATCTGGCCTTCGCTCAATCCGCCGACATCCGATCACGCCTGATCAGCGAGGGTGTGCGGCTGGTCTCCGGTACCGCCCGGCTGGAATCCACCCAGCTCGGCGTGTCCACCCACGGGGTGGTGGCCACCCTGGCCGACGGCACCACCGAACGCTACGAGGGCGACGTGGTGCTGATCGCCACCGGCGCCTCGCCGCGGGTCCTGCCCGACGCGATGCCCGACGGTGAGCGCATCCTGACCTGGCGTCAGCTCTACGACCTCGAGGAGCTGCCCGAACACCTCATCGTCGTCGGTTCCGGTGTGACCGGCGCCGAGTTCGTGCACGCCTACACCGAACTCGGTGTGAAGGTGACCCTGGTGTCCAGCCGTGACCGTGTGCTCCCGCACGAGGACGAGGACGCGGCCCTGGTGCTCGAGGAGGCCTTGTCCGAACGCGGTGTGACCCTGATCAAGCATGCCCGTGCCGACAAGGTGGTCCGCACCGGCGACACGGTGACCGCGTATCTGGCCGACGGTCGCAGCGTCACCGGATCGCATGTGCTGATGACGGTGGGCTCGGTGCCCAACACCGCCGACCTGGGGTTGCAGACCGCCGGGGTGGAGACCCACCGGGGTGGCTACATCACCGTCGACCGGGTGTCGCGGACCTCGGTGACCGGTGTCTACGCGGCCGGTGACTGCACCGGGCTGTTCCCGCTCGCCTCCGTGGCCGCCATGCAGGGCCGGATCGCGATGTATCACGCACTCGGTGAGGGTGTGAGCCCGATCAAGCTGAAAACCGTTGCGTCGGCGATCTTCACGCGCCCGGAGATCGCGACGGTGGGTGTCTCGCAGACCGCGATCGACGCCGGGGAGTACCCCGCCCGCACGGTGATGTTGCCGTTGTCGACCAACCCGCGCGCCAAGATGAGCGGACTGCGGCGTGGCTTCGTCAAGATCTTCTGCCGCCCGGCGACCGGTGTGGTGATCGGCGGCGTGGTGGTGGCCCCGACCGCGTCGGAGCTGATCCTGCCGATCGCGGTGGCGGTGCAGAACAAGCTCACCGTGTCGGATCTGGCGTCGACGTTGTCGGTGTATCCGTCGCTGTCGGGGTCGGTGACCGAGGCGGCGCGTCAGCTCGTCCGCCACGACGACCTGGACTGATCGCCGGCGTGCACAGGCACGTCCACACCCCGCCACCGGCCCGGTTCCGGCGGTAGTCTCACCTGGATCGGGTGGGGACACGAGGGGGATGCGTGTGTGGGACGAGGCCAGGGGCGCCGGGGAGAACCTGCGGCGGGCACACGGGGAGCGGCACGGCGCCGGCGGCGCCGAGACACCGTGGTCGCAGCTGGGCATCGGTGAGGTGCTCGGCATCCTCGAGACGATGGACGGCGGTGCCGCACGCGGCGACGTGGAGGCCCTTCGTGCCGCGATCGCCGCGGTGCGGGCCGTCGCCCGCGGGCTGCGCACCGCCTTCGGTGACGACCAGCTGATCGGTCTGGCCGCGAACTCGGCGGTCGATCGGGCCGCATCCCTGGCCGCACAGATCGACAGCGGTGTGGACACCGTGGAGACCGGTGCCGATGCCATCGAGTCGGCGTCCGGGGTGGTCGCCGCCGCCCAGGGGAACATCCCATGGCTCCGGGAACAGCAGCAGCGTCTGCGCGATCACCCGGACACCGCCGCATCGATCCGGTCGGCGATCTCCGCCACCATGTCGGGCAGTTACAGCTCGCCGATGATCGCGGTGTCGGGCAGCCTGCCGTCTCCGGTCGCGCCGGGCGAGGACTCGGTGTTCACCGGGGTCGGCACCGGCGGGGGAGACCCGACACAGACGTCCGGGATCGGTGGTGGCGGCGACGATCCCGGCGGGGGACGCGGACAATCGGGTCTGCTCACCGATACCGACGGCCCGGACGGCGGCGGGCCCGGCGGTTCGGGACCGTCGACCACGACGACGGCCACCCCCGCGGGCACGGTACCGGTCCCGGCGGTCCCCGCCGTTCCGTCGGCACCCGGTGGTGCGGGGCCGTCGGGGACCGGCCGCGGTGATGATCCCGATGT
>NZ_BCNF01000031.1 GCF_001485495.1 Gordonia desulfuricans NBRC 100010 | reverse complement strand
GTGCACCGTCCGACGGTGTCGGTGACGGGCTCGGGACATCTCGTGGAGGTTCCGGTGAAAGCGGTGGAAATGGTACGGGCGCAGGAGAATCCGGTATCGGGATGCCGGCGGGGCAGCCCATCGCGTTCACCCCGCCGGTGGTGCCCGCGACGCCGGCCGGGGGAATGCCCGGCGGTCCGGCGGTGCCGTCGGCCGGGGCGCCCGGCATGCGCCCCGCGATGCCCGCGGGTGGTGCTCCCGGCGGGGGCGGCGGGCGCGATCTCAAACACCGGCCCCCGGGATATCTGCACCACGACGCCCATGGTCGGGAGATCGTCGGCGACCTCCCGCTGGTCGGACCGGCGGTGCTCGGCGACTGGGGTCCGCAGGCCATGCCGCCGATCACCGAACCCGACGAGCCGATCCTGGACCTGCCGGTGGACGAGACCGACGTGCGGGCCGATCTCGGTGAGATCGCCTCGGGCGCAGACGGTTCGGCATCCGATGTCCGGACCACCGGGACGGCCGAGCGGGATGGCTGACCCACATCGGCCGCGGCGGATCGACCGGGGACACGGCCCGATCGGCGACCTCGTGGACCGGGTCGCCGAGCCGGACGTCGACGCCTGCCTCGGGGTGCTGGTCACCACGGTGATCGACCTGACCGACGTGCTCGCCGAGCCACCTGTCCGAGAGGTGTTGTCGCAGTGGCGAGAACACGGCCGGGTGTCGCCGACGACCCGCGGCCAGCTCGATGCCGCGGTCTCCCGCCACGAACTCGATGCGTCGGTCGCCCATCGGGCGGACGACACCGAGACCCAGCGGCACGAGTTCTTCCGGGCCCGCGCCCTGGCATGTCTGTCGATCGCGGTGGCCGCCGATCGCCCCGCCGGTGAACGGCTCGCCGACTGCGCCTACGAGGCGATCATCGCGATGGGCGGCACGGCGGGGGTGGTCGGGGTGCTGGTGGAGTACGCGGGGTAGGCCTCAGGCCAGGTCGAGACTGTGCTCGACCGCGCGATTCCACTCCCGGTACAGGCGTGCCCGTTCGTCGGCCTCCATCGACGGCGTCCACCGGGTGTGTTCGGCCCAGTTGGCCCGGATCTCGTCCTCGCCGGACCAGTAGCCCACCGCCAGGCCGGCCGCGTACGCCGCACCGAGGGCGGTGGTCTCGTTGACCACCGGGCGCGACACCGGGACGTCGAGGATGTCGGCCTGGAACTGCATCAGCAGGTCGTTGACCACCATCCCGCCGTCCACCTTGAGGGTGGACAGCGCCACACCGGAGTCGGCCTGCATCGCCTCGATCACCTCACGGGTCTGGAATGCGCTGGCCTCCAAGGCGGCCCGGGCGATGTGCCGCTTGTCGGCGAAGCGTGTCAGACCGACGATCACCCCCCGTGCGTCGGGCCGCCAGCGCGGGGCGAACAGTCCGGAGAACGCCGGCACCACATACACGCCGCCGTTGTCGTCGACTTGGCGGGCCAGGGTCTCCACCTCGGCGGAATCGGTGATGATGCCGAGGTTGTCCCGCAGCCACTGCACCAGCGAGCCGGTCACCGCGATCGAGCCCTCCAGGGCGTAATGCGGTGCGGCGTCGCCGATCTGATAGCAGACGGTGGTGAGCAGGCCGTGGTCGGAGAAGACCACGTCGGTTCCGGTGTTGAGCAGCAGGAAGTTCCCGGTGCCGTAGGTGTTCTTCGCCTCGCCGGCCGACAGGCACGCCTGGCCGAAGGTCGCCGCCTGCTGGTCGCCGAGGATGCCGGCGAACGGAACCCCGGGCAGCGAGCCGTGTTCGCGCAGGGCGCCGTACACCTGGGAGGAACTGCGGATCTGTGGGAGTGCGTCGGTCGGGATGCCCATCTCGGCGCAGATCTGCTCGTCCCACGCCAGGGTGTGCAGATCCATCAGCATGGTGCGCGACGCATTGGTCACGTCGGTGATGTGCAGCCCACCGGCCGGACCGCCCGTCATGTTCCAGGAGATCCACGAATCCATTGTGCCGAAGCACAGTTCGCCGTTGCGGGCACGTTCGGCAACGGCCGGCACATGGTCGAGCAGCCAGCGCATCTTGGGGCCGGAGAAGTACGTGGACAGGGGTAGGCCGGTGCGCGTCCGATAGCGGTCGGTACCGGCATCACCGCCGAGTTCGACGCAGAGATCGGCGGTGCGGGTGTCCTGCCACACGATCGCGTTGTGCAGCGGCTCCCCGGTCGACCGGTCCCAGGCCATCGTCGTCTCGCGCTGGTTGGTCAGTCCGCACGCCCTGATGTCGTCCACCGTGAGGTCGACGGCGGCCAGGGCGGCCGCGGCCACCCGACGGGTGTTGCGCCAGATCTCGGCGGGGTCGTGTTCCACCCAGCCCGGTCGCGGGAAGATCTGGCGGTGCTCGATCTGCTCGGAGGACACCACACGGCCGGAACGGTCGAACACGATGGCCCGCGTCGAGGTGGTTCCCTGGTCGATCGACATGACATAACCCGAAGCACTCTGCACGGCGCCCAGTGTCGCACGCGGTGTAGGCCACCGAGATCAATTACGCTGACGAAGCATGAACACCGAGTCCGGCGATTCGAGTGCACGAAGGGCGCATGGCGACCCTCGATTCGATCCCGATCGACCTGCGGACATGGGTCCGCTCTACCGGGCCGAGGCGTGGCGGCGTCTGTCCACCGAACAGTTCGACATCGTCGTCATCGGCGGCGGTGTGGTGGGTGTCGGGGCCGCACTGGACGCGGCGACCCGAGGTCTTCGGGTGGCGCTGGTGGAGGCCCGCGACATCGCGTCCGGGACGTCGAGCCGCTCGTCGAAGATGTTCCACGGCGGCCTGCGGTATCTCGAACAGCTCGAGTTCGGGCTGGTGCGCGAGGCGCTGCGCGAACGGGAACTGTCCCTGCGGCTGCTCGCCCCGCACCTGGTGAAACCGCTACCGTTCCTCTACCCGCTGACCCAGCGGGTCTGGGAACGCCCCTACGTGGCCGCGGGCCTGTTCCTCTACGACGCCATGGGTGGATCGAAATCTGTTCCCGGGCAACGCCATGTGACGCGGTCGGGGGCCCTGCGGGTGGCTCCGGCGCTCAAACGCGACTCGCTGATCGGTGGTATCCGGTACTACGACACCGTCGTCGACGACGCCCGCCACAGCCTGACCGTCGCCCGGACCGCCGCCAACTACGGGGCCGTGATCCGCACGTCCACGCAGGTCGTCGGGTTCCTGCGGGAGGCCGACCGCGTGATGGGTGTCAAGGTGCTCGACACCGAGAACGGGGAGACCGCCGAGATCCGGGCGCACTGTGTGATCAACGCGGCCGGGGTGTGGACCGACGAGGTGCAGGCCCTCTCGCATGAGCGTGGACACTTCCGGGTGCGGGCGTCGAAGGGTGTGCACATCGTCGTCCCGCGTGACCGGATCGTCAGCGAGACCGCGATCATCCTGCGTACCGAGAAGTCCGTGCTGTTCGTCATCCCGTGGGAGACGCATTGGATCATCGGCACCACCGACACCGACTGGAACCTGGACCTGGCGCACCCGGCGGCGACCCGCGCCGACATCGACTACATCCTCGAACACGTCAACACGGTGCTGGTCACCAAACTGACCCACGACGACATCGAAGGCGTGTACGCGGGCCTGCGGCCGCTGCTGGCCGGGGAGGACGAGGCCACCTCGAAGCTGTCGCGTGAACATGCGGTGGCACGGGTGGCCCCGGGTCTGGTGTCGATCGCGGGCGGCAAGTACACCACCTACCGGGTGATGGCCGCCGATGCGGTGGATGCCTGCGACGACTTCATCCCCACGCGGGTCGCGCCGTCGATCACCGAACGGGTGCCGCTGGTCGGGGCCGACGGCTACTTCGCGCTGATCAACCAGTGCGAGCACCTCGGTTCCCGGTACGGGCTGCATCCCTACCGAATCCGCCGGCTCCTCAATCGCTATGGTTCGCTGATCGACGACGTGCTGTCCTACGCCGCCGACGATCCGTCGCTGCTGCGTCCGCTCGCCGGCGCGCCGCAGTACCTGCGGGTGGAGGTGGTCTACGCCGCGGTCGACGAGGCCGCCCTGCACCTGGAGGATGTGCTGGCCCGTCGCACCCGCATCTCGATCGAGTACTCCGACCGCGGTGTGGACTGCGCGCAGGAGGTGGCCGAACTGCTCGCCCCGATCCTGGGCTGGGGGTCCGAACAGATCGAGTACGAGGTGCGGACCTACGACGCCCGGGTCGCCGCGGAGATCGCGTCGCAGCGTCAACCTGACGACGAGTCGGCCGACGCGCTGCGTGCCGCCGCCCCGGAGTCCCGGCCGGAACTCCTGGAGCCGGTGCCCGTCCCCGACCGCTGACCCGTGCGCCACGACAGGACCTTTGACCCTGCGGCCGGTGCCGTGTGGGGGTAGAAAATGGGTACGGGTGGCAACAGGGGTAGAGGAAGGCAACGACCATGGTGGACAATCCGGTTCAGGAACTCAGCACCGACGAGGCCTGGGAATTGCTGGGCAAGGGGGCGGTCGGCCGGCTCGCGGTGACCGTCGGCGGACATCCGGACATCTTCCCGGTGAACTACTACGCGGGCGAGGGACGCATCCTGTTCCGGACTGCGGAGGGCACCAAGCTCTCCGAGCTGGTCGTCAACGAGAACGTCGCCTTCGAGGTGGACTCGTACGACGGTGACGCCGGCTGGAGCGTCGTGGTCAAGGGCACCGCACGAATCCTGTCCCGCAACGACGAGATCGCCGCCGCCGACGAGACTCCGTTGAGCCCGTGGATTCCCACCATCAAGTACAACTACGTCGAGATCGCCGCCGGCAACATTACGGGCCGTCGTTTCCAGTTCGGCCCGGAACCCGAGCGCTACCCGGTCTGAGTGCCGCCGTCCGGGTTCAGGGTGGCTGTGTCTGTCGGTATCGGCCCGATTGTCCAGTGGCGGTTGGTGGTTGAGTTGTCGAGGTGGGCACCTTCGAGGTGGTTACCGCTGGCCTGTGAGTTG
>NZ_BCNF01000030.1 GCF_001485495.1 Gordonia desulfuricans NBRC 100010 | reverse complement strand
TCACCAAGAAGGGTCCTCTCTCAATCGTCAAGTGACTGTTGGTGGTTGAGCCGGTGAGGAGCGTAGCGACGAGGCGTGTCGAAACCTCGGTTGGTTGCGTTGTCGACGGGACCACCTCAGGGGTGGTTGCTGCCAGGCTGCGGGTTGCAGAGATTTCGACTCGGGTCCTCGCTTCGCTTGGTCCCGGCTCGATCACCAACAAGAGTCCTCGCTCAATCATCAAGCAGTCGTGGGTGGTTCGAGTGTCAAAGGCTCGGTCCCGGCTCAATCACCAAGAAGGGTCCTCGCTTCGCTCGGTCCCGGCTCAATCATCAAGAAGGGTCCTCGCTCAATGATCAAGCAGTCGTGGGTGGTTCGAGTGAATAAGGCTCGGTCCCGGATCGATCGTCAAGGGCTGGTGCTGCCGCCGAGTTCGCACTCAGGTCTGACACCGCGGGCAGAAGTAGATGACGCGCTCGGCGTCGGCGGTTCCGAGATGGTCGCGCTGAATGGGCGTGGCGCACCGACGGCATGGCTGTGCTCGACGGCCGTAGACCCAGAGTCGTTCGGTGCGGCCGGTCTTGCCGGTCGTGGTGCGGGCCAGGCGGGTCCGGTTCGCGATGAGCATCCGGTGGGCGAGGTCGACCATCGCGGGGACGTCGACGTCCCCGACCCGGCGGGTGGGCAACACGCCGCGAAGGAAACACAGCTCCGAGCGGTACTCGTTGCCGACACCGGCCATCCGGCGCTGATCGAGCAGGGCGATTCCGATCGGGGTGTCCGGGTGTCGCGCGATCCGGCGGGCGGCCTCGGCGGCGTCCCAGTCGTCGCCCAGCAGATCGGGTCCCAGGTAGGCGAGGGCGCCGTCCGGGTCGGCCATCAGATCGAGGGTGCCGAGCGCGAATCCGACCGCCTCGTAGGTGTCGTTGCGCAACACCACGCGTGCGGTGTGGGCACGCTGATGCCAGCGTTCGCCGACCCGCAGCACATCCCAGCTGCCCTCCATCGACAGATGGCTGTGGATGCTGACCGGCTCCTGGCCGTCGCCGGGGCCGACGTCGATCAGCAGGTGCTTGCCCCGCGACCGAACCGCGGTGACCGCACGGCCGGACAGATCGACGGTGGCCAGCCGGGGGACACGGAAATCGGAGTACGTCAACAGCTTTCCGGCCAACGCGGTGCGCAGCCGGGCGGCGGTGCGGAAGACGGTGTCACCCTCTGGCATGGCCGTACCGTATCCGAAGTCCCCGAGGGGTGGTGGAGAATCCGCAGTCGACGAACACCGACGCCAACGGCGACCGCAGCGCCTCCACACCGTCGATCTGGTCGACGGCCAGCCGGGCCACGCCGCCACGGCCGACCACGTCGGCGATCCCGGAGATCGCCGCGCGCAGCATCGAATCCGACTCGGTGAAGGTCAGGACGGTCTTGCCGCCGCGCTCGACGAAGGCCACCGGCGTCCCGTCCACCATCACCACCAGGGCGCCGGGTTTGCGGCCCGGCCGATGTCCGCCGTCGGGACGTTGCGGCCAGTCCAGGGCCGCGCCGTAGGGGTTCGCCGGGTCGGTGGCCGCCAGCACGACGGTGGTCGGCTGGTGGCGGTGACCGTCGAGCGAGGCATCGTCGAGGGCGTGCCGGCGCAGATCGTCGACGGTGGACGGTGCCGCGAACTGGGCCCCGCCGAGGCCGTCCACGTAATACCCGCGGCGGACCTGGCCGCTGTCCTCGAACACGGTGAGCGCCTTGTAGATCCGGGCGAAACCGCCGGTGACGGCCTCACTGACGACCGGTCCGCGGGTGACCAGCCCATACCGTGCCAGCAGCTGGTCGCAGAGCACCTGTGCGAGGTCCGTCGGATCGGTGGTCCGATCGAGCGGGGCGAACCACCGTCCGCCCACGATCGGCGGGGTGGGTGCGGCGCCGGGGGTCGACGACAACAGGGTGCGCGTGGACAACCGGCCCGGCCGCAATCGTGGTGCCCGGCCCCGTGATCGATGTGCCGGGGTCGCACGGGACGGGCCGGAGCGGCGTGGCATCAGCAGGGCCCGGACCGGGGCGAACGAGTCGTTGGAGACATGACCCGACCACACCAGATCCCACAGCGCGGACTCGATCGCGTCGGAACCCGCGGTGATCCCGGCATCCTCGAGGTCGGCGGTGAGCTGGGCATACCGCAGACCGCCGCCGGTCGCGAAGCGCGCCAGCAACTCCCGGTGGATGTCGGTCAGGTCGATCTCGTCGGGCTCGGGCAGCAGCGCCTCGGCGAGATCGGCCGGGCAGAACCGGATCCAGCCGTCGGCGCCACCGATACGCCCCGCACCCGACCACACCACATCACCCGCCGACAGCAACTCGTCGAGCATCGCCGGCGAGTAGTCGGGGATACGCGCAGGCAGGATGAGCGACTCCCACGCCGACGCGGGCAGCGGATGACCGGCGAGCTGGTCGAGCACCACCGCCACGCCGTCGACACCATCGAGCTGCTCGGCGGGGGAGACGTGCTGCCAGTCGGTGAGGAAACGCGCGAAGGCGTCGGTGGTGACCGGCGCGACCTCGGCGCGGGTCGCGGCCAGCGAACCCCGCCGGATCTGCCCGAGCACATCGGCGTGACACCACTGGGTACCCGTCACGCCGGACAGGAAGTCGCCCTCGACCACCGACCGCGATCCGGCCAGCCGCGCCAGGGTGTCGGCGACGACGGCCACGCCGAGCCCGATCTCCTCGGCCGCCTCGGCGACGGTGAACGGTCCGTGGGTCCGTGCGAAGCGGTGGACGAGGTCGCCGACCGGGTCGGGAACCGACTCGAGGAAGGCGGCGGGAACACCCATCGGGGCCGGGACGCCGAGCGCATCGCGCAGCCGGGCGGTGTCCTCGACCGCCGCCCACAGCGCCCGCCCACGATGGCCGATCGAGATGATCAGGCCGTCGCGGTGCAACCCGGCGAGAACGGTCGTCACCGTCGCGACCACCTCGGTACCGGTGTCGGGGCCGCGGTCGGGATCGGTGTCGGTGTCGGGGTCACCGTGGGTTCGGGGGTCGGCGTCGGCCCGGAACCGTTGCGCCACGGCCTCGGTGGACAACGGTCCGAGCCAGCGCAGCAGATCCACGACGTCCTCGGCGTCGCGGGCGCGACGTGCCGGATCGAGGCGTTGCAGGCGTGCGGTGACCTCGGCGATCACCGCCGGGTCGAGCAGCTCGCGCAGATCGACGCGGCCGAGCAGTTGCGCGAGCAGCGCGGTGTCCAACGACAGTGCTGCAGCACGCCGTTCGGCGAGCGGGGCGTCGTCGTTGTACATGAACGCCCCGACGTAGCCGAACAGCATCGACGCGGCGAACGGGGAGGGTGTCTGCGTCTCGGACTCGACCATCCGGACCTTGCGGGTGGCCACCCGCCGCAGCAGGTCGACGAGGGCGGGCAGGTCGTAGACATCCTGCAGGCATTCGCGCACGGCCTCCAGGACGATCGGGAAGTCCGGGAACCTCGATGCCACCGCCAGCAACTGGGCACTGCGCTGGCGTTGCTGCCACAGCGGTGCCCGGCGTCCGGGATCGCGGCGCGGCAGCAGCAACGCCCGCGCGGCACACTCGCGGAACCGGGAGGCGAACATCGACGACTCGGCGAGGGCATCGGTGATCAGCTGTTCGGCCTCGTCGGGGTCGACGGCGAACACGGCGGCACCGGGTGGGGTGTCGTCGGTGTCGGGCAGGCGGACGATGATCCCGTCGTCGGAGGCGGTGACCGCGCCGTCGAGGCCGAGGGAGGTCTTGAGCTGCACCGAGATCGCCGATGCCCACGGTGCGTGGACGCGTAATCCGTAGGGGGAGTGAAGGATCAGACGCCAGTCGCCGAGTTCGTCGCGGAATCGTTCGACCACCAGGGTGCGGTCGGTGGGCAGATGCCCGGTGGCCTCGCGCTGCTCGGCGATCAGCGCGGCCAGGTTCTCGCGGGCGAAGCCGGTGAGTCCGAGATCGTCTGCGCGACGGTCGAGTTCGGCACGGTCGGCGATCTCGCCGGTGAATCTGCCGATGGCGGCACCCAATTCGGCCGGCCGGCCGATACTGTCGCCGATCCAGAACGGCAACCTGCCGGGCCGGCCGAACGCCGGGGAGACCAGGACGCGGTCGTGGGTGATGTCCTCGATCCGCCAGCTGGTGGCGCCGAGGGCGAACACGTCACCCACCCGGGACTCGTAGACCATCTCCTCGTCGAGTTCGCCGACGCGGGCGGCCTTCTCGCCCACCATGAACACGCCGAACAGTCCGCGGTCGGGGATGGTGCCGCCGGAGGTGACCGCCAGCCGTTGTGCGCCGCGCCGCCCCGACAACACGTTGCGGTCGCGATCCCAGGTGACGCGCGGCCGGAGCTCGGCGAACTCGTCGGACGGGAACCGGCCCGAGATCAGGTCGAGGGTCGCCTCGTAGATCGACCGCCCGAGATCACGGTACGGCGCCGACCGCCGGACGGTCTCGAACCAGTCGTCGACGTCGAGGTCGTCGACGGCGGCCGCGGCGATCGTCTGCTGGGCGAGGACGTCGAGCGGGTTGGTCGGAACCGTCAGTTCCTCGATCTCCCCGGCCCGCATCCGTGCGACGGCCACCGTGCAGTGGATCAGGTCGGTGCGATGTTTGGGGAACAGCACGCCCTGGCTGATCTCGCCCACCTGATGGCCGGCGCGGCCGATCCGCTGCAGACCGCTGGCCACCGACGGCGGCGCCTCCACCTGCACCACCAGGTCGACGGCGCCCATGTCGATGCCGAGTTCCAGCGAACTGGTCGCCACCACACAGCGCAGCCGCCCGGTCTTGAGATCGTCCTCGATCTCGGCACGCTGCTCCTTGCTGACCGATCCGTGATGCGCCCGGGCGAGGACGTGTGCGGCGCCGGCGCTCGCCCCGCTGGCCATCACCAGCGCGGGCGCACCACCGGGCACCCGCTGGTTTCGCGCCGGGGATTCCGGCACCGCGGTACCGGCCCGGTTCTCGGCGATCTCGTTGAGCCGTGCGGTCAGCCGCTCGGCCAACCGTCTGGAGTTGGCGAACACGATGGTGCTGCGGTTGGCCTCGATCAGGTCGACGATCGCCGATTCCACATACGGCCACAACGATCCGGCGGTGGGCGAGAAGGCGTCGTCGAGCTCGTCGAGCCCGCCGTCGGCGTCCGGTGGTGCCGGGATGTTGGCCATGTCCGCCACCGGGACGTCGACCCGAAGGTCGAAGGTCTTGGCCGCCGGTGGACGCACCACGGTGCAGTCGGCCGCCCCGGACAGGAATCGGGCCACCACCTCGGGCGGGCGCACCGTCGCCGACAACCCGATGCGCTGTGCGGGACGCTCCAGCAGGCGGTCGAGCCGCTCGAGCGACAGGGCGAGGTGTGTGCCGCGTTTGGTGCCGGCCACCGCATGCACCTCGTCGACGATCACGGCCTCCACCCCGGTCAGCGATTCGCGGGCCGACGAGGTGAGCATCAGATACAGCGACTCGGGGGTGGTGATCAGGATGTCCGGCGGTGTGCGCACCAACAGCCGCCGTTGCGCGGCGGGGGTGTCGCCGGAGCGCAGCCCGACGGTGATCGCGGGCTCGGGCTCACCGAGTTCCTGCGCGGCGCGCGTGATGCCGGTCAGCGGCGCCCGGAGGTTGCGCTCGACGTCGACGG
The DNA here is from genome assembly GCF_001485495.1 of Gordonia desulfuricans NBRC 100010. Taxonomy (GTDB): domain Bacteria; phylum Actinomycetota; class Actinomycetes; order Mycobacteriales; family Mycobacteriaceae; genus Gordonia; species Gordonia desulfuricans. Next base: position 24,178 of record NZ_BCNF01000030.1, on the reverse strand, counting down.
CGAGCGCCTTGAGCGGGGAGACGTAGAGGACCCGGGTGGTGCCCCGCGACCGGTCGGGCCGGGCGGCGAGCCGATCGAGCGCCCACAGGAACGCCGACAGCGTCTTTCCGGACCCGGTCGGGGCGATGACCAGCGTGTTGTCGCCGTTGGCGATGGACTCCCACGCACCGGCCTGGGCGGCGGTGGGCGCGGCGAAGGCCCCGGTGAACCACTGCCTGGTGGGCGCGGTGAACCGGGTCAGGATCTGGGCCGGATCGGACACGACGTCCATCATCCTCCAGACCACCGACGGTTTCGTGGTCTGCGTCTTGTGGGAGGAGTATCGTGCTGCCAGACGTTCCTGCGGGAAATCCGGTGTGAATCCGGAGCGGTCGCGCCACTGTGAGTCCATCCGACCAGGTCGGAGGACGAGTCAGGACGCCGCCGGACGTCGCGAATGTGCATTTCAGCTGGGACGCGTGATCCCACGAAAGGACTGATCCGATGGTTGCATCGACCCATCAGGGCAAAGCGGTGTCGCTTGCCGTACCCGACCTGTCCGCCGCGTCGGCCGCACTGTGGCTGACCGCGACGCTGGTCCTGGCCGGGATGGCCTACTACTTCCTCGGCTACGACCAGGGCGCGGTGTCGGTCTTCGGTTCCGACACCCACATCCATGAGTTCGTGCACGACGCACGGCACTTCCTCGGCTTCCCCTGCCACTGACGCGGACGGAAACGAGACAACAACACATGGAGAAGAAATTCATCGGCGCAGGCCTGCTCTCGGGCCTGATCGCCGGCATCGTCGCGTTCATCTTCGCTCGGATCTTCATCGAGCCGCAGGTCGCCAAGGCGATCGACTACGAGGGTGCCCGCTCGGAGGCCGAAGAGCACCTGCTCGAAGCCCACGGCGGTCACGTCCACGGTGGTGAGGGTGAGGTCTTCACCCGCACCGTGCAGGAGAACATCGGTGCCGGTGTCGGCACCATCGTCTTCGCGCTGTGCATGGGCGCGTTCTTCGCCGTCGCGTTCACCGTCCTGTGGACCTACATCGGTCGCCACTACCCGGCGACGGACTACCGCTGGGTCGGTGCGGCCCTCGGCGTACTCGGTTTCATCGCGTTCTTCGGTGTGCCGTTCTTCGTCTACCCGGCCAATCCGCCGGCCGTCGGCGACGACGACACCATCGGTGCGCGGTCGGGTGCCTATCTGACCATCACGGTGGTCTCGGTGATCGCGATGGTCGCCGCCGTCGTGCTCGTGTTCTGGCTGCGTCCGCGGTTGGGCGGCCTGTTCGCCGGTGTGCTCGGTGCCATCGGGTTCCTGGTGGTCGTCACGATCACCGCGGCCCTGCTGCCGGAGTTCCACGAGGTACCCGAGCCGGTGATGGACGGCGAGACCATCCTGTTCCCCGGCTTCCCGGGCGCGGTGATCGGCGACTTCCGGGTCTACGTCATCGCCAACCAGGTGATCTTGTGGACCGTCCTGTCCACCGCGTTCGCCGCGATCCTGGGTCTGCTGACCCGGTCGAAGTCGTCGGCCGGGACGGCGGCGCTCGCCGACGTCCGCTGACGCCGGGACGAATGACGCTTCATCTGATCACCGCCGGTCGGAGCGGCCCCAACAAGGCCCTCCGATTCGGCGGTGATCCGTCTCTGGACGACGCCGGACGCACATCCGTGCTCGCCCTCGCGAACCGGCTGAACGCCGGGCCGGCCGATGCCGATACCCGGCCGATGCTGGTCGGGCCCGATCTGGCGAGCCGTCAGACCGCCGGATTCCTGGCGCTGGCACTCCTGCCGCCGTCCGGGCCACCGACCGTCGACGAGCGGCTGGCCACCCTGGACGTCGGCTCGTGGTCGGGATGCGCGCCCGAGGAGATCGACCCGTCGGCGCTCGGTGCGTTCTTCACCGACCCGTGGTCGGTCCCGCACGGCGGGGAGTCCCTGGCCGCCTTCGTCGCCCGTGTCCTCGCCTGGCGCGACGAGCGCACATCCTCCGACGCCGATCTGTTCGTGGTGGTGGCGATGCCGGTGGCGCAGGCGCTGCTCGCCGGCGATCCGGCGGGCTACTTCGCGGTGGACGTCGCCCCCGCCCATCACTATCCCGTGCCCTGATCGCGGCGGTCTTCTCTGGACAGCGGCCGGTGACACCTGACACAGTGGGAAACTGAAACGTGTTCTAGTCGACGTCGGGTCGGCGTGTTCAACGGAGGTGTCGATGTTCGAGTGGTCCGAGGAAGACCTGATGGTGCGGGATGCGCTGCGTGCGTTCATCGACAAGGAGATCCGGCCGCACGTCGACGACCTCGAGACCGGGGCCCTGCCGCCCTACGAGATCACCCGGAAGCTGTTGTCCACCTTCGGTGTCGACGCGATGGCGGCCGAAGGGCTGGAGAAGGAGCTCGCCGCCGAGTCGGCCGGGGAGCGCGCCCCGTCGGGCGGCGGCGCCCTGGGCGGCGGCAACTCGATGTTCCTGATCCTCAACATGGAACTGGCCGGGGTCAGCCTCGGCCTGGTGGCCTCGCTCGGGGTGAGCATGGGCCTGACCGTGTCCACCATCCGCGGCAAGGGCACCCTCGCGCAGAAGAAGCGCTGGCTGCCCGAGCTGGTCACCATGGAGAAGGTCGGCGCCTGGGCGATCACCGAACCGGACTCCGGGTCGGATGCGCTGGGCGGAATGAAGACCACCGTCCGCCGTGACGGGGACGACTACATCCTCAGCGGGCAGAAGACGTTCATCACCAACGGCCCGTACGCCGACACCATCGTCGTCTTCGCCAAGCTCGACGACGGCTCGGACACCCCGATCCGCGACCGCAAGGTGCTCAGTTTTGTGCTCGACAAGGGGATGCCGGGTCTCACCCAGGGCAAACCGTTCAAGAAGATGGGCATGATGAGCTCACCGACCGGCGAGCTGTTCTTCGACAACGTGCGCCTGGGCCCGGACCGTCTGCTCGGTGAGACCGAGGACACCGGCTCCGACGCCAAGGGTGCCGAAGGGGCCAAGGCGGGTTTCACCGCCGAACGCGTCGGCATCGCCGCGCTGTCGCTCGGCATCATCAACGAATGTCTGCGGCTGTCGGTCGACTACGCCAAGAACCGCACCCTGTGGGGTCAGGAGATCGGTCGTTTCCAGCTCATCCAGCTCAAGCTCGCCGAGATGGAGGTGGCGCGGATCAACGTGCAGAACATGATCTTCAGCGCGATCGAACGGACCAAGGCGGGCAAGCCGATGACCCTCGCCGAGGCGTCGGCGATGAAGCTCTACAGTTCCAAGGCCGCGACCGACGTCGCGATGGAGGCGGTCCAGCTGTTCGGCGGCAACGGATACATGGCCGAGTACCGCGTGGAACAGCTCGCCCGCGATGCCAAGTCGCTGATGATCTACGCCGGCAGCAACGAGATCCAGGTGACCCACGTCGCCAAGGGGCTGCTCGCCTGACCCGCTGCTCGTCTGACCTGCGCCCGCGATCCCGGGACCGGCGAGGGCCGGCCCGGGATCAGGTGCCGGTGAACACCAGCACGATCAGGGCGAGATTGAGGATCACGATGGCCACCGACGCCACCCCGGCGGCGATCCTCAGCGGCCAGGAATCGGCGAAGGGGCCCATCAGCGAACGATCGGCGGTGAGCCGGCCGAGTGGGATGATGGCGAACGGGATACCGAAGCTCAGCACCACCTGGCTGACGACCAGGGCCCACGTCGGATCCACCCCGATCCACAGCACGGCGAGTGCCGGCAGCAAGGTGACCAGGCGGCGCACCAGCAGCGGTATCCGCTTCTCGAGCAGACCGTCCATGATCGCCGCTCCCGCCGACGAACCCACCGAGGTGGCGGCCAGCCCGCTCGCGAGCAGGCCGACGGCAAAGGCGGTGGCCATGCCGGGGCCCATCGCGTCGGCGACGGCGTGGTAGGCGCCCTCGATGGTGTCGGTGCCCTCCTTGCCACGGAGGTTCTCGGCGGCGAGGAGCAGCAGGGCGATGTTGACCGCACCGGCGACGACGAGCGCGAGGGCCACATCCCAGCGGGTGGCCCGCAGCAGACGCCGGCGCCGTGTCTCGGTGCGGGTGACGCCATAGCGGTCGATCACCAGTGCCGAGTGCACATAGATCGCATGCGGCATCACCGTGGCGCCCAGCATCGACGCCGCCAGCAGCACCGTTTCGGGTCCCTGGAGTCGCGGGACCAGCCCGCCTGCCACATCCGCGGCCGCCGGCGGATTGACGAACAGTCCGGCGAGGAATCCGACCACGATGATCGCCAGCAGGGTCACGATCACCGACTCGAAGACCCGTTGCCTGCGCGGATTCTGCAGCAGCAACACCAGCGTCGAGATCACCCCGACGATCACCCCGCCGACCACCAGCGGCAGGTCGAACAGCAACTGCAGGGCAATGGCCCCGCCCAGGACCTCGGCCAGGTCGGTGGCGATCGCGACGATCTCGGCCTGCACCCAGAACGCGAGACGCCGGCGTCTGCTCAGCCGCTCACCGAGGATCGCCGGCAGGCTGCGGCCGGTGACGATGCCGAGTTTTGCCGACTGGTACTGGATCAGCATGGCGACGATGTTCGCCGCGACCAGTACCCAGACCAGCAGGAATCCGTACCGGGCGCCGGCGGTGATGTTGGCCGCCACATTGCCCGGATCGACGTAGGCCACCGCGGCGACGAATGCCGGACCGAACAGCGCCACCTGGCGCAGCAACCGGGAGCGGGTCCCGCGCAGCTGGGCGGTGGTCCGCGCATCGGCGACGCCGCTGTCCGTACCGACACCGCTGTCCGTACCGACGCCGCTGTCCGTACCCGCACCGCCCGCCATACCGCCACCGGCTGTGTCGATCTCGCCGTCCCGGCCGGAGGCCGGGTCGGGTTCGGACGCGTCGGAGGTGCGCGTGTCGACCTGACTCACCTGCCCAATCTGACACATCCCACAGCGTCGATCAACCTGGGCGAAACAGAAAGTTAGGCTACCCGAAAACAGACGTCGGTATGGTGCCGCCGGGTCGGGTATGCCGAACGGTCGCCGGCCCGGCTCATCCCTGGGCCAGCCGCCAGATCCGGTCCCGCGACATCGGCGTCTCGTAGGGGCGTGCGTCGATCGCGCGCCGGATGGCATTGGCCAGGGCCGGTGCCACCGGGTTGTACGGCGACTCGCTCATCGACTTGGCACCGTAGGGGCCGAGGTCGTCGGAGGTGTCGGCGAAGTACACCTCGGTGTCGGGGATGTCGGCCATCTGCGGGACCCGATAGGTCCGGAACACCGGTGTGAGGGGTACGCCCTTGCCGTCGAGCATGATCTCCTCGTACAGGGCCGCGCCGATCGCCTGCGCCACCCCGCCCTCGACCTGACCGAGGCACTGCTGGGGATTCATCACCGTGCCCGCATCGGCGGCGTGCACCGACTGCAGGATCCGGACCGCGCCGGTCTCGGTGTTCACCGCGACCCGGAACCCCTGCACGTTGAATGCGATCGAGCGCAGGTCGCCACGCTCGCTGCCGGAGGCCACCGCCCGCGCACCGTCCGGATGGTCCTGACGATGATCCTCGTCGACCGCGGCGATCAGCTCACCGAAGCCGAGCATCCGGTCGCCGACGGCGGCGCCGTCAGAGCCCAGGCGTACCCGGTCGGGCGTGCTCCCGGTCAGCGACGCAGCCGCCCCGATCAGCGTCTGCCGCAGGGCGAGCGCGGCGCCGTGGACGGCCTTGCCCGCCACCGTGGTTCCCGCCGAGGCGAATGCGCCGGTGTCGTACGGGGCGGCGTCGGTGTCACCGTGGTACACCCGGATGTTCTCGATCTCCGTCGACAGCGCCGACGCCGCGATCTGGGCGTGCACGGTGGTGGTGCCGTTGCCGAACTCGCAGGTGCCCACCCCGACGTGGTAGATGCCGGCGGCGTCGACACCCACGGTCACCGTCGAGAAGTGACCGCGCGGGGCCATCGTCGCGATCGCCGCCAGGGCCATCCCCTCGCCGATCCGCCAGTGGTCGCCGTCGGGCACCGCGACACCGCCGCCCCGGGCGAGGGCGGACTGGGCGAGGTCGAGGCACTGGTCGAGGCCGTAGCTGCCATAGACGAGGTCTTCCTCGGGCTCCTCGTGGGCGATCAGCAACGGATCGCCCTCGGCCACCGCGTTGATCCGGCGCAGGTCGAACGGGTCGATGCCGACCCGGATGGCCAGCTCGTCCATCGCGCTCTCGACGGCGAAGATCACCTGGCCCAGGCCGTATCCGCGGAACGCACCCGACGGCGGGTTGTTGGTGTAGACCACCTCCGCGTCGACCCGCTTGACCGGGCAGTTGTAGACCGACACCGACTCCGCGCAGGCATGGAACATCACGCCGATCGCGTGATTGCCGTAGGCGCCGGTGTCGGAGAGCACGTCCACCTTCATCGCGGTGAGCCGCCCGTCGGCATCGGCACCGAGATCCACCGCGACCCGGAACGGATGCCGGTAGGTGGTCCGCGTCATCTCGTCGGTGCGGGTCATCTCGTAGGCGACGGGGCGGCCCGTGCGGAGCACCGCGACCGCGACCAGGTCCTCGGTGAGCAGTTCCTGCTTGCCGCCGAATCCGCCGCCGACGCGGGCGGCGAACACCCGGATCCGCTCGGCGGGCAGGTCCAGGAGCCGGGCGAGCTCGTCGCGCACCAGGAACGGCACCTGGGTCGAGGTGCGGATCACCAGCCGGTCGTCCTCGAGCCAGCCGATGCTGCCGTGGGTCTCCAACTGTGCGTGCGACACCCGTGCGGTCTGCCAGCTGCCGCCCACGGTGACCGCCGCCGTCGTCAGGGCCTCGTCGACGTCACCGCCGAAACCCTCGTGGAACTCGGCGATCACATTGCGGTCGGCGGCGGCCACCCGGTCGGCCGGCGTGCGATCGGGGTGGACCAGTGCCGCGCCGGGGCGCCGCGCCTCCACCGGATCGAACACCGCGGGCAGCGTCTCGTAGTCCACCTCGATCAGCCGGCATGCCTGCTCGGCGGCCGCGGCGGTGTCGGCGACGACGGCCGCGACCCGCTGGCCGACGAAGCGCACGACCGGATCGAGGATCAGGGTGTCGTCGGGATCGTCGAGCCGGGACTCGTGGCGTCCGGTGGAAAACCTTGGTGTGCTGACGTTCTCGTGGGTGAGGACGAGGTTCACCCCGTCGACGGCGACCGCCTCGGTGGTGTCGATCCGGGTGATCCGGGCGTGTGGATGCGGGGAGGTCAGCACCCGAAGATACTGGGTACCGGGCACATCCACGTCGAAGGTGTAGGGCTCGGTGCCGGTCACCACCCGCCGTGCGGCGAGCGGATTGATCGACGTCCCGACCGGGGTCCCGGTGGTTCCCGCATCGCCGGTCGTGCCGCACAGGGCGGCACACGTCGGCGGTGTGGGTGCCGGTGTCCCGGTCACGCCGGCGGTGATGGCCGCGCGGATCGCACGATATCCGGTGCAGCGGCAGAGATTTCCCTTCATCCGGCGCGGCAGGTCGTCGAGATCGTCGGGGGTCAGGGTGGAGGCGGTGACGATCATCCCGGCGGTACAGAAACCGCACTGGAAGCCGAAGTTGTCGACGAAGGACTGCTGCATGGGGTGGAGGTCGTCGGGTGAGCCCAACCCGGCCACCGTGGTGACCGAGGCGCCGTCGATCCGCTGTGCCGGATAGATACACGAGTGCACCGGAACACCGTCCACCAGAACCGAACACGCACCGCAGTCGCCGGCGTCGCATCCCTTCTTGACCTCGAAATGGCCGGTGTCGCGCAGGAACGTCCGCAGACACTGTCCCGGGCGGGGCTCGGCGTCGACGGACTCGGCGTTGATCTCGAATCGCATCAGGACTCCTCTCGGCCGGTTGTGATGGTGCCCGCGGGCTGATCGAGATCTGTCCGGATTCGTTCGGCGAGAACGGCACTCACGCCACGACGCCAGTCGGCGGAGCCGAGCGGATCGGTGTAGTAGCCGTCGGCCGAGGTGACATCGGTGCGCAGGGTCGCCGCGTCGGGCACATCCGGATACCGCAGCACCGTCGGCCATCCGGTGGCCGCGGTGATCCCGAAGACCGTGGTGCCGTCCTCGTCGGCGCGCCCGGTCACCACCGCGCCCGATCGGCCGAGCTCGGCCAGCGCGATCTTGCCGAAACCGGTCCGCGCACGCATCGCGTACCCGGGGATGTCGATGGCGCGCATCACTTCTCCGGGTTCGAGGGTGTTGATGCCGTTGCCGGTGACGAAGGTCGCGATCGGTACCCGGCGTTCGGAGCCGTCGGGACACCAGATCAGTGCCTCGCCGTCGAGGCCGACGGTCAGCGACACCATCGACGCCGCGGCGAACGACCGGCAGACATTTCCCCCGACCGTCGCCACATTCCAGATCTTGTATGACGCCAACAGTGCTGTGGCGCACTGGAACAGCAGCGGGTGTGCCCGCCATCCCGGGCGTGCGGCAAGGTTCGCCAGGGTTGCGATCGGGCAGGTCGCCGCGATCCGCAGACCGCCGTCGGGCAGGTCTTCGACGGGCGGCCACCCGATCCGGCTGATGTCGACGACTCCGGTCGAATCGATCTGTGGCTCACTGAAGAACCACGTACCGCCCGCGACGATACGTTCGCCGGGGGTGAGGGCGAGATCGGTGCGGGTACGGGCGAACCGGTAGCCGGTGATGGTGTTGACGTCCACGAGCGACCTCCTCAGCCCGCCTTCGCCAGCAGCCGACGGTGCTCGGCGGCGCAGTCGCGGGCCACCACGTCGGTGTCCACCGTGATGAGCTCGTTGTGGGCGACGATACGCTCGCCGTTGACCCAGGAACCGCGGATCGGCGGGATCGATCCGAGGACCAGTGCGGCAACCGGATCGGTGATGTCGGCGTGGCCCAGCCCGGTGAGATCCCACAGCACGAGGTCGGCGAGTTTGCCCACCTCGATCGACCCCACCTCGTCGGCCCGGCCGAGGACCCGGGCACCGCCGATCGTGGCCAGTTCCAATGCCGTCCGGGTGGTCAGCGCGGTGGGGCCGCCCCGGGCACGGGCCATCAGCACGGCCTGGTGGGCCTCCTCGAGCAGCTGACACGACTCGTTCGACGCCGCCCCGTCCACCCCGAGACCCACCGGCACCCCGGCCGCATGGAGATCGGCGGTGCGGCAGATCCGGTTGCCCAGCCGGGCATTGGAGGTGGGGCAGTGCGCCACCCCGGTCGAGGTGGCGCCCAGACGGGCGACGTCGGCGTCGGAGAACTCCACTCCGTGCGCGAACCACACGTCGTCGCCGATCCAGCCCACCGACTCCATGTACTCCAGCGGGGTGGACCCGAACTGGTCTGCGCAGTAGGTGTTCTCGTCCGGCGACTCGGCGAGATGGGTGTGCAGCCGCACCCCGAGTTCGCGGGCCAGCGCCGCCGACTCCCGCAACAGGTCGGTGGTCACCGAGAACGGCGAGCAGGGGGCGAGGGCGATCCGCAGCATCGACTCGCGAGAGGGATCGTGCCAGCGTGCGACCGCGGCCGACGAGTCGCCGAGGATCTCGTCGATGGTCTGCACCACGGAGTCCGGCGGCAGCCCGCCGTCCTTCTCCGACAGGTCCATCGAGCCGCGGGTCGGATGGAAACGCAGCCCGACGATGGCCGCCGCGGTGATCTCGGCACCGAGCAGGTCGCCACCCTCCCGCGGGAACACGTAGTGGTGATCGGTGGTCAGGGTGGCGCCGGTCAGCGCGAGCCGCGACAGACCGCCGAGCGCGGCGGTGTGCACCGCCTTCTCGTCGATACCCGCCCAGATCGGATACAGGGTCTGCAACCACTGGAAGAGGGTGTGATCGGCGGCGAGGCCGCGGGTGATCCACTGGTACAGATGGTGATGGGTGTTGATCAGTCCGGGGGTGAGCGCACAACCGGTGCCGTCCACCCGTGCCACCTCTGTGGGTAGGTCGGGGAGAGGTTCCCCGGCGGGGACGACGGCCGCGATGGTGGTGCCGTCGATCAGCACCGATGCGGCAGGCAGTTCCCGCCGATCCGGGTCGACGGTGATCACCTGTGCGTTCTCGATCAAGGTCAGTGAAGCCACGCCGACACGCTACGGCTGTCGCGTTACGGAAGTATTTCCGTACCTGTCTGCCGGGTGGTGAACAGGGGTGGAGGTGGTGGCGTTCGGTGGTCGGGCGTCGGAGGTTTCGACACGTCTCGTCGCTTCGCTCCTCGTCGGCTCAACCAGCGTGTTCATCGGTGATTGAGCCGGGACCGAGCGTAGCGAGGACCCGTGTCGAAATCTCGGTGGTTTGCGCTGGGAGGTGAGCACCTCCGAGGTGGTTACGACGCGACGTCGGCCGACTGAGGTTTCGACTCGACTCGTCGCTTCGCTCCTCGTCGGCTCAACCAGCGTGGGGGGTCGCTTCGCTCCTCGTCGGCTCGACCAGCGTGGGGGGCTTGCTGCGCGCTTCGTCGGCTCGACCAGTGCGTGCCGGTCATCACTTGTCTGCGGGATCGACGATGTCCTCGATCACCGGGCGACGGACGGTGGGGATGGCCAGGGCGATGGCGGCGGCGACGACGCATGCGGCCAGTGAGATCGCCGACGCCAGCAGGTAGCCGTCGCGACCGGGCACGTGTGCCACCACGGCGCCACCGACGGTCACCGGGACCGTCGCCCAGGTCAGGATCATGCCGACGACGGCCGCCGAGGCGGACGTACCCACCACCCGCATCAGGGCGTTGACACCGTTGGCCTCACCGGTCTGGGCGACCGGCACCGCCCGCATGATCAGCGCGGGCATCGCGGAGTAGGCGATACCCAGCCCGGCACCGACCAGACAGCTCATGATCAGCATCAGCCACCACGTGCACGCCCAGTGGCCACCGGTCACCACCACGAACAGGAGGTAGCCGGTACCGAGTACCCCGCCGCCGATCGCCAGTGAGACGCGCGGGCCGAAGCGGTCGGTGATCCGGGCGCTGACATGCGAGAACACGAACATCAACACGCCGCTCGGGGCCAGGATCAGACTCGCGATCAGCATCTCGTAGCCCAGGCCGTACTCGGCGGCGGTCGGCGCCATCAGTACCTGGATGGGCATCAACTGGGAGGAGTAGAAGGCGAAACCGGTGGCGACGGAGGCCACGTTGGTCAGCAGGACCGGGCGGTCGAGGGCCACCCGCAGGTCGATCAGCGGATTGCGGTGACGCCATTCGAGGACCGACCAGGCCGCGCCGACGAGAAGGAAGGCGGCGAACATGCCGAGGGTCATCGGCGACGACCAGCCCCAGCCGGCGCCCTTGGACAGCGGAAGGAGCAGACATGTCAGCACCACGGCCAGTCCGATGGCACCGAGCAGATCGAATCGGCCGCCGCTGGTCCCGCGGCTCTCCGGGACGGTCAGCCGGATCCCGATCGCACCGGCCACCCCGGCCACCGCACACAGCCAGAACAGGGCGTGCCAGCCGATGCCCTGGGCGACGGCGGCACTGACCGGCAGGCCGAGCGCACCGCCGATGCCGAGCGAGGCCGACATCGTGCCGACCGCCGACCCGAGATGACGCGGGGGCACGATGTCGCGCATCACCGAGATGCCCAACGCGATGGTGCCGAAACCCAGACCCTGCATACCGCGGCCGACCAGGAACGGGATCAGCGAATCCGACAGGGCGCAGATCACCGAACCGGCCGAGACACAGCCCATGCTGGCCAGCAGCATGCGGCGTTTGCCGTACATGTCGCCCAGCCGACCGCCGATCGGTGTGATCGTCGCACCGGTGAGCAGGGTGATGGTGAGCGCCCAGGTGGTGTCGCTCGGGGCCGCGTGCAGCAGATCGGGGAGCTGGGGGATGAGGGGGACGATGATCGTCTGCATCAACGCCACCACGATGCCGGCGGCGCAGAGCACCGTCACCGCGGCTCGCGGATGAGCGTCGGGAACGGAATCCGACCCGTCGAATTCCGATCCAACCGTGCGATCTGTCGCGGACACGTGGCATCAACCTCCGCGATCAAACTATCGCACGACGATCGGAACATACGGATCCCGCTGGACCCGAACCGATCACAGGGAATCGGAAACCGATCACGCCGGACGGTAGGGGATCGAGTCGCTGCGGGTGGGGTCGATGTGGATGGACCGGCCGAGCTGCGGGAAGGCCCGCTGGGTGCAGGCCGGCCGGTCACAGACCTTGCAGCCGGCCCCGATCGGGACGACGGTGCGTTCGTCGGCGAGGTCGATCCCGGTGGAGTAGACGAGGCGGTCGGCGTGGACGAGGTCGCAGCCGAGGCCGATCGCGAAACTCTTCTGCGGGGCCAGGAACCCGCGGTGCTCGTCGGTGGTGCGGGCAAGCCAGAAATAGGAGCGTCCGTCGGGCATCTGGGAGACCTGCGTGACGATCCGGCCCGGGGTGGCGAATGCATCGTGCACCACCCACAGCGGGCAGCTGCCACCGACCCGGGAGAAATGGAAGGCGGTGGCCGACTGCCGCTTCGAGATGTTCCCGGCCCGGTCGGTGCGGACGAAGATGAACGGTATGCCCCGACTGCCGGGGCGCTGCAGCGTCGACAGGCGATGGCAGACGGTCTCGAAGCCGACGTCGAAACCCAGCCCGAGGAGTTCGATGTCGTAGCGGGCGTGCGCGGCGGCGGCCCGGAACTGCTCATAGGGCAGCAGCAGCGCCCCGGCGAAGTAGTTGGCCAGGCCGATCCGGGCGACCGGGACGGTGGCCGGTGCGAGCCCCGGTGACGACGCGATCAGGGCGTCGATCACACCGGACTGTTCGAGCAGGGCCAGCTGGGTGGCCAGCTGAAAGGCCCGCTGCCCGGACGAGAGCCGCCCGGCCAGATGCACGGTGCGCCCGACGATGTCGAAGCGTCGTTTCGGGACGGCGACGGCGGCGATCGGATCGGGTTCGTGGGTGATCGACACCCGGATGCCGTGGCGGCGAGAGAGCAGCTCGGCCAGCTGCAGATCGAGCCCGCCGACGGTCAGTCCCTCGGTGGTGAACAGATCCTCGGCCGCCTCGTCGAGCTCGCCCACGTAGTTCTTGCGGTCGTAGAAGAAGTCGCGGACCTCCTCGAACGGCATCGGATCGCCGGGGGTGGTCGGGTCGTCGACGCGGGCGCGGTGGGTCTCGAGTTCACCGTTGGCGGCGGTGAGGCGGCGGTGCAAGGTCACCAGGGTGCGGCCGATCTCGGGCATCCGGCCGACGAGTTCGGTGATCTCGGCACGCGAGACGTCGCCGTCGGCGGTGGCGGCGAGTACCTCGGCCAGGTCGGCGACCAGGCGCGCATCGGAATCGGCGGCGAAGTAGTCGGCGTCGAGATCGAACTCGCGGGCCAGCGCGAGCAACACCGGCACGGTGATCGGACGCTGGTCGTTCTCGAGCTGGTTGACGTAGCTCGTGGACTTCTCGATCCGGCGGGCGAGGGCTGCCTGGGACAGACCCCGCTCGTCGCGCAACCGCCGTAGTCGCGGGCCCACGAACAACTTCGCCATGGCACACATGCTAACCGGCACAGTGTTCACAACGTTCGCAAAATGGTGCCGACAGATCCGCCGAAATACGCATTTGCCAGCACTTTCGCTGGTCCATGTGGTCTGCGTACGGTGCGAACATGATCATTCACGACGTACGAGCACGCCGCAGTTCCGACGACTTCCCGCAGTCCGAACACCTCGCCCAGAAGATCGCCCGGGTGGCCGTCGACCCGGTCGCGGTCCCGGCCGACACCGCGGAGATGATCATCAACCGCATCATCGACAACGCCGCCGTCAGTGCCGCGTCGGTGATCCGCCGTCCGGTCACCTCCGCCCGCGCCCAGGCGCTGGCCCATCCGCACGGTCCGGGCGGATCGGGTGCGGGTGTGTTCGGTGTCGGCGGCAACGTCTCGCCGGAGTGGGCGGCCTGGGCCAACGGCGTCGCGGTTCGTGAGCTCGACTTCCACGACACCTTCCTGGCCGCCGAGTACTCGCACCCCGGTGACAACATCCCGGCGCTGGTGGCCGTCGCACAGCACGTCGGTGCCGGTGGCGCCGACCTGATCCGCGGCCTGGCCACCGCCTACGAGATCCAGATCGACCTGGTGCGCGGGATGTGCCTGCACGAGCACAAGATCGACCACGTCGCCCACCTCGGGCCGTCGGTCGCCGCCGGCCTGGGCACCATGCTCGGCCTCGACGAGGAGACCATCTACCAGGCGATCGGCCAGGCACTGCACCTGACCACCGCGACCCGCCAGTCGCGCAAGGGCCTGATCTCCAGCTGGAAGGCCTACGCCCCGGCGCACGCCGGCAAGATCGCCGTGGAGGCCGTCGACCGCGCCATGCGCGGGGAGGGTGCGCCCGCCCCGATCTGGGAGGGCGAGGACGGCGTGATCGCATGGCTGCTGGGCGGATTCGACGCGGTCTACCAGATCCCGCTGCCCGGTGAGGGCGAGGCCAAGCGCGCCATCCTGGACAGCTACACCAAGGAGCACTCGGCCGAGTACCAGAGCCAGGCCCCGATCGACTTGGCCCGCCGGATGCGTGACCGTGTCGGCAACCTCGACGACATCGAGTCCATCGTCCTGCACACCAGCCATCACACCCACTATGTGATCGGCACCGGCTCGGGTGACCCGCAGAAGTTCGATCCGTCGGCCAGCCGCGAGACCCTCGACCACTCGGTGATGTACATCTTCGCCGTCGCCCTGCAGGACGGCGCGTGGCATCACGAGACCTCGTACGCGCCGGAGCGGGCCAACCGCCCCGACACCATCGAGCTGTGGAACAAGATCTCCACCGTCGAGGATCCGGAGTGGACCCGTCGCTACCACTCGACCGATCCCGCCGAGAAGGCCTTCGGTGCCAAGGCCGTGATCACGCTGAAGAACGGTGAGGTGATCACCGACGAGCTGGCCGTCGCCGACGCGCACCCGCTCGGTGCCCGCCCGTTCGCCCGCGCCCAGTACGAGACCAAGTTCACCACCATGGCCGACGGCGTGATCGAGGCCGACGAGCAGCAGCGGTTCCTGGCCGCCGCCGCCCGCGTCGGCGAGCTCGGTGCCGGTGAACTCGGTGAGCTGAACCTGCTGGTCGCCCCGAACGTGCTCGACAAGGCTCCGACCGTCGGCAAGGGGATCTTCTGATGAGCGCGCTGTTCTCCTCGGGTGTCTCCGACACCGACAAGCGCAAGGCACTGCGTGCCGGGCTGGCCTCCGGCGAGCTGCAGCGGTGGCCGGGGGCGTTCTCCCCGCTGGTCGCCAAGCTGATCGCCGACGTCGGGTTCGAGGGCGTCTACGTCTCCGGCGCGGTGCTCTCGGCCGACCTGGGCCTGCCCGACATCGGACTGACCACCCTCACCGAGGTGGCCGCCCGCGGATCGCAGATCGCCCACGCCACGGATCTGCCCGCCCTGATCGACGCCGACACCGGCTTCGGTGAGCCGATGAGCGCCGCCCGCACCATCGCGGCACTCGAGGACGCCGGCCTGGCCGGCTGCCACCTCGAGGACCAGGTCAACCCCAAGCGGTGCGGCCACCTCGACGGCAAGGACGTGGTGCCGACCGACACCATGATCAAGCGGCTGCGGGCCGCGGTGTCGGCACGGCGGGACGAGAACTTCGTCATCTGCGCCCGCACCGACGCCCGGGCGATCGAGGGTATCGACGCCGCCATCGACCGCGCCAGGGCCTACGCCGACGCCGGTGCCGACCTGATCTTCACCGAGGCGCTTCGTGACCTCGGTGAGTTCGAACGGTTCCGTGCCGCGGTCGACGTGCCGCTGCTGGCGAACATGACCGAGTTCGGCAAGTCCGATCTCCTGACCGCCGACCAGCTCCGCGACGTCGGCTACAACGCGGTGATCTACCCGGTCACCACGCTGCGGATCGCGATGGGGGCGGTGGAGCGCGGACTGCGCGAGATCGCCTCGGCCGGAACACAATCCGGACTCCTCGACGGGATGCAGCATCGCAGTCGGCTCTACGAACTGCTTCGTTACGCCGACTACAACGATTTCGATTCCGATCTCTTCACGCTCGAAGGAGTCCGATCATGAATTCCGTTGCAGCACCCAACGAAACGGCCACGCCGACCATCCACAAGGGGCTCGCCGGGGTCGTCGTCGACACCACCGCGATCTCCAAGGTGGTGCCCGAGACCAACTCCCTGACCTACCGCGGATATGCGGTGCAGGATCTGGCAGCCAGGTGTTCGTTCGAACAGGTCGCGTATCTGCTCTGGTACGGCGAGCTGCCCGCCGATGCCGAACTCGCGGCATTCACCCAGCGCGAGAGGGCAAACCGACGGATCGATCGGTCGACCGCCGCGCTGCTGTCGCGGATGCCCGAGACCTGCCACCCGATGGACGTCGTGCGGACCGCGATCAGCTTCCTCGGGACCGAGGACCCGGCGGAGGACGATTCGTCACCGGAGGCCAACCTCGACAAGGCGCTGCGGATGCTCGCGGTGCTGCCCACGATCGTCGCCGCGGACATGCGCCGGCGCCGTGGATTGGATCCCATTGCGCCGCATCACGGACTGGGATACGCGGAGAACTTCCTGAATATGTGCTTCGGAGAGGTGCCCGACCGAGTGATCGTCCGGGCATTCGAGAAGTCGATGGTCCTCTACGCCGAACACAGCTTCAATGCTTCGACATTCGCCGCCCGCGTGGTGACGTCCACCCAGTCGGACATCTACAGCGCGGTCACCGCGGCGATCGGTGCGTTGAAGGGATCGCTGCATGGAGGTGCCAATGAGGCGGTCATGTACGACATGATCGAGATCGACCGTCCCGAACGTGCATCCGAATGGCTCACAAGCAAACTCGATCGTCGTGAGAAGGTCATGGGCTTCGGTCACCGGGTCTACAAGAACGGTGACTCGCGGGTGCCGACGATGAAGGAGGCGCTCACCGAGGTGTCGCGTCATCTCGGTGACACACGGTGGCTGCAGATCTACGGTGAGCTCGAGACGGTGATGGTCGAGCGGACCGGCATCAAGCCGAACCTCGACTTCCCCACAGGCCCCGCCTATCACTTGATGGGATTCGAAATCGATTCCTTCACACCGATTTTCGTGATGAGCAGGATCACCGGATGGACCGCGCATATCATCGAACAAACGGCCGCGAATGCATTGATCCGGCCGCTCAGTTCCTACGACGGACCGCCACAACGTGCGTTGTCGGCGTAGCCGACGACGGTGATCGCATAAGGGCTGCTGCGCACGCATCCGCGCCGTCGGGATATGGTCGGCGCGGAGCGTGTGTCCAGCAAGGCTGAAGCAGGAGCAGGGGTTTAGGACATGTTCGACAAGGTATTGGTGGCCAATCGTGGCGAGATCGCCATTCGAGGCTTTCGTGCGGCCGTGGAGCTCGGTGCCCAGACGGTGGCCGTGTTTCCCTACGAGGATCGCAATTCGCTGCATCGGCTGAAGGCCGACGAGTCGTACCAGATCGGTGTGCCCGGGCATCCGGTGCGCGCATATCTGTCGGTCGACGAGATCGTGTCGGCGGCGGTGCGGTGCGGTGCGGACGCGGTGTACCCGGGATACGGATTCCTCTCGGAGAACCCGGGGCTGGCACGGGCATGTGCGGAGGCCGGCATCACCTTCGTCGGACCGAGCGCCGATGTGCTGGATCTGACCGGAAACAAGGCCGAGGCGATCGCCGCGGCCCGGGCGGCGGGTCTACCGGTGCTCGCGTCGTCGGAACCGTCCTCGGATGTCGAGGAACTGGTGGCGGCGTCGTCGTCGATGCAGTTCCCGGTGTTCGTCAAGGCCGTCGCCGGTGGCGGTGGCCGCGGGATGCGGCGGGTCGACGACCCGAAGGATCTGCGGGAGGCGATCGGCGCGGCCTCGCGTGAGGCCGAATCGGCCTTCGGTGACGCGACGGTGTTCCTGGAGCAGGCGGTGATCAATCCCCGCCACATCGAGGTCCAGATCCTCGCCGACACCCACGGCAACGTCATCCACCTCTACGAGCGCGACTGCAGCGTGCAGCGCCGCCACCAGAAGGTGGTGGAGCTGGCCCCGGCCCCGAACCTCGACCCGGCGCTGCGGGACAAGATCTGCTCCGACGCGGTCGCGTTCGCCAAGCAGATCGGCTACTCGTGTGCGGGCACGGTGGAGTTCCTGGTCGACGAGCAGGGCCGGCATGTGTTCATCGAGATGAACCCGCGGATCCAGGTCGAACACACGGTCACCGAGGAGATCACCGACGTCGACCTGGTGGGCGCCCAGCTGCGGGTGGCCTCGGGGGAGACCCTGGCCGATCTGGGGTTGTCCCAGGATGCAATCGAGATCCATGGCGCGGCGATGCAGTGCCGGATCACCACCGAGGACCCGACGGCCGGGTTCCGACCGGACGTGGGCCGGATCACCGCCTATCGCACCCCCGGTGGTGCCGGTATCCGCCTGGACGGCGGGGCCAACCTCGGCGGCGAGGTCAGCGGGCACTTCGACTCGATGCTGGTCAAGCTGACCTGTCGTGGCCGCGATTTCGCGACCGCGGTGCGTCGCGCCCGACGGGCGCTGGCGGAGTTCCGGATTCGTGGTGTGGCCACCAACATCCCGTTCCTGCAGGCGGTGCTCGACGACCCGGACTTCCGGGCCGGACATGTGACCACCTCGTTCATCGAGGAACGGCCGTGGCTGCTGAACTCGCGGTCGTCGGCCAACCGCGGTACCCGCATCCTTCGTTACCTGGCCGATGTGACGGTCAACAAGCCGCACGGGGAACGCCCGACCACGGTGTACCCGCGGGACAAGCTGCCCGCCGTCGACCGTGACCTGCTGGCCACCCCGCCGGCCGGATCGCGGCAACGTCTGCTCGAACTCGGCCCCGAAGGTTTCGCCCGTGCCCTGCGTGAGCAGAAGGGGGTGGCCGTCACCGACACCACCTTCCGTGATGCGCACCAGTCGTTGCTGGCCACCCGGGTCCGCACGTCCGGACTGTTGACGGTGGCCCCGTATGTGGCGGCCCTGACCCCGCAGCTGCTGAGTGTGGAGTGCTGGGGCGGGGCGACCTACGATGTGGCGCTGCGTTTCCTCAAAGAGGACCCGTGGGAGCGGTTGGCGCAGCTGCGCGAGACGATGCCCAACATCAACCTGCAGATGCTGCTGCGTGGTGCCAACACCGTCGGCTACACCCCGTACCCGACCAAGGTGACCTCGACGTTCGTCGCCGAGGCCGCTCAGACCGGTGTGGACATCTTCCGGATCTTCGACGCGCTCAACAACATCGAGCAGATGCGTCCGGCGATCGACGCGGTCCGCGAGACCGGGACCACGATCGCCGAGGTCGCGATGAGCTACACCGGTGACCTGGCGAATCCGGCCGAGGACCTCTACACCCTCGACTACTACCTGCGGTTGGCCGAACAGATCGTCGACGCCGGTGCACATGTGCTGGCGATCAAGGACATGGCCGGACTGTTGAAGGCGCCGGCGGCGACCAAGCTGATCACCGCCCTGCGCGCCAACTTCGACCTGCCGATCCACGTCCACACCCACGACACCCCGGGCGGACAGCTGGCCACCTATCTGGCGGCGGTGCAGGCTGGTGCCGACGCGGTCGACGGCGCCTCGGCGGCGTTGGCCGGGACCACCAGCCAGCCCGCGTTGTCGGCGATCGTGGCCGCCTTCGCCAACACCGAACACGACACCGGACTCGACCTGCGTGCGGTGTGTGACCTGGAACCGTTCTGGGAGGCGATCCGAAAGGTGTACGCGCCGTTCGAGTCCGGGCTTCCCGCCCCGACCGGACGCGTCTACAACCACGAGATCCCGGGTGGTCAGCTGTCGAATCTGCGGCAGCAGGCCATCGCGCTCGGGCTGGGGAACCGGTTCGAGGCCGTCGAGGACGCCTACGCCGCCGCCGACGGCATGCTCGGCCGGCTGATCAAGGTGACCCCGTCGTCGAAGGTGGTCGGTGACCTCGCGTTGGCGTTGGTGGGTCAGGGGATCGATCCCGAGGACTTCGCCGCCCACCCCGATTCCTACGACATCCCCGATTCGGTGGTCGGGTTCTTGCGTGGTGAACTCGGTGACCCGGCCGGTGGCTGGCCGGAACCGATGCGGACCAAGGCCCTCGAGGGGCGTTCCCCGGCACAGCCGGTCGCCGAGTTGTCCGAGGAGGACTCCGCGGCCCTCGACCAGCCCGGCCGTAAACGGCAGGAAACGTTGAACCGCTTGCTGTTCCCCGGTCCCACCCGCGAGTTCGAGGAGCACTTCGAGCAGTACGGCGACACCTCCCGGTTGTCGGCGAACCAGTTCTTCTACGGTCTGCGGTACGGCGAGGAACACCGCGTCGAGCTCGAACCCGGTGTGGAACTGCTCATCGGTCTCGAGGCGATCAGCGATGCCGACGACCGCGGTATGCGCACGGTGATGTGTGTGCTCAACGGCCAGCTACGGCCGGTCCAGGTGCGCGACAAGTCGGTCGATTCCACCGTCGAGGCCGCCGAGAAGGCCGACCGGTCCAACCCCGGATCGGTGGGCGCACCGTTCGCCGGTGTGGTGTCGGTGTCGGTGGCGGTCGGTGACGAGGTCGTCGCGGGTGCGGCGATCGGCACCATCGAGGCGATGAAGATGGAGGCCACCATCACCGCTCCGGTGGCCGGCAAGGTCACCCGTGTGGCGATCGGCCCGGTCACCGGCGTCGCCCCGGGCGATCTGCTGATCGAGATCGGCTGACGCCACCAGGATCCGATGACGCCCCCTACGACGATCACTCGTCGTAGGGGGCGTCATCTGTTCACCCGGTTCGTGATCGGTGGCCGGGCAGTGGATCTCACCGCTTTCGGCCATTCGACCTGGCAGGCGGGCGTCCGGTCCGTCGGCCGGGGCGCCCGCCTGCGCCGAGTGGGTATCAGTTGCCGAAGTAGCTGACGTCGTCGTTGCCGATCAGGTCCGGCACGGTCCAGCCGTCGAGGTCGTACTCGGCCAGGCAGGCCTCGGCGAGACCCTTCATCTGGTCCACGCCGCCGCGGTTCTGCGCCGCGAACAGCAACTCGGCCTTGACGTTCTCGTGGTTGCCCGAGTAGTTGCGCTCGTACAGTTCGTGGCGACCACCGAACTCGCTGCCGATCGAATCCCACAGCGCCTTCATCACCTTGACGCGGTCGACGGCGGTGATCCCGTCGGAACCGCGCACATACTTGTCGAGGTAGGGGCGCACGTCAGGGCTCTTGAAGTCGGCGGCACTCGACGGCAGGTAGATCAGACCCGACGCCACGTCCTGCTCGATGATCTCCTTGATCCGCGGGTAGCCCTGCATCATGAACATCCGGTAGATCAGGCCGTACTCGAGGCGCGGGATGACGGTGTCGCCGATCCACGGCTCCGGGTTGTGGGCCATGGCGTCGGTGATCGTCCAGAACAGGTTGCGCCAGCCGATGACCTCGCCGACGCGTGTCTGCACACCGCGGAATCCGCCGGAGCCGGTGCAGTCGAGTGCCTTCATCAGCAGGCCGGCGATGAAGTCGAGCTTCACCGCGAGACGGGTACATCCCTGGAAGGTGAACCGCGGCAGGAAGCCGGACTGCGGGAAGAACGCGTTGATGCGCTCGACGTCGCCGTACATGAAGACGTTCTCCCACGGCACGAGCACCTTGTCGAAGACGAAGATGGTGTCGTTCTCGTCCATCCGGCTCGACAACGGGTAGTCGAACGGCGAGCCCATCACCGCGGCGTGCTGGGTGTAGGACGACCGGCAGATCAGCTTGATGCCGGGTGCGTCCATCGGGACGGTGCAGATCAGTGCGAATTCCTTCTTCTTGATCGGCAGACCGTAGTGCGCGATGAAGTTGTAGTTGGTGATCGCCGAGCCGGTGGCCACCACCTTCGCACCCGAGACGATGAGGCCGGCGTCGGTCTCCTTCTCGACCTTCATGAACACGTCGCCGACCTCGTCCGGCGGGAGCTGACGGTCCACCGGCGGGTTGATGATGGCGTGGTTCCAGTACAGGACCTTCTCCTGCGACTCCCGGTACCAGCGTTCGGCGTTGGCCTCGAACGGCGCGTAGAGGTCCTTGTTGGCGTGCAGGGTGCCCAGGAACGATGCCTTGTAGTCGGGGGAGCGGCCCATCCAGCCGTAGGTCATGCGTGCCCACTCGGCGATCGCATCGCGCTCGACGATCAGATCCGCGCTGGACTTCGGCGCCTTGAAGAACGGCATGGTGACGCCGCCGTTGCCGGTGTCGGTGGAGGTGGTGACCTTGTCGCGGGTGGCCGGGTCGTGCATCGAGTCGTACAGACGGGCGGTCATGCGGATCGGATTGCGGAACGCCGGATGTGTGGTGACATCCTTGACCCGTTCGCCGTGCAGCCAGATCTCGCGGCCGTCCTTGAGGGACTCGATGTACTCGTCACCGGTCATCGGACGCGACGCGAAGTTCTTGGTCTGGTTGGCGGGGCTGTCGGCGGCGGGATTGGTCTGCGGTGCACCGTTCTCGTCGGTTTCGGGGCGTTCGATGGTGGTCACGATTGATACCTCTTTCTGATGGATCTGTCGAAACTCGTTATGAATCAGGCGGGTACGGAGGGCTGGGCCGAATGCTGTTCGCGGGTCAGATGAAAGGGTGTGAAGGTGGTGTTGGAGTCGAACCAGCCCGAGTGCGGGTCGTCGGCGCACAGGCTCCACGCCGACGTCGAACTGGGTTCGCCGAGGTCATGAAAGGTGCTGCGGTAGTAGAGCAGTGGTGACTTTCCGGATGCCTCCGCCTCGACGATCTCGCCGATGAAGATGATGTGGTCGCCGCCGTCGTAGCTGCGCCAGGGCTTGCAGCTGAGGACTGCTGCGCTGCCCTTCAGGATCGGGGCGCACGGGCCGTCGGCCCAGGTGGGTCCGGGTTCAGTGGGGCGTCCGGCGAAGTGCATCGCGATGTCGAGCTGGTCGGCGGCGAGGATGTTCACCGCAAACGGTGCATCGGACAAGTAGCTGCACGCCTTGGACTTTCGGGTCAGGGTCACCTGGCACAGCCGCGGCTCCAGCGAGACCGCGGTGAAGGCCGTGACCGTGGCACCGTGTGGTTGCCCGTCGGTGTTGGTGCACGTGATCACCGTGACGCCACTGGCGAAGTGTCCGAAGATGTTCTGTAGCTGCTTCTTCTCCATTGTGGTTCGCCTTTCCTCTGGAGCAGAATGTGAGGTAGAACATAGGTCGACCCCGCGCCGTTGACGAGCCGCTGAACGCGACGTCCATCCGAAAAGCGCAGTCGAGTGAAAAGACCGGATCTCCGGTCGCGGTGAGCGGGGTCGGGAGGTGACATGAGGTGACGGTCGAACGAATCGGGATCGCCGGCGACGGCGGCTGGGACATGGTGTCCGACGCGGTGTCGGAGGCGTACTTTCCGCACGAGCTCCGGCCGCGTGAGGCACACGAGCCGGAGCGGTCGGTGGATGTCGCGGTGACGGTGGTCGGCCAGTTACGGATCGCGCGGATCGGCTGGGGTGCCGAGGTGGCGGTCCGATCCGACCATCCCGGTGCCTATGGCATCAACGTGCCGCTGGGCGGCGTACTGGAGACCACGGTGGCGGGCCGCACCGTGGTGTCGACGAGTGGACTGGCCACCGTGAACCCGCCGGACATGCCCTCGGACATCACGCGGTGGTCGAGTGGGTGCACCATCGTCGGCGTCAAGATCGCCCGCGACCTCGTGCAACGGGAGGCGGTGCGGATCTCCGGTGACACCGACGCGCAGATCCCCGGGCAGGTCGACCTGTCGCGGCCCGAGGCGGCGAGCTGGTTTCGGCTGGTGCGCTCGGTGGCCACACAGCCCGCCGACGATCCGTTGCTCGCCAATCCGCTCGTCGCCGATCAGCTGGCGGCATCGTTGACCGACGCATTCCTGCTCGCGGCGTTGCCCGGGCCGGAGGCGGTCGGTGCGCCACGCCCGAGGATCGTCACCCGCGTGCTCGACGCGATGCGTGCCGATCCGGCACGTGCGTGGACGGCCGGCGACATGGCCGAGGTGGCCGGGGTGAGTGTGCGCCGGCTCCAAGAGGGTTTCCGCGAGTACGTGGGGAAGACGCCTCGAGAATGCCTCACCGACTTGCGACTGCGTGGTGTCTACGACGAGTTGGCCGCGGGGGCATCGGATTCGGTGACCGACATCGCGATCCGGTGGGGATTCACCCACTCCGGTCGCTTCGCGAGTGCATTCCGCAAACGCTATGGCCTCACCCCGTCGCAGGTCATGCGGGAGACGTAGATGAGCCGACGAGGAGCGTAGCGAGGGCACCGACATCGTCGACTCAC
>NZ_BCNF01000029.1 GCF_001485495.1 Gordonia desulfuricans NBRC 100010 | reverse complement strand
TCTCCGCAGCCGACGTCGGGTGGCGAGCACGTCAGAGGTGGTCGGGTTGGCGAGCCCGGCCGGCGGAGGTTTCGACACGAACCACTGGGGGAGGCCTACACCCAGCCGTCGCTGGGTCGGCCGACCCAGCCGTCGCTGGGTCGGCCGGCCCAGTTGGCGAGTCGCTCGGTGGGGCCGGCCTGGGGGCGCGGAGTGACCACCGCGGCGAACGGGACCTGGTCGTCGGCACGGATCTCGGCCGGGATGAACCTCTGGGCGATCTCGATCGTCGTGGCGACGACCTCGGGATCGGCCTCGGGGTTCTGTCCGGTGGCGACCGCGAGATCCCATCCGTGGACCAGGGATTCGTTGACATATCCCCACAGCGCACCGGCACCCGGGACCGTACCCCAGGGAACGGTGACCGGAGCGGCGAGTTTGGCGTCGTCGGCCCACAGCTCGATGGCCTCGGCGACGGTGGCGGCGTAGGTGTCGACGTCGAAGACATCGGCGACGGGGTGAACGGCGAAGACGTCGGCACCCGACCCCAGCGCGACGGCCCGTCGGGCGGTGCCGATCAGGTGCGAGGCGAGTGTTCGGACGTCGAACTCGGTGCATGGGGTGCGGTTGTCCCACTGGTCGGATCGGACCGCCGACCACAGATCGGTCACCCACGACGTGGCGGCGGCATACGCCGGACGCGGATCGGCAGGTGCGGTGGACGCAGGAGGAGTAGGTGCAGTAGGAGCAGGAGTAGAGGACGCAGTGGTTCCTGGCTGGGTCATGGGTCTGTCCTTTACAGGCGAATCCGCGGGCATCTCCCGCGCTGAACACCACTCAACGCCCCATACATGACACCTTCTGTCATGTTTTCCCGGACAATCGACACCATGCGGGCCGAACGTCTGTTGTCGCTGCTCATGCTGCTCAAGGTGCACGAGCGGATGACCGCAACCCAGATCGCCGACGAACTCGGGGTGTCGGTGCGCACCGTCCTGCGGGACATCGACTCCTTGTCGTTGTCGGGAATCCCGGTCTATGCCGAACGCGGCCGCGCCGGTGGCTTCGCCCTGCTCCCCGGATACCGGACGGACCTCACCGGTCTGACCGCCGACGAGGCGACCTCGCTGCTGGCCGGAACGGGCCGGCTGGACAGCCCGGCCTTCGCCGCGGCGCTACGCAAGGTCGCGGCCGCACTTCCGGAGGCGCATCGAGCGCAGGCCGTTCGCTCGGCGCAGCGCGTCCTGGTCCGCCCCGAAGGTTTCGTCCGGTCGCCCCAGAATCTTGATGCCCTCGGTCCCGTACAGCAGGCGGTCTTCGACGGCCGGCGCATCCGCATCCGGTATCGCCGCCCCGACCAGGCCTCGTCGCACGAGCGAATCCTCGACCCGGTGGGACTCATCGTCGCCGGCGACATCTGGTATCTGGTCGCCAACACCGCCGGTGAGGAACGGCTCTACCGGATCTCGCGGATGAGTGTGGTGGAGATCCTCGACCAGCCGGCCCGCCGCGATCCCGACGTCGACCTCGCCGAGATCTGGGAACGACGACGCCGCGAGTTCCGGGGACTCTTCGAATCCGTGGATGTGGTGGTGCGCTGTGCGGCCGAGGATGTCGTCGGATTCGAGCCGAGTGCGCAGGTGGGTGCCATCGGCGAGCCCGACGAGGACGGACGTGTCCGGGTGACGCTCGGCTTCGGCGACCGGCGGATGGCCGTGAAAGTCCTGTGGATGGGGCTGATCGAACGCGACTTCCAGGTGCTCGCACCGGACTGGATCCGCGAGGCGATACGACGAAAGGCGGAGGGCATCGTCGTGGGGCATGATGCCCGGAGTGGTCAGGGGTGAATCGTCACAACTGGCTAACAGCGGTTGCCAGGATTTCCTGGTCGCCACCGACTCGGATAAGCTCGGATGGGCTGTTACACGTGTGACTTAAGGGGCTAATGGTGCGTACGGGATGGAAGCGGACCGTTGCGACGGCGGCGGCTGCGGTCGTCGTCGGATCTGCGCTGACCGGTGTCGGCGTCGCGGCGGCTGATCCGACAACGACCCCCGAGGCTCCGACGACAGGCACCGCGGCAGTGGATCCGACCAACCCGGCCAATCCCGCGCCGATGAACTCGTCGAAGATCGAGACGCTGGTCCGCGACTCCGCGCAGCAGACCACCGCGATCGTCTACTCCGCGGCGATGAACAAGCTCATCCCGGTCACCGTCCTGCGTCCCAAGGACACCAGCACACCCGCACCCACGCTGTACCTGCTCAACGGTGCCGGCGGCGGTGAGGACTCGGCGACATGGGCGGCCAAGACCACCTACCAGCAGTTCTTCGCCGATAAGCACGTCAACGTGGTGACCCCGATCGGTGGTGCGTACTCGTACTACACCGATTGGCAGAAGGACGATCCGGTACTCGGCCGCAACAAGTGGACGACCTTCCTGACCAAGGAACTCCCGCCGCTGATCGACAAGGAATTCGACACCACCGGCGTCAATTCGATCGCCGGGATCTCGATGGCGGGGACGTCGGTGCTCAACCTGGCGATCTCGGCACCCGGGCTGTACCGCTCGGTGGCCGCCTACTCCGGATGTGCCCGCACCAGTGATCCGCTGGGCCTGGCCTACATCCGCATGGTGGTCGGCGACCGCGGCCGCGGTGACATCGCCAACATGTGGGGCACTCCGGGCGGTCCGGGCTGGAAGGCCAACGATCCCTACATCAACGCCGAGAAGCTCAAGGGCACCAAGGTCTACATGACCAGCGGCACCGGCCTGCCGGGCCCCAACGACCAGCTCAACGCACCGCTGATCGACGGTGACCCGCTGACCCTGGGCAACCAGATCGTGCTCGGCGGCATCATCGAGGCCGCGGTCAACCAGTGCACGGTCCAGATGACGCAGCGGATGAACGAACTCGGCGTCCAGAACAAGGTGATGTTGCGACCCACCGGTACCCACTCGTGGGCGTACTGGGAGCAGGATCTCCACGACACCTGGCCGCTGATCGCCGCGGACCTGAAGAAGACGGGCGACCAGAACTAGGCCGGAACCAGACGCCGCACCCGGCTCCGGTCGGGCATCGGCCGAGACGGACGAACCCCGGAACCTGTGATCAGGGTCCGGGGTTCGGTGTTTCGGTGTCAGGCCCCAGTAGGCACTGACTCAGTAGGCGCTGTCTCAGTAGGCCATGAACAGGATCTCGTCACGCGAGTAGTCGTGTCCGGGGTGGTTGTCGGCGAGGTGTTTCTGGACCTTCTCGACGAGCTGGTCCTCGTCCTCGCCGCGGAGCATCTCGCCACAGGGGCAGGTCAGTCGGGTTTTCATGACGCGACCCTATCTTTCAGCAGCAGCCGAACGGTCAGTTCGAGACGATTGGTCACATCGGTTGCCGAGGCGCGTCGGGTCAGCCACTGCACCAGGTTCGACATCCACACGTCGGCGAGCACGCGGGCGATCGCGAGATCGTCGGCCGTGGGTTCACCGTCGTCGACGATCGCGCCGGCGAACAGCCGGTCGATGATCCCGGCGACCTGGTCGACCTCGGCGGTGGCCGAGGCGTCGGCGAACATGAACGCCCGGGTCATGGCCTCGGTGAGCAGCGGGTCCCGCTGCATCGAGAAGGTGATCATGTCCAGCACATGCCGCAGTCGTTCGATCGCGTTGTCGCCGCGCAACTGCGACCGGTCGACGCGTGATTCCACGCGGCCGAGTTCACGGGCGAGGGCGGTCACCAGCAGGTGCACCTTGGACGGGAAGTAGCGATACAGGGTGCCGACGGCGACGTCGGCCTTCTCCGCGACCGTGCGCATCTGCACCGCGTCGTAGCCACCCTTGGATGCGAGGCTGAGGGTCGCGTCGAGGATTCGACGACGACGGTCACGTTGTGCCGCAGACCCGGACTCGGTGGTGGCCGGGGTCGCGCCGGAGCGCGAATCGGCGGTGTCCGTGGCGGTTACGGCATTGTCAGATGCTGCCATGAGCTCTCAGGCATCCTCACATCGTCGGGGGACAGGTCGGGTACCGCTCACGCGGCCCTCATGGCATATTAGAACAGGTTCTAGTTCTTGGTCACCCCAACGACACAGAGGAATCCCGTGACTCTCGCCACGTCCCCCGAACAGACCGCCGTCTGCGCGGCCATCTCGGCCTGGTCGGCGAAGGCCGGCACCGCCGACTCTGCCCGCTCCCACCTCGACAAACCCGACGATCAATGGCGCGGCCTGTTCCCGCAGATCGCCGATCTCGGACTGTTCGCGGCAATTTTACCGGAGTCCGATGGCGGGATCGGCGCGTCGTTCGCCGACGTCGCGGCCATGGTCGAGCAATGCGGACGGGAACTGGTCCCGGGGCCGATCGTCGAGACCGTCGCCCTGGCCGTGGCGCTCTCGAGGATCGCCGATCCGCGGCGGGATGAACTGGTCGCCGCGGTCGCCGAGGGCGCGGTACCCGGTGTGGTTCCGGCGCGAATCCGTGCCGGTCGTGGCGCCTTCGCCGTGGTCGAGGGCGCGGTGGACCTGGGTTGGGTGCCCGGCGCCGCCGACGACGCGGCGATCCTGGTGCCACTGGCCTTCGACGGCGGCCATGCCCGCTGGCGGATCGTCCGGGCCGGTGCCGGGGTCCGCGAGGTCACCGCCGAGGCCGTCGTCGACGGCGCCGGACCGGTCTCCACGGTGCGGCTGATCGGTCTCGCCGAGGACGATGTGATCGATTGTGGTGCAGAAGGGTTCGACGTCCTGATCCGCGGTGTGCTGTCGGCGGGACTGGCCGCCCGGCAGTCCGGGGTGTGCCGCTGGGCGCTGGACACCGCCGTCGACTACGCCAAGGTGCGCACCCAGTTCGGTGTGCCGATCGGATCGTTCCAGGCGATCAAGCACATCTGCGCCGACATGCTGTGCCGCACCGAACAGGTCGAGGCCGTCGCCTGGGACGTCGCCCGCGCGGTCGACGACGCGATCGCCGGCGATCTCGAGAACCCTGCTGCCGGTGAGCAACTCGCCCTCGCCGCGGCGGCTGCGGAGGTCCTCGTCGCCGATCTGCCGGTCGCGGTGACCAAGGACTGCGTGCAGGTCCTCGGCGGGATCGGCTTCACCTTCGAGCACGACGCACACCTGTACCTGCGATCGGCCCTCGCCGCCCGGTCGCTGCTCGGACAGGGCGCGCACGCCCGGCGCGCCACCGCCTGCGACGGGATCGCCGGGCGTCGCCGACAGTTCGAGGTCGATCTGTCGGCGGTGGAGGATCGCCGCGCCGACATCCGTGCCCAAGCCGAAAAGATCGCCACGGCAGCAGAATCCGACCGGCGTGGTCTGCTCGCGGTGAGCGGGCTGCTCATGCCGCACTGGCCGGCGCCGCACGGGCTCGGCGCCGACCCGGCCCTGCAACTGCTGATCGACGCCGAACTCGATCGGGTCGGCGTCACCCGCCCGGACCTGGTGATCGGGGCATGGGCCATCCCGACCGTCCTCGAACACGGCACCGACGGGCAACGGGAACGGTTCGTCGCGCCGACGCTGCTCGGCGACATCGTGTGGTGCCAGCTGTTCAGCGAGCCCGAGGCCGGCTCCGACCTGGCATCGCTGCGCACCCGCGCCACCCGTGTCGACGGCGGCTGGACCCTGTCCGGACAGAAGATCTGGACGTCCCAGGCGCACAACGCGCAGTGGGGGATCTGCCTGGCCCGCACCGACGCCGATGCCCCGAAGCACAAGGGCATCACCTACTTCCTGATCGACATGTCGGCGCCGGGTATCGACATCCGGCCGCTGCGTGAACTCACCGGCAAGGCCAACTTCAACGAGGTCTTTCTCGACGACGTCTTCGTGCCGGACGCCGACGTGGTGGGGCCGATCGGCGGCGGATGGCGGCTGGCCCGCACCACCCTTGCCAACGAGCGGGTCGCGATGGGCGGCTCCGGTCTCGGCAAGGAGATGGACGCGCTGCTGACCCAGGTCGCCGGCCTCGGCCGGGAACTCACCGACGCCGAGCTCGGCGGGGTGGGGCGGCTGGTCGCCGACGCCCATGTCGGTCGCGTCCTCGACGCCCGGGCGGTCATCCGTCGCCTCGCCGGGCACGATCCCGGCGCCCTGTCGAGCGTTCGCAAGCTGATCGGCGTCGCCCATCGGCAGTCGGTTCCCGACTTCGCCCTCGACCTGCTCGGTGTGGACGGTCTGACGGCCGGTCCGGTCGCCGAGCTCGTCCTGCAGAACCGGTGCCTGTCGATCGCCGGCGGCACCACCCAGATCCTGCGTACCGCCGCGGCTGAACACATTCTCGGTCTGCCGCGTTCCTGACCGGTCACCGGCTGGCAACTGTGGCCGGAACCCCCTGATCATCCCCTAAAACCGACATGGGTACCGTCATGTCTGCTACAACTAGAACAGGTTCTATTTCCAGTGAGGAGGCGCAGGTGGACTTTGCGCTCGACGCGGAGGCCGTCGCCGTCGGCGACGTGGCCGCGGACGTGTTCTCCCGGCATCAGTCGCAGTGGGAGTCGAAGTTCGGCCGAGAGGCCAGAGACCCCGATCCCGCGGCCGTACCCGGAGGCTTCGACGACGTTCTCTGGCAGGCGCTCGGCGCCGCCGGACTGACCTCGCTCGCGTTGCCCGCGGCACTCGGCGGCGACGACCTCGGTGTGCTCGCCGTCCTGCCGCTGCTGCGGCGGATGGGCGAGTCGGCCGG
This sequence comes from Gordonia desulfuricans NBRC 100010, assembly GCF_001485495.1. GTDB lineage: Bacteria > Actinomycetota > Actinomycetes > Mycobacteriales > Mycobacteriaceae > Gordonia > Gordonia desulfuricans. The sequence goes on along the minus strand of NZ_BCNF01000029.1, from coordinate 19,174 downwards.
GGTGGCCCCGGTCATCGGATCGCTGACCTCGGCGCTGGTCCTGGCGGCAGTCGGCGCCGACCCCGCAGACCGGCAGACCGCTGGTCCGCGGGACCGGTGGGCCCGCACCCTCACCGGCGGGGCCTGGCATGCGATCGCCCTCGGCGAGGTCGGTGACCCGCTCACCGCCACGCCGCGCACCACCCTCGCCGACGGCACGCTCACCGGCACCAAGACCGGCGTGCTGCACGCCGACGGGGCCACCGCCTTCCTGGTCGCCGCCGACGCCGGGGTGGTGGCCGTGGCCGCCGACGCCCCCGGCATCACCCTCACCCGGACCACCACCTCGAGCGGGTGGGGCGAGTTCACCGTCACCTTCGACGCCGTGCCCGTCGCCGCCGACGACCTGCTCACCACGGACCTGTCCGTGCTGCGGGATCGCTACCGGATCGCCCTGTGCGCCTATGCCGACGGCCTGGTCGCCGGGGCCACCCGACTCACCGCAGACCACGTCTGCACCCGCGAACAGTTCGGCAAGCCGATCGCCCTGTTCCAGGCGGTCGGGCAGCAACTCGCCGACATCTACGTGATCGGCCGGTCGATGACCCTGGCCACCACGGCCGCGGCCTGGCGTATCTCCGAAGGCCTTGACGCACAGCAGGATCTGGGAATCGGCACCTACTGGCTGGCCGCCGAGATCCCTGCCACCCTGCGCACCATGACCCACCTGCACGGCGGTGTCGGCGTGGATCTGACCTACCCGCTGCACCGGTACTTCTCGATCGCCAAGGACCTCGCCCGCCTGGCCGGTGGCGGGCAGACGCGCCTCGACGAGCTCGCCGCAGGCGGTCACCCCACGACGGACGTAGCGGGAGCCGCCTGATGTTCATCGACCTGACCCCCGACCAGCAGGCACTCAAGGCCCAGCTGCGCGAGTACTTCGCCTCCCTGATCGGCGCCGACGACGCCCGCACCATGCTCACCGAGCGGCACGGGCCCACCTACCGCCGGGTGATCAAGCAGATGGGGACCGACGGCTGGCTCGGCGTCGGCTGGCCGAAGGAGTACGGCGGCAAGGGTTTCGGTGAGATCGAACAGCAGATCTTCACCAACGAGGCGGTCCGCGCCGACGTCCCGCTGCCCGCGGTCACACTGCAGACCGTCGGCCCCACCCTGCAGGTCCACGGCACCGCCGCGCAGAAGGATCGGTTCCTGCCCCGAATCCTCTCCGGCGACGTACATTTCGCGATCGGCTACACCGAGCCGGACGCCGGCACCGACCTCGCCTCGCTGAGCACCACCGCCGTCCGCGAGGGCGACCACTACGTCGTCAACGGGCAGAAGATCTTCACCACCGGCGGCCACGACGCCGACTACATCTGGCTCGCCGTCCGCACCGACAAGGACGCCCCGAAGCACAAGGGGATCTCGATCCTCATCGTCGACACCACCGATCCCGGGTTCTCCTGGACCCCGATCATCACCGCCGACGGCGCCCATCACGTCAACGCCACCTACTACAACGACGTCAAGGTGCCGGTCGACATGCTGGTCGGGGAGGAGGGTGGCGGCTGGAAGCTGATCACCACCCAGCTCAACCACGAGCGCGTCATGCTCGGACCGGCCGGGCGCATCGAGGGCCTGGCCGCACGCGTACGGGACTGGGCGCACCGCCCGGGCGTCGACGGCACCCCCATCGCCGACCAACCCGACGTCCGGCGCGCGCTGGCCCAGATCGACGCCTATGCCCGCATCAACGAACTGCTCAACTGGCAGGTCGCCGCCACCGGTGAGGCCATCTCGATGGCCGACGCCGCCGCGACCAAGGTCTTCGCCACCGAACGGCTGCAGTCGGTGTGCCGGATGATCGACGAGATCGTCGGCCGCCACGGCGATTTCACCGACCCCGACACCGCGGCGCTGGTCGACTGGTTGGATGTGCAGCAGAAACGCAACGTCGTCATCACCTTCGGTGGTGGCGTCAACGAGGTGATGCGCGACATGATCGCCACCGCCGGACTGGGATTGCCGAGGGCCAAACGATGACATCGGTTGCAGCGCAGCCCGTCCACACGCCGGAACAGATCCGTGCCGCCGCCGGCCAGATCAAGGCCGACGGCCCCAGCGCGCCGGTCACCGGCCGCGACCCGGTCAATCGTCCGATGATCAACAACTGGGTCGAGGCGATGGGCGACACCAATCCGATCTACGCCGACGCCGACGCCGCGCGGGCCGCCGGTCACCCCGGCATCGTCGCGCCCCCGGCGATGGCCCAGGTGTGGACCATGCGCGGACTCCACGGGGTCCGCACCGCCGACGACCCGCTCGGCCGGGCCACCGAACTGTTCGACGCCGCCGGTTACACCTCGGTGGTCGCCACCAACTGCGACACCACCTATCACCGCTATGTCGAGGTGGGCGAGGAGGTGGAGCTCAGCGCCGAACTGGTCGACGTCGCCGGACCCAAGACCACCGCCCTGGGCGAGGGCTGGTTCTTCACCACCCGCAACACCTGGTCGGTCGGCGACGAGGTGGTCGCCGAGATGGACTTCCGCATCCTCAAGTTCCGCCCGGCCGCCGACACCCACACCGACTCAGACACCGACGGCATCACGGTGGCCGATGTGCCGGAGGATCTCGACCCGTCGACCATGTTGCGCCCCAGCGTGTCCCGCGACACCGAGTTCTTCTGGGACGGTGTCGCCGCACACGAACTGCGCATCCAGCAGCGGGCCGACGGCAGCCTCGGCCATCCGCCGGTGCCGGCCACCTGGAAGCCCCGGGCCGGCGACGGCACCGTGCCGGCCACCGACTACGTCGTCGCCGCCGGCACGGGCACCGTGTTCAGCTACATCGTGCACCGCGCCCCCAAGGTGCCCGGCCGGCAACTGCCGTTCGTCGTCGCCCTCGTCGAACTCGACGAGGGAGTGCGGATGCTCGGTGAGCTCCGCGGCGTCAGACCGGACGATGTGCGGATCGGAATGGCCGTGCGCGCAACCTATCTCGACTTCCCCGCCGACGATCGTGGAGCGGCCTGGACGCTCTACGCGTGGGAACCCCAGGAAGGACCGGCATGACCATCGAGGCCACCTCCGCGCCGGTCACCGGGGATGCGGTGTCCGTGGGTGACACGCTGCCCCCGCTGACCATCGAGGCCACCCCCACCTTCATCGTGTCCACCGCCCTGGCCACCCGCGACTTCCAGGACGTCCACCACGACCGGGATCTGGCCCAGGCCAAGGGATCGGCGGACATCTTCGTCAACATCCTCACCGACACCGGGCTGGTGCAACGCTTCGTCACCGACTGGGCCGGACCGTCCGCCCGGATCGGATCGATCCGACTCAAGCTCGGTGTGCCCTGGTACGCCTACGACGCCGTCACCTTCACCGGTGAGGTCACCGCACGTGACGGCGATCAGGTGACCGTCGCGGTCACCGGTACCAATTCGCTGGGCAAGCACGTGATCTCGACGGTCACCCTCACCCTCGGCCAGAAAGGCGGGCACTGATGGGCACCCTGTCGGGCAAGGCGGCGATCGCCGGGATCGGCGCCACCGAGTTCTCCAAGGATTCCGGCCGCAGCGAGCTGCGGCTCGCCGCCGAGGCGGTGAACGCCGCGATCGCCGACGCCGGTCTCACCCCGGCCGACGTCGACGGCCTGGTCAGCTTCACCATGGACACCAACGCCGAGATCGCCGTCGCCCGCGCGGTGGGGATCAAGGAGATGACCTACTTCTCCCGCATCCACTACGGCGGCGGCGCGGCCTGCGCCACCGTGCAGCAGGCCGCGATGGCCGTCGCGACCGGGGTCGCCGACGTCGTCGTCGCCTATCGTGCCTTCAACGAACGCTCGGGATTGCGCTTCGGACAGGTCAATTCGGCGGTCGCCAACCAGGAGAACTCCTCGGGCACCGACAACGCCTTCTCCTACCCGCACGGCCTGTCCACGCCGGCGGCGTTCGTCGCGATGATCGCGCAACGCTACATGCACGACTACGGCGCCACCAGTGCCGATTTCGGGCAGATCGCGGTGGTCGACCGCAAGCATGCGGCGGTCAACCCGCATGCCTTCTTCTACGGCAAGCCGATCACCCTCGACGACCACCAGTCCTCGCGCTACATCGCCGAACCACTGCACCTGCTCGACTGCTGCCAGGAATCCGACGGGGGTGTGGCGATCGTGGTGGTGTCGGCGGAGAAGGCCAGAGACCTCCCGCATCGCCCGGCGGTGATCGCCGGTGCCGCGGCGGGCAGTGCCCAGGACCAGTTCATCATGACCAGCTACTACCGTGACGATCTCGCGGCCCTGCCCGAGATGGGGCTGGTCGGTCGTCAGCTGTGGAAGCAGTCGGGACTGCGACCCGAGGACATGGACGCCGCGATCCTCTACGATCACTTCACCCCGTACACCTTGCTGCAACTGGAGGAGCTCGGCTTCTGCGGACGCGGTGAGGCAAAGGATTTCGTCGCCGAACCCGGCGCACTCGAGGTGGGTGGCCGCCTGCCGCTCAACACCCACGGCGGACAGCTCGGCGAGGCATACATCCACGGTATGAACGGCATCGCCGAGGCCGTTCGCCAGCTCCGTGGCGACTCGGTGAACCAGGTTCCCGAGGCCGCCCGCGTGGTGGTGACCGCCGGCACCGGCGTCCCCACCAGCGGTCTGGTGCTGACCGCACCCTGAACCGCCCACACCCACACCACTTCCCCTCCTCCGACCGCAGATCCCATCAGCCCCTTCCCGATTCCACCTCAGACACTTCCCATCTCCGACATTCGAGGCCCCGAGGAGTTCGACCAATGAGCCCAGAATCCGCCGCCGAGACCAAGTTCAACCTGGCCGATGTGTTCGAGACCGTCGCCGACGCCGTCCCCGATCGCATCGCACTGAGCTACGAGGGCCGCCAGATCAGCTACCCGGAACTGGACCGTCTGGCCAACCGCGTCGCACATCTGCTGCTGGACAACGGCATCGGTGCCGCCGACCACGTCTCGCTGTTCCTCAAGAACAGCGTCGAGCACGTCACCAGCCTGCTCGGCGTACTCAAGATGCGTGCGGTGCCGGTCAACGTCAACTACCGCTACACCGATCCGGAACTGCAGTACATCTTCGACAACTCCGACTCGCGCGGCATCATCGTGGAACTGCCCGAGCATCAGCGCAGCGTCGCCGCCCTGATGGGGGAACTCCCCGAACTGCGCACCGTGTTCGTCATCGGTGACATCGTCGACGAACTGTCCGCCGCCGCAGCCGATCTCCCCGACGGACGCCGGGTGGCGATCGTGCCGTTCGCCGAGGAGGCCGGCAAGTCCGAGGCACGCGACTTCGAGCCGCGAACCGGCGACGAGCTGTATCTGATCTACACCGGCGGCACCACCGGCTACCCGAAGGGGGTCATGTGGCGCCACGACGACTTCTTCCGCAAGCCCATCTCCGGTGGCAACCCGTACGGCGACCCGCGCAAGGATCTCGCCGAGATCGGCACCGCGGTCAAGGATTTCCCGTCCATCGCATTCCTGCTGGCCGCCCCGCTGATGCACGGCGCCGCGTCGTACTCGCTGTTCACCTTCTTCACCCTCGGTGGCCGGCTGGTGCTGATGCGCGACTTCGACCCGTCCGGTATCGCCGGTCTCATCGGGCCCGAACAGGTGCAGATCGTGCTCATCGTCGGCGACGCCATGGGGATGCCGCTGGTGGAGGAGATGGAGCGCCGCAAGGACGAGATCGACCTGTCGTCGCTGTTCTCGGTGACCTCCGGCGGCGCGATCTGGTCGCACCACAACCGGGAACGGTTCCTCGCACTCAAACCGGACCTGATGTTGCGCGACAACTTCGGGGCCTCGGAGTCGGGCAACGACGGCGAGATCATGATGGACGACAACGGCAACCTCACCGTCCCGCCGACCGATCGCATGATGGTCGTCGACGAGCGGCTCACCCCGATCGAGCCCGGATCGGGCGACGTCGGCTACATCGCGCGCATCGGCAACGTGCCGCTCGGCTACTACAAGGACGAGGAGAAGTCGGCGCGCACCTTCCCGACCCTGCCCGACGGCCGGCGGATCTCGATCCTCGGCGACATGGGCACGGTGGAGGCCGACGGCACCATCGTCTTCCTCGGCCGCGGCTCGCAGTGCATCAACACCGGTGGCGAGAAGGTGTACGCCGAGGAGGTCGAGGCCGTCCTGCACGCCCACCCGGCGATCGCCGACGCCCTCGTGGTTCCGGTACCCGACGACCGGTACGGCCAGCGGGTGGCCGCGGTCGCCCGGATCGCCGACGGAATGACCGAGCCCTCGATCGACGACATCCAGGCGTTCTGCCGGGAATCGCTTGCCGGATACAAGGTTCCGCGCACCGTCGTGTTCGTGGAGGAGGTCAAGCGCACCCCGGCCGGCAAGGCCGACTACCGCTGGGCCAAGTCCACCGCGGCATCGGCCGAACAGCCCACACCGGCCTGAACCGGCCGGCACGTCAACCCAGAACCCGCAGCCCCGCCCACAATGCGACGACGGCCGCCACCAGTGTCGGTGGCACCGTCACGGTCCCGAGCAACAGGAACCGCCGCGTGGTCGGGGCTGCGGTGTGCCGGTGCATGAGGTCGCGCCACAACAGGTTGGCGAGGGACCCGAAGTAGCCGAGGTTGGGGCCGATGTTCACCCCGAGCAGCATCGCCAGGGCCAGCCCCGGTTCGTGGGCCACCATCGGCAGCAACAGCAGCGTCGCGGGCAGGTTGTTGAGCAGGTTCGCGATCACCGCGGCCAGTGCGGCCACGGCCAGCAGCGCCCACAGCTGCGTGCCGGACGGGATCAGGGTGGCGATCGCGTCACCGATGGGGCCCAGCCGGATCGGCAGGATGATCACACCGAGGGCGGCGACGAAGGCGAGGAACCCGATGTTCGCCGCCCGCACCACGCGCACCGTCGTCGACAACGGGGTGCGACGCATCAGCGGTGCGACCATCACGACCGCACCGATCGCGGCCACCACCGCCAGCGGCACGCCGAGCGGCTCGGCGACGACGAACCCGACCAGGATCAGCCCCAATGCGATCAGTGTGCCGATCGGGGGGCGGCGGACGGTGCCGGCGGTGTCGGCCGGGCGGTCGGCGTCGCGGGGAGGGCGCAGCTGGTCGGCGAAGAACCACCGGAACAGCAGGTACTCCACCACGATCGCGGCCACCCACGGTCCGGCCATCAGCCCGGCGAATCCCAGGAATCCGAGGCCGGTGGCCGAGAACGCCAGCAGATTGGTCAGATTGGAGACGGGAAGCAACGTCGAGGCGCTGTTGGCCAGATGTGCGGTGGCCGCCCCGACCGGCGTGACCCGGGCGCCGATCCGGCGGGCGGTGGCCACCGCGACCGGGGTGAGCAGGACGATCGTCGTGTCGATCGACAGCACGGCGGTGGTCACGGCCGCCGCCGCGAACACCAGTCCGAGCAGACGTGTCGGCGATCCCCGGCTGGATCGGGCGAGGACGGCGCCGATCCAGGCGAACACCCCGGTCCGGGCACACACCTCGGCGATCACCAGCATCGCGGCGAGGAATCCGATGGTGGGGCCGATGAACTCGAGCTCGGTGCCGATCTGCCCCCACGAGACCACCCCGAGCACTGCCAGCAGCACGGCCGCCGGGACGGCGACGACGGCGGCCGGAATCCGGGTGGCCCACACCGCGACCCCGATCACCGCCACCAGCGCGCACACCGCGAGGACGGTGCCGAGAACGCTGTCGGCGGTCAGCACCGCCGTTCCCCGGACAGCGAAACCCCGGACAGCGAAACCCCGGACAGCGAAACCCCGGACAGCGAAACCCCGGACGGCGAAACCCCGGACGGCGAAACCCCGGACAGTGAAACCCCGGGCAGGGCAATGCCACTCGGAACGACACCGGGCAGGGGATCAGCAAGCATGGGGGGTCATCGCTTCAGTCCGGCTGTGACGCGGGGGTCCGCTCGGGTTCCGGATCGGGCTGCGGGTCATCGGTGTGCCGGTCGTCGGGATCGGTCGCGTCGGGGTCGGTCTCACCGGGGTCGGGGTGGGTCTCGCCGATGAAGGCCTCGAGGGTGACCACCTGACGCGGGGAGATCACCGTGATCGCCACCGAGCCGACGAGCAACACGGCACCGAGCACCACGCAGGCCTGGTTCATCGGGTCGACGAAGGCATTCCGGGCGCCCTCCAGGATCTGGTCGCCGAGGGCCCCGGGCAGCCGTCGGGCGACCTCGGTGGCCTCGGCCAGCGATCGGGTGATCCGGTCGGCGGCGTCGCCGGCCTGCGCGATGATCATCTGGCCGCCCGCGGTGTCACCGGCGGCGATCTGTTGCTCCCCGGCGGCGGTGAGCTGTTCGCGGGCGGCGTCGGCGGTGGAACCGATCCGGTGCGCGTATCCGGCGGCGAGGAGGCTGCCGGCCAGGGCGATGCCGATCGCGGCGCCGATCTCGCGGGCGGTGTCGTTGACCGCCGACCCCACGCCCTGATTGTCCAGGGGTGTGTTGGACATGATCGCGGTGGTCGACGGTGCGGTCGACAGGCCGATACCGATCGCACACACCGCGAGCATCCATGCCAGCGTCCAGTAGGTGTCGTAGTCGATCAGCCCGATCAGCAGCAATCCGACACCGGCGATGAAGATGCCGCCGCCGAGGACGAAGCGCAGCGAGTCGAACCGCACCGCGATCCAGTTGCCCAGCAGTGCGAACACACTCACCCCGAGCACCATCGGCATCAGTGCGAACGCCGAACCGAGCGGGGAGTAGCCGAACACCAGCTGCAGACGCTGCAGCAGCAGATAGAACGCGCCGAAGGAGGCGAAGAACTGGAGTGCGACGGCCAGCGACCCGGCACCGAAGGCCCGGTTGGTGAACAGCCGGACGTCGAGCAGTTTGTTGTCGAGACGCAGTTCGACGACGCAGAACACCGCGGCGAGCAGCAGGCCGCCGATCAGGGTGATGAGCACCAGGGCGTCGTCCCAGCCGCGGTGCGGGGCCTCGAGCAGGCCGAAGACCACGCCGGCGATCGCCAGGATGGAGATGATCGACCCGATGAAGTCGAACCGTTTCGGGTGCTGATCGCGCGAGGTGCCGATGGTCAGGCACAGCAGTGCACTGACCACCGCCGACACCGCGAAGGTGATGAAGATCGAATGCCACGAGAAGAACTCGAGGAGGATGCCGGAGACGAAGAACCCGGCGATGGCGCCCGCACCGGCGATCGCGGCCCAGATGCTGATGCCGAGGCTGCGTTTGTCTTCGGGCACACCGGAGGTGATCAGCGACAACGTCGTCGGCATGATGAATGCGGCGCCGATGCCGGCGATGATCCGGGTGATGATCAGCTGGGTGGGGTCGACCGCCCAGATCGCCACGAGTGAGCCGATCGCGAAGACGACGAGCCCGGCGATCAGCAGTTCACGGCGGCCGAAGCGGTCACCGATCGCGCCGGCCGGCAACAGCATCGCGGCCAGCGCGAGGGTGTAGCCGTCGGCGATCCAGGTCATCTGGCCGGTGTCGGCGTTGAGGTCGATCGCGATGTCGGCGAGGGCGGTGTTGAGTGCGGCCATCGCCGCGACCACCATGCTCACCGACGCACAGGCGATGAGGATCAGCCACGCCGAGCGGAGGTCGACGGCCTTGAGTCGCTGGATCATTGTCTTCTGCCCCACTGTTCGATTGCCCCCGGTTCGCACATGCGTCCATTCCACAGCCCGTGCAGGCGAAATACGACACGCGAGCCGGAGAGCGAGACACCACGCGCAACGTGTGACACATTTATCACTGGAGTCACAAACCTGGGATGCACGATAGTCATCCGCGGGTCCCGGCCAAGCGAAAGTGGGAGATCATGGCCGCACCGGTTGCCTCTTCACAATCCACCGACACCCAGACCGTGCGTCTGCACATCTGGCGCGTCCTGACGATGCTGGTCGCACTGATCGGCGTGGTCTTGACGCTGGTCCTGATCGTCGTCACCGCAGCCTGAGAAACGGCTCGCCGCGCCGCCCCGCCGGGGTGTTCCCGACGGTGACGACGCGGCGAGTGGGTCACGCGTTCTTCTCGATGGCTGCGCCGACGGCGGGCAGTGCGTCGGCGACATAGCCCTTCGCCTTGCCGCGCAGCGAGCCGTAGGCCCTGGCCAGGGGTGCCTTGGCGTTCTCGGCCTGCGCGTCGGTCACCGCGAGCAGTGCCTCGGCGGCGGCGTCGGAGTCGGCGGCCAGATGATCACCGAATGCGGTGCCCGCGGGCTTGGCATCCCAGAACGGCTGCAGCGCGGCGACGAAGTCCGGCAGCATCATGTTGGTGGCCTTGGCGACGATGTCGGGCTTGACCTTCTGGGCCGTCGCGTAGGCGGCCTTGACCGCGGCGCCACCGAGACCCTTCTGCGCCGAGACCTGGCCGTCGATCACCCCCACGAGGTCGTCGACCACGGCCGCGCGGTTGGTGTCGAGCAAGGACTGCAGCGAATCACTCATCAAGGTTCTCCTCGTCGGTGACGGATTCCGGTCGGATGGCGATCACCTGATGTGACCGATCCCAGAGCAGGATAGTCGGCCCGACCGAGATTGCCGGTCAGCCGCGGACGAGGACCACATTGCCCAGCGCCGGGGCATCCTGACGGTCGGCGACGGTGGCGGTGGTCAGCAGCCGATCGCCCTCGTCCCAGATGGCGACGGTGAGTGTCTCGCCGGGAAAGACGACGCCGGCGAAGGTCGCCGAGAAGTCGGCCACCGCGGTGACGTCACCGCCGAGTACGGCGTCGACGACGGCGCGGCACACCGTCCCGTAGGTGCACAGGCCGTGCAGGATCGGCCGGTCGAAGCCGGCCTTCGCGGCGAACTCCGGGCTCGAGTGCAGCGGATTGCGGTCACCGCACAGTCGGTACAGCAGAGCCTGATTCGGCAGGGTCGGCACCGAGATCCGGTGGTCGGGGGTGCGGTCGGGGTAGGTCACCCTGGTCGACGACCCGCGCTCACCGCCGAAGCCGCCCTCGCCCTTGGCGAAGATCGACGAGCGCGCGGTCCACAGCGGCAGGCCGTCCTCGCCGGTGGCGACCTTCTCCTGCACGATCACCGCCGCCGATCCCTTGTCCTGGATCTCGGCGATGGTGGTGCGCACGGTGGCCTTTCCCGACGCGGGGATCGGGCGGTGCGGGGTGATCTGCTGGCTGCCGTGGACCACCTTGGCCAGGTCGATCTCGATGCCGGGGAAGCTCACCTTGGGGGCCTCGACGGCGTGGAAGGACTCGGCGACGGTGGTGAAGGTGGGCAGCACCTTGGGGTCCGCGTCGTCGACGTAGGCCAGACCCGCGGAGTCGAGCGGGTCGGCCGCCGCGCCCACCGCGAGGTGATAGAGCGCCACATCCGACGCCGACCACGCGAACGACACCTCGGGCAGTTCGGCACCGAGCGCCACGGACAGGTCGATCGGCATGCTCAGTTCTCCTTGTTCGGTCCGGATGTGCCGGTCGCCGAGGCTGTTTCGGCGTCGGCGGGCGAGGCGCAGTCGAGTGCGGCGAGATAGCCGAAGACGATCGCCGGGCCGATGGTGGCGCCGGGGCCGGCGTAGGTGTGACCCATCACCGGAGCGCTGGTGTTGCCCGCGGCGTAGAGGCCGTCGATCACCGAACCGTCGGCGCGCAGCGCGCGGGCGTGCGAGTCGGTGTCGATGCCGCCCTTGGTGCCGAGATCGCCGGGCACCATCTTGACCGCGTAGAACGGGGCCTTGTCGACCGCGCCGAGGCTCGGATTGGGCTTGTTGGTGATGTCGCCGTAGTAGTGGTCGTATCCGCTGGTGCCGCGACCGAAGTCCTCGTCGACGCCGGCACGGGCGAAGCCGTTGAAACGATCGGTGGTGGTACGCAACGCATCTGCGGGTACACCGATCTTCTCGGCCAGCGCCTCGAGGGTGGCGGCCTTGACCACCACGCCGGATTCGAACCACTTCTTGGGCAGGGGCTGGCGCGCGTTGACACCGGCGAACAGGTAGCGGTTGCGGCAGCGCTGGTCGAACACCATCCAGGCCGGGACGTTGGCGCCGGGGCCGTCGCCCTGACCGAACTCGCCGCCGTACATGTGGTGTACCGCTTCGACATACGGCAGCGATTCGTTCATGAATCGTTCGCCGCGCTCGTTGACCATGAAGGTTCCCGGGACCGCACGCTCGGACAGCGCGAACCAGGGGCCACGGGGCAGCGGGATGGTGGGACCCCACCAGGCGTCGTCCATCAACGACACCGTGGCGCCGATCTTGAGTCCGGCATTGATGCCGTCACCGGTGTTCGAGGGTGCGCCGGTGGTCCAGTCCGAGCCGATCGGCGCGCGCTGGTACTTCTTGCGCATCTCGACGTTGTGCTCGAATCCGCCGCAGGCGAGGATCACGCCACGGTCGGCGCGCATCTCGATCCGGGTGCCCTCGTGCTCGGCGATCACGCCGACGACGCGGTCGCTCTCGGTGATCAGATCGACCAGACCGGTCGAGAGCTTCAGCGGCACACCGGCCTTGCGCACACCGAGCAGCAGTTCGGCGGCCAGTGCCGCACCCATCGCGATGAGCTTCTTGCCGCGTGAGCGCGCCCAGAAGAACCGGCCGCCCACCTTGGCCATCCGCAGCGGGCCGCGCCAGTGTCGCAGTCCGGTGTTGAGCCAGCGGTAGTCCGACTGCAGCACAACCATGTTCAGCGGTGCCTTGGTGTACTGGGGGTGCAGGGTGTCGAGGTCGGCGCCGAGGGCGCGGGCGTCGAAGGGCTTGGGTTCCACGCTGCGTCCGCCGAGGCGTCCGCCGGGTGCCTCCGGATAGTAGTCGGAGTAGTTCTTGACCCATTCGAGTTCCAGCGGGGCGTGGGCCATCAGGAAGTCGAGGGCCTCGGCGCCGCGGTCGATGTAGGTGTCGATCTTCTCGGCCGGGGCATGGTCACCGATGATCGCGTGCACGTACTGGCGGGCGAGTTCGCGGTCGTCGGGGACGCCGTCGCGCTGCAGGACGGAGTTGCCGGGAATCCAGACACCGCCGCCGGAGCGGGAGGTGGAGCCGCCCCAGTACGGGGACTTCTCGATGATCACCGTGCGCAACCCCTGCGCGGCGGCGGTGATGGCGGCGGACAGGCCCGCGGCACCGGCGCCGACGACGATGACGTCGTAGCTCTCGGTCATGAATGGTCCCTTCGTGTGCCACTGGTGGAACGTGTTCTCATTCAGAATTAGAACACGTTGCAGAAACGGTGCGCCAGTGGGTACGACTAGATGGTGCGCGCGCCGGGACGAGTGCGCGCGAGCCTCGAGAGGAATGCGGCATGCGAGAACTGCGTGAGTACGGTGCCTGGGCGGTCATCGCCGGTGGGTCGGAGGGTGTGGGGGCATGCTTCGCCCACCGGCTCGCCGACGCCGGGGTCAACCTGGTCTTGATCGCCCGCAAGCCGGGCCCGCTGGCACAGGTGCAGGCCGAGGTACAGGCGAAGGGGGTGCAGGTGCGCACCCTGGCCGTCGACCTCGCCGCACCCGGCTCGGTGGGACAGATCGTCGAGGCAACCGCCGGCCTCGATGTCGGCATGCTGATCTACAACGCGGGCGCCAACAGCCACGGCGGGGAGTTCGTCGACGGTGATCTCGACGGCTTCCGGACGGTGCTCGACCTCAACGTGTCCACCCCGCTGGCGCTGGTCCATCACTTCGGGGCGGCGATGAAGGAGTCGGGTCGGGGAGCGATCGTGCTGGTCGGGTCGATGAACGGATACCTCGGCGCGGTGGGGCAGAGTGTGTACGCGGCGTCCAAGGCGTTCGGCCGGATCTTCGCCGAGTCGCTGTGGCTGGAGCTGCGCGAACACGGTGTCGACGTACTGGAGCTGGTCCTCGGGGTGACCCGCACCCCGGCGATGGAGCGGGCCGGACTGAACCTCGACATCCCCGGCATGATCGTGAGCGAGCCCGACGACGTCGCCGCGGAGGGGCTCGCGCATCTGGCAGACGGCCCGGTGTGGGTGGTCGGCGAGAACGCCGGACACGTCGAGGCCCGCAACGGTGCCGATCGCGCCACCATCGTGCTGCGCGCACACGAGATGATGCGTCGGCTCGTCCCCCGCGCGGATGCGTCGCGATGAGTTCGCCACCGCCGAAGGTGGGGGTGGCGTCCCCGATCGTCACCCGCTATCCGGGAGCGCACGGCGAGTGGGAGTCCGGCGCCGGGATCGCCGAACTCGCCGCGATCGCCGCCGACGCCGATGCGCTCGGCTACGACTTCCTCACCTGCAGTGAACATGTCGCGGTGCCGGTGGAGGTGGCCCGCGAGCGCGGCGGCACCTACTGGGATCCGTTGTCGACCTTCGGGTTTCTCGCCGCCCGCACCCGCCGGATCGGGCTGGTCACCCAGGTGCTGGTGCTCGGCTATCACCACCCGCTCGAGATCGCCAAACGCTACGGGACCCTCGATGAGATCAGCGGGGGCCGCGTCACGCTCGGGGTGGGGGTCGGATCGCTGCGCGAGGAGTTCGACCTGCTCGGCGCCTCCTTCGACGACCGCGGTGCCCGCGCCGACGACGCGATGCGCGCACTGCGGTCATCACTCGGCCGGAACGTGGTGGAGTTCCACGGCCGATCCCACGACTACGTCGACATGGTGGTCGATCCCTGTGCCGCGCACCCGATTCCGCTCTGGGTGGGGGGACGGACGCGACGCTCGCTCCGGCGTGCCGTCGAACTGGGCGACGGGTGGCTGCCGTTCGCACTCGGTGGCCGGGAACTGGCCGCGATGCTCGGCGAGTTCGATCTGCCCGCCGGCTTCGACGTCGTCCTCGCCGTCGGCGGGCTCGATCCGATCGGTGAGCCGGACCGGGTCCGCGACCGGATCGGCCGCCTCGGTGAGGTCGGCGCGACCCGGGTCGTCGCCGGGTTCACCGCCGATTCGGTCGACCACTATCGCGAGCAGCTCGCCGCGCTCGCCGACATGTACGCGCTGGAGGCGATGACACCATGACCGACGATCTCGTCGCACGTCTTGCGGCACTGGAGAATCGACTGCAGTCACTCGAGGACGAGCGGGCCATCCGTGACCTGATCGCCTCGTACGGCCCCCTCGTCGACGACGGCGACGCCGCCGCCGTCGCCGACCTGTGGACACCCGACGGTGTCTACGACGTCGACGGCTGGTTCATGGACGGGCAGGGCGCGATCGCCGACATGGTGAACTCCCGTGCGCACCAGGGGATCGTCGCGACCGGATGTGCACACGTGCTCGGGCCGGTACACATCCGGCTCGACGGCGACACCGCGGTCGCCGTCGGATACTCGCTGCTCGTGGTGCGCGACGACAAGCGATTCCTCGTCGCCCGGGCCACCGCCCACCGCTGGGAGCTGGCCCGGACCGACACCGGCTGGCGTGCGCAACGCCGGACCAGCCGGGCACTCGACGGCAACCCGGAAGCACATGCACTGGCGGCGGAAGTGATCCGTGAGTCCCGTTGGTGAGTTCGGCCGTCGGAGGTTTCGACTCGTCTCGTCGCTTCGCTCCTCGTCGGCTCAACCATCTACGGCCGGTGGCTGTTTGGGTGAGAATCTCCGGTTGATGATTGAGCCGGGACCGAGCCGGAAGGGCTAGGACCCGTGTCGAAATCTCTGCAGCGTGGGCTGGGTGGTGACGACGTCGGAGGTGGTCACGTTGGCGAGTTTGGCCGTCGGAGTTTTCGACTCGTCTCGTCGCTTCGCTCCTCGTCGGCTCAACCATCAACGGACTGTTGCTGATTGGGGTGGTCACGTTGGCGACTTCGGCTGTCTGGGGTTTCGACTCGTCTCGTCGCTTCGCTCCTCGTCGGCTCAACCATCAACGGCCGGTGGCTGTTTGGGTGAGAATCTCCGGTTGATGATTGAGCCGGGACCGAGCCGGATGGGCGAGGACCCGTGTCGAAATCCCCGCAGCGTGCATCGGGTCGTAACCGCGTTGGAGGTGGTCACGCCGGCAAGTTTGGCCGCACTGAGTACGACGGGGGCATACCCTCTCACGGTAGACAGACTGGTCGTTCTGGCAACTCTACGCCGAGTGTCCGCCGGGCGCCGGGACTCGGCCCGGGGCGGCGGCGCTGCTGCCTCGCCGGGGACCCGTGACCAAAACTGGAACGTGTTCTAAACTAGAACACGTTCACACTTTGGAGAGCGAGGACAATGTGGCCGTCGACCAGGTAGTTCGGGCGCAGATCGCCCAGGATCTGTGGGATGCGGAGAGGTCGGCGTCGGCGATCGGTCGGCCGTCGGATGTGTATGCGGGTCTGGATGTGGTGGATGCGTATGAGATCCAGTTGATCAATGTTCGTCGGCGGTTGGGTGCGGGGGCGTCGGTGGCCGGTCACAAGGTGGGTCTGGCGTCGGAGGCGATGCAGAAGATGATGGGGGTCGATGAGCCGGATTATGGTCATCTGCTCGATGAGATGCGGTTTTTCGAGTCGGTGCCGGTGGATTCGTCGCGGTTGTGTTTTCCGCGGGTGGAGGTGGAGGTGGGGTTTGTGTTGGGGGCGGATCTGCCGGGGGCGGGGTGTACGAATGCGGATGTGGTGGAGGCGGTGGAGTGGGTGGTGCCGGCGATCGAGTTGATCGATTCGCGGATTCGGGATTGGGAGATCACGTTGTGCGACACGATTGCGGATAATGCGTCGTCGTGTGGGTGGGTGTTGGGGGAGGGTCGGGTCCCGATCGGTGAGATCGCGGTGGCTGATGTGGATGCGGTGTTGCACCGTAACGGTGAGGTCGTGGCGGAGGGGAATTCGTCGGCGGTGTTGGGGGATCCGTTGACGGCGGTGGCGTGGTTGGCGCGGAAGGTGGAGGGTTTCGGGGTGCGGTTGCGTGCGGGTGATGTGGTGTTGCCGGGGACGGCGACGCGGGCGATCGATGTGGTGGCGGGGGATCGTTTCGTGGCGGAGTTCGCGGGGTTGGGTTCGGTTTCCCTCGACTTCATCTGACCATCTGCGCCGACCAAGAGACGGCGAATTCATATGACCGACAACAAAATTCTGGACTTTCACTTCTAGGAGGTGGCCCGTGGCGGCATTGACTGCAGCGATCATCGGATCGGGCAACATCGGTACCGATCTGATGTACAAGTTGGAGCGTTCGGAGGTGATCGAACCCCGCTGGATGGTGGGGATCGACGCCGACTCCGAAGGCATGAAACGTGCGGCCGACCACGGCCTGATCACGATGAGCGGCGGCGCCGACGAACTGCTCGCGTCGTCGGAACGTCCGGACCTGATCTTCGAGGCCACCTCGGCCTACGTACACCGTGAGTACGCACCGAAGTACGAGGCGGCCGGGATCGTGGCGATCGACCTCACCCCGGCGGCCGTCGGTCCCGCGGTGGTCCCGCCGGCCAATCTGCGCGAGCACCTCGACGCGCCCAACACCAACATGATCACCTGTGGTGGTCAGGCGACCATCCCGATGGTCCACGCGGTGAGCTCGGTGGTCCCGGTGCCCTACGCGGAGATCGTGGCGTCGGTGGCGTCGGTCTCGGCCGGACCGGGTACCCGCGCCAACATCGACGAGTTCACCCGCACCACGTCGAAGGGCATCGAGACCATCGGTGGGGCCACCCGCGGCAAGGCGATCATCATCCTCAACCCGGCCGACCCGCCGATGATCATGCGCGACACCATTTTCTGCGCGATCCCCGACGATGCCGACACCGATGCGATCGCCGAATCGATCCACAAGCGGGAGAAAGAGATCCAGTCGTACGTACCCGGCTATCGGCTGTTACAGGACCCCCAGTTCGACCCGCCGAGCGTCCTCAACGGCGGACACGCACGCGTGTCGATCTTCGTCGAGGTGGAGGGTGCGGGCGACTTCCTGCCGCCCTATGCCGGCAACCTCGACATCATGACCGCCGCGGCCACCAAGGTGGGCGAGGAGATCGCCAAGCAGAAGATGGGAGCGAGCGCATGAGCACAGACCTGATGGCCGACGCGCGTAAGTATTCCGACACCCTCGACATCCGGATCACCGACTCGTCGCTGCGCGACGGTAGTCACCACAAGCGCCACCAGTTCACCGAGGAGGAGGTGCGCTCCATCGTCGGCGCGCTCGACGACGCCGGTGTCCCGGTGATCGAGGTGACCCACGGTGACGGACTCGGCGGGTCGTCGTTCAACTACGGTTTCTCCAAAACACCTGAGCAACAGCTCATCAAGGCGGCAGCAGAGACCGCCAAACGGGCCAAGATCGCGTTCCTGATGCTGCCCGGTCTGGGTACCAAGGACGACATCCGCGCCGCCCAGGACAACGGCGGCCAGATCTGCCGGATCGCCACGCACTGCACCGAGGCCGACGTGTCGATCCAGCACTTCGGACTCGCCCGCGACCTGGGACTCGAGACCGTCGGTTTCCTGATGATGAGCCACTCGCAGCCGCCGGAGGTGCTCGCGCAGCAGGCCCGGATCATGGCCGACGCCGGATGCCAGTGTGTCTACGTCGTCGACTCGGCCGGAGCGCTCGTGCTCGAGGACGTCACCGTGCGCGTGCAGGCCGTCGTCGCCGAACTCGGTGACGACGCGCAGGTCGGCTTCCACGGACACGAGAATCTCGATATCGCCGTGGCCAATTCGATCAACGCGATCCGGGCCGGTGCCCAGCAGATCGACGGGTCCATCCGACGCTTCGGTGCCGGGGCCGGCAACACACCCACCGAGGCCTTCGTCGGTGTCTGCGACAAACTCGGCATCACCACCGGCGTCGACTTCATGAAGATCGCCGACGCCGCACAGGATGTGGTCCGTCCGGCCATGCCGAGCGAATGCCTCGTCGACCGTTCGGCGATGATGATGGGCTACGCCGGTTGCTATTCGAGCTTCCTCAAGCACGCCGAGGGACATGCCGAACGCTACGGGGTCTCCGCCGCGGAGATCCTGATCGAGGCAGGCAACCGCAAGCTCGTCGGCGGACAGGAAGACCAGCTCATCGACATCGCACTCGAGCTCAAGAAGAAGGCCGACGCGAACGCCGGAGTCTGAGTTCCCATCACACCGATCACGGCCACGGCCGGTTGATGATCGAGCTGGAGCGACTTCGCTGATTGAGCCGGGACCGAGCCGGAAAGGTGAGGACCCGTGTCGAAATCTGGTGAGTCGACGATGTCGGTGACCACCTCTGAGGTGGTTGCGTTGGCGAGTTCGGCTGTCTGAGGTTTCGACTCGACTTGTCGACGGCCGGTTGATGATTGAG
>NZ_BCNF01000028.1 GCF_001485495.1 Gordonia desulfuricans NBRC 100010 | reverse complement strand
GGATTATCGAGCTGTGCTCGGCGGGGTTTCGGCTTGACTTGTCAACGGAGCGTTGCTGTTCGGGGTGGTTGTGATGGCGAGTTCGGCTGTCTGAGGTTTCGACTCGACTCGTCGCTTCGCTCCTCGTCGGCTCAACCACCAACAACCAGTGGATGATCGAGCTGGAGCAACTTCGCTGATTGAGCCGGGACCGAGCCGAGTGGGCGAGGACCCGTGTCGAAATCTCCGTAGCGCGGCCATGGCCTGTCGCCACCTCGTTCGATGTGCTCCACGTCACTCTGGCTGCTATCCTAACAAGAATTCATTTCACTTTTGAAGGTCGGGCGGCGGGGGCCGGCCGGGTTGGTTCTTGGAGGCATCATGAGCGTCATCGACACCGGCACACGGCGTGACCTGCCGTCCATGCTGGAGCGGATGACCCTGATCGTCGACGCCTTCGACGGTCCGACGCAGCGGCTCACCCTCGAGGAGGTCGCCGACCGCACGCGTCTGCCGCGGTCGACGGTGCATCGGATCCTCGACCAGCTGGTTCGGCTCGACTGGATGGAGCACGTGTCGTCGGGCTACCGGATGGGGTGGCGCGCCATCGGATTCGGTGGCCACGCCGGTCACACACCGTTACGGGAGGCCGCCGCGCCGATCCTGCACGACCTGCACATCCAGACCGGGATGGTGGTGCACCTGTCGGTGCTCGACGGTGGCGAGAGTTTCTACCTCGACAAGATCGGCGGGCGGGCGGCCACATCGGTGCCCTCGCGGGTGGGTGGCCGCGTCCCCGCCTACTCCACGGCCTGCGGCAAGGCGGTGCTGGCCTGGACCGATCCCGAACGGGTCGACGCACTGTACCCAGAGCAGCTCAACCGTTACACCGGGCGCACCATCCCGGATCTTCCTGCGCTGCACCACGAACTCAACCGCATCCGACAGCGCAACGGCCTGGCCTTCGAGTACGGTGAGTCGTTGCGCGGGATCGGTTGCGTGGGTGCGGCCGTCCGCGGCCCCGACGGTCCGGTGGCGGGCATCTCGCTGTGCGGTGATGAACAGCCGCTGCGCCTGAGGCAGGTCGCGCCGCTCGTGGTGCACGCGGTTCGCGTCCTCACCCGCGCCCTGTACCCCGACGCGATCGGCCGGCGCCGCGCTCGTGACCAGGTGGGCCCACCGATGGCGGAACCGGGGTCGGCGTGGCCGCCGAACACCCTCGACCACCTGCTCGCCGACCCCTGCCAATGGCTGTGACACCAGACGACTACTGTTCGCGAAGGGGTCCACAGAAGACCAGGAGGATGACCGGTGCCCAGGATCGCCGAGGTCAGGGATGCGGCCGAACCGAATTCGGAAGGCCAACGGGCACGCCATGTCCGCATGCTCGCGGCGGCCTCGGAACTGGCCACCGACCACGAGCTCGCCCGGGTGCAGATGCAGGAGGTCGCCAGGCGCGCCGACGTGGCGATCGCGACGCTCTACCGCTACTTCCCGTCCAAGACCCACCTGTTCGTCGCGGTGATGCTCGAGGAGATCCGCCACATCCAGGAAGCGCTCGAACGCAGGCCGCCCGACGGTGTGGTCGGCACCGATGCGATCTATGCGGTGCTGGTGCGGGCCACACGCTCGCTGCTGCGGCGACCGCTGCTCGCGAATGCGATGATCCAATCCAACGCCAGCGCGAACTCGGCCGTGGTGCCCGACACCGCGAAGGTCGAGCAGGAGTTCTGGGCGATCCTGCTGACGGCAGCCGGGGTGAGCGAACCCACCGACGACGACAGCACCGCCGTCCGGCTGCTCACCCAGTTGTGGCTCGGTGTCCTGCAGTCATGCCTCAACGACCGCATCACCGTGCCCGACGCCGAGGCCGACATCCGGTCGGCCTGCGACCTCCTGCTGGTGCGGATGTCGGTGCACACCACCGGCTGACGAACGACGGTGTGCACCGACCGGCTCACGCCTGGATTCGACGCCGCATGATCTTCCCGGTTGCATTGCGGGGCAACACCTCGTCGGTGATCCGCCACTGCGTGGGAACCTTGAAGTAGGCCAGCCGTTCGGCTGCGAACTCGCCCAACTGCTCCGGGGTGACCTCGGCCCCGGGATGTAGAACCACCACCGCGGCCACCTCCTGGCCGAGATCGGGGTGGGCGACCCCGAGGACGGCACACTCGGCCACATCCGGGTGCTCGTCGAGGCACTGCTCGATCTCGGTGGGATAGATGTTCTCCCCGCCGCGCAGGATCAGATCCGACCGGCGCCCCGACAACCGCAGACGCCCGTCCTCCATCACGCCGTGATCGCCTGTGCGCAACCAGCGTTCGGAGTCGATCGCCGCACGGGTCGCCGACTCGTCCTCCCAGTAGCCGAGCATCACGAACGGGCTGCGGACACACACCTCGCCCTCGACTCCGTCGGCGACGGGGACTCCCAGCGGATCGCGGATCTCGACGTCGACGGTGATGATCGGCCGGCCGAGCGTGCCGGGAAAGGCGGCGATGTCGAGCGGGGTCGCCACGGACACGGCGGTGCTGAACTCGGTCAGGCCGTAACTGTCGACCAGAGCATTGCGGGCAAAGGCGAAGGTCTCCTGCAACCGCCCCTTGAGGGCGATCGACGACGGCGCCGACGCCAGCGCGAACGCGGTCAGCGACGACAGGTCGAAGCGGTCGGTGTCGGCGACCTCGAGCAGACGTGCCGCCATCGTCGGTACCGCACCCCAGTTGGTGACCCGCTCACGCTCGATGAGGGCCAGCACGGTCTCGGCGTCGAAGGCACCCCGGTTCATGATCACCGCACCGCCGGTCGCCAGGCGCGGCACCACCAGGTTGTGCAGGCTCGCGATGTGGAACAGCGGCGAGGTCAGCAGGTGTCGGGACCTACTCGGAGTATCGGGATCGTATGTGCGCCCGCAGAACTCGTCGATGACCGCGTCGTTGAGGCGTTGATAGTCGACGACGGCGAGCAGATTGCGCTGCGAGTGCAGGGCACCTTTCGGGCGGCCGCTGGTCCCGGAGGTGTAGAGGATGACCGACGGATCGTCCTCGTCCACCTCGACCGTCGGCATCGGAGAGCCGGTGAACTCGACGATGAGGGCGGGCAGATCCTCCTCCATCGTCAGCACGGTCACCGAGTCGGGGAGTTCGGGCAGTGCGCTCGCACGCTTGGCGTCGACGACCAGGATCGTGGGCCGGCTGTGGTCGACGGCGTAGGCCGTCTCGCGGGGCGTCCACCACGCGTTGAGGCCGACCGTCACCGCACCCAGCGCCTGCGTCGCCCAGAACGCGGTGACCCATTCCGGGGTGTTGGCGGCGAGGATGCCCACCCTGTCGCCGGGGGTGACGCCGTAACGGTCACGCAGTGCGGTGGCCAGCGCCGCCACGGCCCGGGCGTGCTCGAGATAGGAGATGCGGCGGTCGGCGGTGACGATGTAGTCGGCGGCTCCCCAGCGCAACGACCGCGGCAGCAGGTCGGCGACGGCGCGCAACCGGTTCTTCATCACCGGGATCGCCGGACCCAGGACGGGTTCGGTGACCAGCTCGAAGGCGCCGTCCGGGCCGGTCGGACGGGCCATCGCCTGCCCGAATGCCACGGCTGCGTCGGTGGAAGCGGTCATGGTGAGCCTTTCGTCGGGGATGCGAATCCGCCACAAAATCTCACACCCGAGACGCTCACGGCGGCCGGTACCACTGAGTGGGACCTGGCCGGTGAGAAAACTCGGGACGGGCCCGAACGTCACGTCGAAACCGTTATCCGCCACCACTTTCAGACCAGGACCGGCCTCGGCCGGGACCCGCGCCGGGGCCCGCGGGCAGCCCTGGGGACCCAGGATGTGCCCGCGGGGCCTCGGCCGGCGCGGCTACATCCCGGCCGGCGGATGGCCGAGGCAGAAGATGGCGCCCATCGGGTCCTTGAGCGCGGCGAGCGTGCCGTAGGGGGTGTCCTCACCCGCCATCAGGATCTCGGCGCCCAGCTTCTCGGCGGCGGCGACGGTGGCACGGACGTCGTCGACGCAGATGTACACCTGCCAGAACGACGGCACCTCGGGTGGGTACATCCCGGCGGCATCCATCACCCCGGCATAGGCGGTGTCACCGAAGAACAACTGCGAGTAGCGATCCGGGCCGGGCTGATCGGGATCGGACTTGGCGATCACCTCGTCGGTGCGGGCGCCGACCACCTCGGCGTAGTACGCCAAGGTCTTGTCGTAGTCCTTGCTGTGACACTCGAACCAGTACGGGGAACCGTGCACACCCCACTCGGTGAACCCCCTGTGCTCGTTGGGCTTCCAATAGCTGATGGCAGCACCGGCGGCGTCGAGGGTGACCATCATCGTCCCGGCGGGGCCCACCTCCATGGGCGGTACGACGACGGTTCCGCCCGCGGCCTCGGTGTTCTTCGCCGTGGCGTCGAGGTCCTCGGAATGCAGATACACCGACCACACGTTGGGTGGTCCGCCCGCCTCCTGCGTGTACGGGCTGAGCCCGGCGACGTATCTCCCGTGGGTGGTGAAGTTCTGGTAGCCGCCCATCTCGGGATTCGGCGGTGCGTCCACGTCCCAGCCGAAGAGTTCGTGGTAGAAGTCGGCGGCCTTCGCCGGATCGCTGCTCATCAGGTCGAACCAGATCGGCGCGCCCAGCGGCGCGGAGTACTCGGACATGGCAGGTCCTCTCGAGTCGGGGTGTGACATCAGGATTGACCTCCAGGGTCGTCGGAACTCATCGGTGTCGCGCGCGAACCCCCGAATTCGCGACATGCGTGAGGAAGTCGCGGGCCGCTCCGGCCTCGGGCCGGTTACCGCCGAGCCACACCGCACGCAACGACCGGCGTAGGTCGACGCCGACGACGTCGACGGCGACCAGTCGTGACCCGACGTCGTCGCGGACCGACAGATCCGAGAGCACGGCCGGCCCGGCACCGGCGATCACCGCCGACCGCACCGCCGCGGTGGTCGACAACTCGAGGACCGGTTGCGGCCGCACGGTGTGCTCACCGAGCGCATGGGCCAGGGCGTGGTCGAGGACAAGGCGTGTGCCCGAACCGAGTTCACGGGTGACCAGCGGGGTGACCGCCAGTTCGGCGGCGGTCACCGGACGGCGTCGTCGGGCCCACGGATGGGTGGGCGGCACCACCAGCGTGAGACAGTCCTGGGCGACGACGCGGCTGCGTACGCCCGCCGCCACGGCGGGGCCCTCGACGAAGCCGAGTTCGACGTCCCCGGCGCGGACCATGTCGCAGGCGCGTTCGGTGTTGGTGGCGGTGAACGACACCTTCGGCGGTTCGCCGCCGGTGGTGTCGGCGGCGAAGGACACCAGCCAGCGCGGCAGCAGGTGCTCGGCGATGGTGAGGCTGGCCGCGATCCGCAGCTCCCGGCGGCGCTCGTGGCGCAGGGCGGCCAGACCGGTGTCGAACTCGCCGGCCAGCGCCAGCAGCCGGGCCGCCCATTCGGTGACGATGGTGCCGGCCTCGGTCAGTGTGGTGCCGGTGGGGGAGCGGTTGAGCAACGACACCCCGAGTCGGGTCTCGAGGGCGCGCATCCGCGTCGACACCGCCTGCTGGCTGATGCCGAGTTCGGTTGCGGCAGCATTGAGACTGCCGCTGCGGGCCACGGCGACCAGGGTCTCGAGGGATGCCAGATCCGGCATCCGGGCGGAGAGGGACACCCGGACAGGTTACAACCATCAGTTGTAGCCGTTGCAGAAGATTGGTCTCTACCGGGACGGCGCCCCGACGGCGAGGGTGGAGACATGACCATCACCGCACCGCGACTGCGTGCCGCACGGCGAATCCGGCCCACACCGCTGCCGGTGCGCCCGGAACGCTTCGCCCACCTGCCGCCCAACTGGTTCGCGGTGGTGATGGGCACCGGGATCATCGCCGTGGCCGCCCACGGGATGCCCGGGCATCCGGCCTACCTGACGCCGGTCGCGGTGGTCTTCTGGGTGCTGGCGTGTGTGGTGTTCGTGCCGGTGGCCGGGGCGACCGCCGTGCAGTGGCTGCGGCACCCGCACATCGCCCGCGGCCATCGGCGGCATGCGGTGACCGCCCACTTCTACGGCGCGGTGCCGATGGCCACACTGACCGTCGGCACCTCGACCCTGGTCGGTGGCTCGACGGTGATCGGGCACGACACCGCACTCGTCATCGACCTGGTGTGCTTCGGCGTCGGCACGGTCGGCGGTGTGATCACCGCGGTGACCATCGGGGTGCCGCATCTGCTCGGCCGGCGCGGTGACCGCACCGAGGCCTTCGGCGGCTGGCTGATGTCGGTGGTGCCGCCGACGGTGTCGGCGTCGTCGGCGGCCCTGCTGGCCGCGACCGTCACCCCGGCCTGGGCCCGGTGGACGCTGATGGCGGTCGGCGTCGCATGTCTGCTGTGGTCGATCGCGGTGTCGGCGCCGATCCTGGCGATGGTGTTGCGACGGCTGGTCACCGGCGGGGTCGGGGCGGCGCCGATGGTCCCGACCTGGTGGATCGTGCTCGGTCCGCTCGGCCAGTCGGTCACCGCCGCCGGTCTGCTCGCCGTCGCACCCGCCGGCCTGGTCGACCCGGCCACCCTCCGCCTGCTCGATCAGCTCGCCGTCGGCTACGCCGTCCCGGTGTGGTCGCTGGCGCTGGCGTGGATCGGGATCGCCGCCGCGGTCACCGCGCACACCGTGCGATCGGGGATGCCGTTCGCGCTGACGTGGTGGTCGTTCACCTTCCCGGTGGGCACCTTCGTCACCGGGTCGAGCGTGCTGGCCGCGGCCACCGGCCTGGCGGTCTTCGCGGTGGTCGCCTGGGTCGCCGGGGTGGCGCTGCTCGCGGCCTGGCTCGTCGTCGCCGGTCGGACACTCGCCGGACTGGCTGCCACCGATGGACGCCCACACCGCTGACGCCCACACCGCCGACGCCCACACCGCCGACGCCCGCACCGCGGGTGGCAGGCTGGAGGGATGACCGAGACACGTTCTGTCCGTGACCGCATCGCGGTGGCCCTGTGGCCGGCGATGGTGGTCGTGGGGCTGCTCATCGTCGCAACCTCCCAGGTCACCTGGGGTTATTCGAATGAGGGAGTGGGCCTGCGGATCGGTGGACTCGGCGGTGTGGGCGCCAGCTCGGCCGCACGTGAGGACGTCGAGGCGTTCTTCGCCGACCACACCCAACGGCCGGGACTGGTCACCCTGGCGATGGGACTGGTGATCGTGGTGGCCGCCGTGGTCGCCTGGTGGCGGCCGTTGCGCGCCAAGCGCGGCGTGCAGGTGGGTGCCGCGGTGATCGGTGCACTGGCGGCGATCGTGACCGTCATCTGGTCCGCGGTGGTGCTCGCCGACCCGGCGGGCCACCTGTTCAGCTCGACGATCATCGACGCGATGGACCTGCCCAATCCGCTGTTGCAGCCGGGCTGGGGACTGATCGCGACCCTCGTCGTCGGCGTGCTCGCCCTGATCGGTGCGGCGACGGCCGCAGTGTTCGCCGTCGGTGGCCGGCACCCCGACGACGAATGGTCGGCGATCGACGCCCCGGACGGCCCCGATCCCCGGCAGTCCTGATCGGCTCAGGTCCTGATCACCAGTAGCCGTCGGGATCGACCTCGGGGGATTCGGCCGGGATGATGCCCTCGGCCACACCGTGGTCGATACTCGCCGACAGCCTCGGGCAGGTCCGCATCATCGCCGGGTTGCCGCCGATCCGGCGGATCTCGTCGAGCACGTCGCACCGTGCGCGGGCGGCGGTGTTCCACTGCACGCTGGTGTGGTGTGGGCTGGTCTTCTTGACCATCACACAGGCATGGCACGACCGGCATTCGATCTCGGTCATCCCGCCACGCAGATAGTGGTCGCGGTCGCGGGCGGTGGCCCGGTGGACACGGTCGGCCCGCTCGGGATCGCCGCTGAAGTCGGGCGCCTTGGCCCACCCGGTACCCCCGACGGTGGAGACCGTCGGGGTGTCGATGTCGTCGATGGCCCGGGTCATCGGACTCAGACCCGCGTCTCGGTGGATTCGGCCGATTCCGCCGCGGCGGCCGCGGCCTCCTCTTCCTGGCGGCGCCGGATGTTCTCCTGCACCTCGATGTTCCAGCTCTCGACGGCCTTGGTGGTGTCGATCTCGTACTCGAAACGCTGCGTCATCTCGTCGGTGACGTCGGCCTTGTCGACGTAGAACTGCTCGTACCAGCGGCGCAGCTGATAGACCGGGCCGTCCTCCTCCACGAGCAGCGGGTTGTCGATGCGGGTCTTGTGTTTCCAGATCTCGACGTCCTGCAGGAAGCCCACCTCGATACCGGCGGTGATCTTCTGCGCCATCTTGGCGCCCTGCTCCTGGGTCAGGCCCTCGGGGATCTTCGCCATCACGCCGTACATCAGCACGAACGAGTTGGCGTCGATCGGATAGTGGCAGTTGGTCAGGATGGTCTCCACGGCGTAGCCGCCGTAGTACTGCACCATCGGATTGAGCATGTAGGACGGCCCGTAGTAGGCGGCGATCGACTCCAGGCGGGTGTCGCCGTAGGCGGTGCCCAGCGAGATGTCCGGGCGCCCATGGGAGTTCATGTACTGGGCGGCGGTCTCACCCTCGAAGACGTTCTTGAAGTAGTCCGGCAGGGCGTAGTGCACGTAGAAGAAGTGTGCCATGTCGACGACGTTGTCGATGATCTCGCGGCAGTTGGAGCCCTCGATCACGATGCGGTTCCAGGTCCAGGCGGTCCACTGATCGGTGCCGACCTCGGTCAGCTCGGGGATGATCGACTCCCCCGGCGGCGCGTTGCCCTCCGGATCGTTGTAGACGAAGACCTGACCGTTGCGGACCATGGTCGGCCACGCCCGGGTCTTGGCGAGCTTGGGATTGCGCTTGGCATAGGGCACGCCTGCGCACCGGCCGTTGCCCTTCCACAGCCAGCCGTGGAACGGGCAGGCGACGTTGTCGCCGCGCACATTGCCCTGCGAGAGGTCGCCACCCATGTGCCGGCAGTACGCGTCGAGGATCTTGATCTCGCCCTGGGTGTCGGCCCAGACGACCAGCTTCGTGCCGAAGATCTCCACCGAATGGGGCTTGCCGTCTCGGAAGTCGTCGACGAGGCCCAGGCAGTGCCAGCCACGTGCGAACCGTGTCGGCGGGGTGCCGGTGTCGATCTCGCGGACCCCGGTGTCGGCTGCTCCGCCCGGTCCCGACGTGTGCTGCGTGATGCTCATCGGATCACTCCTGTACTCGGTGCCGGCGCCGTCCAGGTGGAGATCCACTGACCACCACACAGAGGGCGGTGGGGTCGGCGCGCGTTGGTTGTCATCCTCTCCGGATACTAGAACATGTTACAAAAAACGCACCGGATGTGGGGTCCGAAGGGTTGAATGGGGCAGGAAAGGGTGCAAAGTCCCAGTACTCGACATAAATGAGAACGTGTTCTAGTCTCGGATCCGTACCCGCAAACAACCGGGTGGTGCACACCACACGACGAGAACAGGAATGGGTGACATGCCACGTCAGCGCAGTGAGGCCGCCGAACAGGTCCTGGAAAAGATCAACGCACTGCTGCCGGAGATCGAGCAGCGCGCCCAGCAGACCGAGGATCTCCGACGGATTCCCGACGAGACGGTGTCCAGCCTGGAGGGTGCGGGCTTCTTCCGGCTCCTGCAGCCCGAGCAGTGGGGTGGCCTGCAGGCCGATCCGGTGACCTTCTACGAGGCGGTCCGACGCCTGGCCACCGCATGCGGATCCACCGGCTGGGTGGCCGGCATCATCGGCATCCACAACTGGCATCTTGCCCTGTTCGACCAGCAGGCGCAGGAGGATGTGTGGGGTGCCGACACCTCGGTGCGCATCTCGTCGTCGTATGCACCGATGGGTATGGGCGAGGTGGTCGACGGCGGCTACAAGGTGAACGGCAACTGGGCGTTCTCCTCCGGCTGCGAGATCGCCGACTGGACCTTCGTGGGCGGTCCGGTGTTCAAGCGCGGCAAACCCGTCGACTTCGTCAGCTTCTTGATCCCGCGCTCGGACTACACCATCAAGGACGTGTGGAATGTGGTCGGGCTCAAGGGCACCGGCTCCAACACCCTCGAGGTCAAGGATGTCTTCGTGCCGACCCACCGGGTGCTGAGCATGCGCACCATGGCCGAGTACCGCAGCCCGGGCCTCGAGCGCAACACCGCGCCGGTCTACAAGATGCCGTGGGGCACCATCCATCCCAGCACCATCTCCACCCCCATCGTCGGCATGGCCTACGGCGCCTACCACGCCCACGTCGAGCACCAGGGCAAGCGGGTGCGCGCCGCCTACGCCGGGGAGAAGTCCAAGGAGGATCCGTTCGCCAAGGTCCGGATCGCCGGTGCCGCCAGTGACATCGACGCCGCATGGCGTCAGCTGTCGGGCAACCTGCAGACCGAGTACGACCTCATCCTGGCCGGCGAGGAGATCCCGATGGAACTGCGCCTGGCCGCCCGCCGCGACCAGGTGCGCGCCACCGCCCGCGCCATCTCCTCGATCGACTCGCTCTTCGAGAACTCGGGAGCCGGTGCGCTGAACAATGATTCGCCGATCCAGCGGTTCTGGCGCGACGCTCACGCCGGCCGCGTGCACGCCGCCAACGACCCCGAGCGCGCCTACGTCGCCTTCGGCAACGGGGAGTTCGGGCTCCCCGTCGGCGACACGATGGTGTGACGCGCACCGGATCGCCGATTCCCCACCCACTTCAGGAGCAACAGATGACCGACTGTCCGATCAGGTCCCTCGGCTACATGCGCATCGAGGCGACCGACGTCGCCGCGTGGCGTGAGTACGGACTCAAGGTCCTCGGCATGGTCGAGGGCAAGGGCACCACCGAGGGTGCGCTGTACCTGCGTATGGACGACTTCCCGGCCCGCCTGGTGATCGTCCCCGGCGAGCACGACCGACTCTCGTCGTCGGGCTGGGAATGTGCGAACTCCGCGGCCCTGCAAGAGGTCCGCGACCGATTGTCGGCGGCCGGCGTGGTCTACCGGGAGGCCAAGGACACCGAACTCGTCGACCGCTGCGTCGATGAGATGATCATCTTCACCGACCCGGCGGGTAACACCCTCGAGGCGTTCTGCGGTGTGGCACTGCAGCATCGGCGCATCGTCAGCCCGTACGGCCACAAGTTCGTCACCGGCGACCAGGGCCTCGGGCACGTGGTGCTGACCTGCTCCGACGACAATGCGGCCCTCGAGTTCTACCGCGACGTTCTCGGTTTCTCCCTGCGTGATTCGATGCGACTGCCACCACAGGCCGTCGGTCGCGAGGAGGGCGACGAGGTGCCGTGGCTGCGGTTCCTCGGCTGCAACCCACGCCACCACTCGCTGGCCTTCCTGCCGATTCCCAACTCCACCGGCATCGTGCACCTGATGGTGGAGGTGGAGAACTCCGACGACGTCGGTCTCTGCCTGGACCGCGCGCTGCGCAAGAAGGTGCCGATGTCGGCGACCCTGGGCCGTCACGTCAACGACCTGATGCTCTCCTTCTACATGAAGACACCCGGTGGCTTCGACGTCGAATACGGCTGTGAGGGAAGGCAGGTCGACGACGGCGACTGGGTGGCCCGGGAGAGCACCGCGGTCAGTCTGTGGGGTCACGACTTCACCGTCGGATTCCGCAACGGGTAGCCGTGGACACCGCGACGATGAATGCTGCGACACCCGGGGCCGACGGATTCCACCCCGCCACACCGTTCGGGTCCTCGGACTTCGATTCCCGGCAGTTCCGCACCGCGATGGGGCAGTTCTGCACCGGCGTCACCGTGATCACCACCCTCGACGCCGACGGCCGGCCGGCCGGATTCGCCTGCCAGTCGTTCGCGGCGTTGTCCCTGGACCCGCCGCTGGTGCTGTTCTGCCCGCAGAAGACCTCGCGGACCTGGGCGGTGATCGAGCAGCGCGGGGCGTTCTGTGTCAACGTGCTCGCCCACCGGCAGCAGGATGTGAGCGCCAGCTTCGGTGCACCCCGTGAGGACAAGTTCGCCGGGGTGGCCTGGGACCCGTCGCCGTCGGGGCTGCCGGTGATCCGGCACTCGCTGACCTGGGTGGACTGCACCATCGAGAACGTGACCGACGGCGGCGACCACCACATCGTCATCGGCCGGGCGCAGACGCTCGGAGACGTGTTGCAGGACAAGCCGTTGCTGTTCTACCGCGGCGGCTACCTGTCCACCGAGCATCCGCGCGTCACCCCCGCCCAGGCCGAACTGGAGAACTTCCTGACCTGGACCGGAGGGGATACGTGGTTGTGACGCCACCCGACGGGGTGACCGCCCCGTTCACCGCGGCGATCGCCGAGGCGGAGACGCTGATCGCATCGGCGCCGTTCGTCACCGGCGAGCAGGATCTGGCCGAGGGATACGACTACCTCGCCGGGTCCATCTCGGCGATCCTGCACCTGGTCCGGGCGCGCAGCCTGAGCCACCCGGTGTTCGTCACCTCCACCGGCCCGTATTCCAAGATGGGCCTGGACAATCCGGACACCCTCTACTATCACGCCGACATCGAACCGTCGGGCACCTACCGGGTGCGTGGCCGGCGGGGCACCACCACGGATCTGAGTTTCCAAGTGCTGCGGGGCGACTACTCGCCGACCGAGGTACCCGGCGGTGCCGACGCCTTCGACGACCGCCGTGTCCCGGTCGCCGCCGACGGCGGCTTCGAGCTGACCTTCGGCCCGGCCGAGGCGATCGAGCCCGGCCCGTCGTCGTTCCCGCTGGGGGAGGGGGCCTCGATGCTGGCGGTGCGCGAGGTGTACTCCGACTGGTCCGAACGCAAGGGCGACATCACGATCGAACGTGTCGACACCGTGGGGTCGGCCCCCGACGAGCCCGATCTGGAGCGTGTGGCACGCCGCTACCGTACCGCCGCCAAGATGCTCACCGCGCGAATCCACACCTGGTTCAACTTCCCCAAATGGTTCTATCTCGACGAGCCGGTCAACACCTTCACCCCGCCGCGGCCGACACCCGGTGGGCTGTCCACCCAGTTCTCGTCGGTGGGACACTTCCGCCTCGCCGACGACGAGGCGATGGTGATCACCGTCCCGAGATCCGATGCGCCCTACCAGGGATTCCAGCTCGGCAGCATGTGGTACATCTCGCTGGACTACGTACACCACCAGACCAGCCTGAACTCTGCTCAGGCACAGGTCGATCCGGACGGGATGATCCGGATGGTGGTGTCACACCGAGACCCGGGGATCGTCAACTGGATCGAGACCACCGGCCGGCGCACCGGAATCCTGCAGTTCCGCTGGCAACGCACAGACACCCCGATCGGTCCCGAATCGGGGCCGAGTGCGCAGGTCGTCGATATCGGGGACGTGGCCGCGCACCTGCCGTATCTCGACCACAACCGGATCGACGCCGAGGGATGGGCTGAGCGAATCGCGCTACGGCAGAGGGGTTTTGCTGCGAGGATGTTGGGATGAGCTCAGAGCTGCTCGCAGGCAAGGTCGTGGTGGTGTCGGGGGTGGGACCAGGGCTGGGTAGGTCGATATGCCTGCAGGCGGCGGCCGCGGGGGCTGCTGTGGTGCTGGCCGCCCGCACCGAATCCCGGCTCACCGACATCGCCGCCGAGATCGAGTCCGGCGGCGGGCGATCGCTGGTGGTGCCGACCGACATCACCGACGACGACGCCGTCACCGCCCTGGTGGCCGCGACCCTCGCCGAATACGGCCGGGTGGACGTCCTGGTGAACAACGCCTTCGCCCTGCCGTCGATGAAACCGTTGGCCCGCACCGACTTCGACCAGATAGCCGCCGGACTCGACCTCACGGTGCTCGGCACCCTGCGGGTGATCAAGGCGTTCACCGAAGCGCTCGCCGAGACCGATGGCGCCATCGTCAACATCAACTCGATGGTGATCCGGCACTCCGAACCGCGGTATGGCAGTTACAAGATCACCAAGTCGGCGATGCTGGCGATGTCGCAGACCCTGGCGACCGAACTGGGCGACAAAGGAATCCGGATCAACTCGGTGGCACCCGGATACATCTGGGACGACCAGCTCAAATGGTACTTCGGCGAGGTCGCGACGAAGTACGGCATCACCCCCGAGCAGGTGTACGAGCAGACCGCGTCACGGTCGGACCTGAAACGACTACCCGAACCCGACGAGATCGCCGACGCGGTGGTCTTCCTGGCATCGCCGCTGGCCCGGGCGATCACCGGACACACGCTCGACGTGAACTGTGGGGAATACCATGACTAGTGCGCGGACCAGCGTCGGAACCGTCGACGATCTCCACGAATCAGCCACCCGTGCAACCGGACTCGACGACTTCGGGGACGATTCCTATCGTGAGCCGCTGCAGATCCTGCTCGATTCCTACCGTACCGAGGCCGGTCTCACCGAGGCCGGCAGCAAGATGTTCCGCTTCTTCCTCAAGGGAGCATTGATCGCGCGGCTGCTCAGCGAGGCGTCGTGGCAGGCCAACCCGGGGTACGCCGACGTCGAGATCACCCGGCCGGTCTTCGTGACCGGCCTGCCGCGCACCGGCACCACCGCCCTGCACCGGCTGCTCACCGCCGACCCGGGGCATCAGGGACTCGAGATGTGGCTGTCGGAGTTCCCGCAGCCCCGTCCGCCCCGCGAGACCTGGGCCGAGGACCCGGTGTTCCGGCAGATCAATGCGGGCTTCGAGCAGCACCACGTCGACAATCCCGAGTTCATGGGCCTGCACTACATGAATGCCGCCGAGGTGGAGGAATGTTGGCAACTGCTGCGGCAGAGCGTCATGTCCATCTCGTACGAGTCACTGGCCCATGTGCCGAGCTACTCGCAGTGGCTGGCCGGGCAGGACTGGACGCCCGCATACGCACGGCACCGGCGCAACCTGCAGCTGATCGGATCGAACGACCCCGGCAAGCGGTGGGTGCTCAAGAACCCGAGCCACCTGTTCGCCCTCGACGCCTTGATGGCGACCTATCCGGATGCACTGGTGATCCAGACGCATCGGGCGCCGGAGACGATCATCGCGTCGATGTGCAGTCTCGCCGAGCACGCCACACCCGGGTGGTCGACCACCTTCGTCGGCGAGCAGATCGGGCGATCCCAGCTCGAACTGTGGTCGCGGGGTTTGCGCGAGTTCTCCGCGGCGCGGGCACGATACGACCAGAGTCAGTTCCTCGACGTCGACTTCACCGACCTGCGGACCGACCCGTTCGGCGTGGTCGAGCAGGTGTATGCGGCGCTCGGTACCGAACTGTCGGAGGATGCGAGGGCGGCGATGACCGCCCTCGACGAGGAGAGCCGTTCCGGGGAACGCAAACCCCAGCATCGGTATCAGCTGTCGGATTACGGCCTCGACGAACAGCAGGTCGCGGCCGCGTTCGAGGGAGCGTGACCGTCGAACAGGGTTGTCGACTCGACTTGTCCACGGAGAGTTGATGATTGATCCGGGACCGAGCCTTGTTGCTGATTGAGCCGGGACCGAGCAGGAAGGGCGAGGACCCGTGTCGAAATCTCCGCAGCTGACGTCGGGTGGTGGCCACGTCTGTGGTGGTTGCGTTGGCGAGTTCGGCCGTCTGAGGTTT
>NZ_BCNF01000027.1 GCF_001485495.1 Gordonia desulfuricans NBRC 100010 | reverse complement strand
TCAACCATCAACTGGGCGTGGTTGATTGAGCAGGACCGTGCTGAAATCTCCGCAGTGTTCGTCGTGTGGTGACCGCCTCTGAGGTGGTTGCATCGTCAACGCAACCAGAAGCGAGCAGTGGCTGATTGAGTCGGTACAAGCCGCGTGGAGAGCACTCCCACGCGATCACGACGGCCGGACGATCTCCTTCCAGAACGTTTCGGGGAGTTGACCTCCGCGGCGGAGCAGGATGGACAGGCCGGTGGCCATGGCCACGCCGAGCAGCCCCAACCACAGCCCGACGCCGGCGATGACGACCAGTGCGACGACGCGTGCGGCCGGCCAGGGGTCGACGATCAGCAGGATGGGTGCGAACAGAACTCCGGTGCCGATGTACCACGACGACGCGGTACGGTCGCAGTACATGACGATCTTCAGCCACCGTGGCATGGGGTGGACCTCGTGGGATGTGGTCATCAGATGCCTCCGATCCTTGGTCCCCACCATTCGATCGCAGCACCAACGCCCCGGCAATTACCTTGGACGTCATGACCGATTCGGTGATGACCATCCCGTCCGGCGCGGGTCACCTGCTGCGTGACTGGCGGGAACGGCGTGGGCTCTCACAACTCGAGTTGTCGAACCGGACGGGGATCTCGTCGAGGCATGTCAGCTTTGTCGAGACGGGGCGCTCCACCCCGAGTCCGGAGCTGATCCATCGTCTGGGCGAAGAACTCGACATCCCGCTCCGCCACCGCAACCAGATCCTGACCGCGGCCGGCCATGCTCCCCGCTATCCGCAGCGCGCCGTCGACGCCCCCGAACTGGCGGTGGTCCGGCGTGAACTCTCGGCGATGATCGCCGCGATGGCGCCGAATCCGGCGGTGATCATCGACCGGCACTGGAATCTGGTCGAGGCCAATGCGTGCATCGGGCCGCTGCTCGACGGATGTGCCGCCCACCTGCTGCAACCGCCGGTCAACGTGCTGCGGCTCGGACTGCATCCGGACGGGATCGCCCGACGGGTCACGAACTTCGCGGAATGGAGCGCACACCTGATGGGGCAGGTGCGGCGTCGGGCGGCCCACACCGGCGACGCCGAGCTCGTGGCGCTGGCCGCCGAACTGGAGGGATATCTTCCCGACGGCACCGGGCATCATGATTCCGTCACGGTCGGCACCGATGCCGTCGTCCTGCCGTTGCGCCTGGACCATCCGGACGGTGAGCTGGCGTTCTTCTCGGTCGATGCCGCCCTGACCTCGGCCCGGGATGTCACCGTCGAGGAGCTGACCGTGGAGATCTTCTCACCCGCCGATGCCGCCACGGCCGAGTTCCTGCGCCGCGTGGCGAGCGCGTGAACACCGGCCGGTCCGCCCCCGGCGTCAGTCCTGGGGTTCGAGTTCCCCGTCGTCGGTCTGCCCGCGGGTGAGCAGCCACTCCATCGGACCGGTCAGGACCAGCATCAGCAGCGGCCAGCTCCCTGACGGTGGGACGACGATCGCGATGATCAGGGCCACCGCGAGCAGGATCATCGTGGCGTAGCGTCCCCGGCTCGTCATCCACTTGCGGGTGCCGGGATCGTCGACGTCGTCGAGCAGGTCCGGATGTGACACGCCCCAGCGTTCGAGCGCGGTCAGCGCGATCACCGACAGCAACAACACGCCGATGTACAGGTCGTTGGCCCAGTCGATGTCCTTGCCGTCGAGCAGGGCGGTCGCGAACGGCAGCACCACGATGGTGAACAGCCACAGGAACGTCAGGTTCATCAGACCCGAGTCGTAGGACTTGAAGTACTCCATCGACCGGTGGTGCTGCCGCCACAGCACCCAGATCACGATGAAACTGATCACGAAGCTGATCAGTTCGACGTCGTGGTCGGCGAAGACGGTCCCCAGGTCTGAGCCGCGCTCGATCTCGCCGGCGAAGTCGGCGAGCGGCAGAACCAGCAGGGTCAGGGCGATGGCGACCACCGCATCGGTGAAGGCGATCAATCGCCGGAAGCCTTCTTCGGTGCGACGTTCGTCCAGCGTGGCCATGGCTAGCAGGGTAAATGCCACGGGCTCCGGCTTCTACCGATGTGGGCAACTCTGGCACGAGTCTCCACGTTCTGTCACAGCGCGTATCGCGGGTCCTGCACAATTCGACGATGCACCTCGATCCGCGGATGGGTGCCTTCGATGCCGTGATGTTCGGCGTGGAGGGTGATCCGTTGCTGCGATCGGTGATCATCCTGGTGGCGATGCTCGATCGGTGCCCGGACCGCACCGTGATCGACGACCGGGTCGATCACATGACCCGACGCATCCCCCGGCTGCGGCAGCGGGCCGTCGGCAACCCGTTGTCGCCGGCACCGCCGCGGTGGGAGACCGACCCGAACTTCGACCCCACCTTTCATCTGCGGTGGCGTCGGGGCGACGACAGCTGTTCGGCTGTCGACGCGGTCCTCGCATACGCGGAGCGGATGAGCGAGGCCGACTTCGACCATGCCCGCCCGCTCTGGGAGGTGGCGATCCTCACCGATCTCGCCGACGACGCCGCCGCGTTCGTCCTGAAGATCCACCACAGCATCACCGACGGTGTCGGCGGGATGGCGATGGCCGCCGACATGTTCGACCTGCAACGTGAACCCGCGTCGTCGCCGCCGAGCCCGGATGTGCCGCCACCGGCTCCGCTCGGCATGGTCGGCCGGATCGGGCAGGACATCGGCTTCGAGACCCGGGCAGCCCGCGACACCGTCGTGGCCGCCGCGGGGTTCGTCCTCGCGATCGCCCGTGACGGGCTGACCCACCCGGTGCGCACCGTGACCTCGGCCGCGACGACGACAACGGCGATGATCCGGATGCTCGAGCCGCAGAGCACGCCACGATCGGAGCTGATGACGAAACGCTCGCTGTCGTCGTCGTTCTCGATCCTCGACGTCCCGCTCGACGAGTTACGACGCGCGGCGACGGTCGCCGACACCACGATCAACGTCTGCTTCGTCGCAGCCGTCGCCGGTGCGGTGCGTCGCCACCACCAGCGTCTGGGGCACCCGCTGCCCGAGTTCCGGGTGAACATGCCGATCAGCCTGCGTACCGACGCCGACGCCGAAGGCGGGAACCAATGGGTACCGGCACGATTCATCGTGCCCACCGAGCCCGACGACCTTCGGTCACGGATTCGGCGCCTCGACCCGATCCTGCACAAGGCACGCACCGATCCGGCACTGCACCTGTCGACCATCGTCTACCAGTTGCTCACCCTCCTGCCCCGGCAGGTGACCACCTCAGTGGCCGGATCGCTGATGAAGGGAGTCGACGTCGCGGCCACCAATGTGCCGGGGCCGCCGATCCCAGTGTTCACCGGTGGTGCCGAGGTCACCGCACTCGTGCCGTTCGCCCCCAAAGGCGGTGCGGCGGTGAACGTCGCACTCATGTCCTATGCCGGGCGTGCCTACCTCGGGATCAACTGTGACCCGGCCGCCGTCATCGACCCGGAACTGTTGACCGACTGCATTCGGGAGGGTCTCGCGGAAGTGGTGGCGCTGCACTGAGGGGTGTCGGAGATGGTCGCCAACGTGGTCGGGCTGCGGAG
>NZ_BCNF01000026.1 GCF_001485495.1 Gordonia desulfuricans NBRC 100010 | reverse complement strand
CCCGGCTCAATCATCGTAGTTGGTTTGGCTCGATCATCAACGGCGGGTTGGTGGTTGAGCCGATGAGGAGCGTAGCGACGAGGCGTGTCGAAACCTCGGTGAGCCGAATTTGTCGGCGTGACCACCTCGGAGGTGGTTGCTATCGTGCTGGGGTTGCGGTGATTTCGACTCGGGTCCTCGCCTTTCTGGCTCGGTCCCGGCTCAATCATCGTAGTTGGTTCGGCTTAATCATCAACGGCGGGTTGGTGGTTGCCAACTCGGGTTGCGGTGATTTCGACTCGGGTCCTCGCCTTTCCGGCTCGGTCCCGGCTCAATCATCGTAGTAGGTTCGGCTCAATCATCGACGAAGTCTCTGCTCAATCATCGAAGTGGGTTCGGCTCGATCATCAACGGCTGGTGGGTGGTTGAGCGGTCATGGCCCCGTGCAGGCGTTTTGCCAGTTCGGTGACGACGCGGTGGGGCTGGCCGAACAGCAGGGCGCTGCCGTGGGCACGCTTGAAGTACAACTGGATGTCGTGCTCCCAGGTGATGCCGATGCCGCCGTGTAGCTGGATGGCCTCACCGGTGACGGTCGCGAACGATTCCGAGCAGTAGACGTGGGCGGCGGCGGCGAGCTCCGGGGCGTCGGCCGCCCCGGCGGCGACGGCGTCGAGTGCGGCCCGGGAGATCGACCGGGACGTCTCGACCAGCGTGTACATGTCGGCCATACGGTGTTTGAGGGCCTGGAACGATCCGATCGGCCGGCCGAACTGCGAGCGCTCCTTGGTGTACTGCACGGTGAGGTCGAGGGTGCGGGCGGCTCCGCCGACCTGCTCCGCCGACAGCAACGCCCAGGCGGCGGTGCGCAGTGTGTCCTCGGTGTCGGCCTTGGCCGTGATGGTGGTGGCGGCGACGTCGTCGAAGGTGACCGATGCGAGTGGCCGGGTGGGGTCGACGACGGGCCGCGGCGTGATGGTGATGCCCTCGGCGTGCGCGTCGACGTCGTGGACGGTCAGGCCGCTACTCGTACCCGCCAGGACGAGGAGATGATCGGCCGACTCGCCGTCGAGGACGTAATGGGCGGTGCCGGTGAGCAATCCGGCCTCGGCGGTCACACCGGGGGCGGCCCACCCGTCGGGTCCGGCCCAGCACAGCGCCACCGACTTCTCGCCGGAAGCGATACCCGGCAGCAGGCGCCGGGCGGCGTCGGTGTCGCCGGTGGCCAGGATCGCCGCGGTGGCGATGGCCGCGGAGTACACCGGCACCGGGCAGAGCACCGCCCCGGTCTCCTCCAGGATCACACCGGTCTCGGCGAAGCCGGCTCCGGCGCCGCCGAACTCGTCGGGGACGGGGAGTGCGGCCACACCGATCTCGGTGCACAGGGTCTGCCACAGCGGGCGGTCGATGCGGCTGGGACTCGACATGGCGGCGCGGACGGCGTCCGGTCCGGACCGCTGCTTGAGCAGCCCGGCCACCGAAACCCGCAACGCTTCACGGTCTTCGGCGGAGATGGTCGCCGCGTCATGGTCGGTCGTGGTGCTCACAGCGTCTCCAGAATCCGGGCGCGGTGCGCCGCCGGGGTACCCCACGCCGACACCAGCGCCCTGGTCTTGGTCAGATACAGCGACAGATCGTGTTCGCGGGTGTAGCCGATCGCCCCGAGGACCTGAAGTGCCTGCCGTGACGCGAGGTGGGCGGCGTCGGCGGCGGCGACCTTGGCCGCCGAGATGTCACGGGAGACGTCGGTGCCCTCGGGGGCGCCACCGTCGACGCCGACGGCGGCACCGTGGACCAGGGGCCGGGCCATCTCGAGGGCGATCGCGACATCGGCGAGATGATGTTTGACCGCCTGGAAGGAACCGATCGCCCGGCCGAACTGCTTGCGGGCCACCGCATACTCCGCGGCCAGCGACAGCATCCGTCGGCCCAGACCGAGCAGTTGTGCGGCGGTCGCCAGCGCACCCAGATCGACGGCGGCCGAACCGTCCACGCCGGTGGCCAGCGGGGCCCCGGCATCGACGTCGGACACGGTGCGCGCCGGGTCGACCGTGCGCAGCGCCGCACCGGCGGTGCCCACCGAGAGTGTCTCTCCGGTCAGCAGATACACCGTCGAGACCGCGTCGGCGTCGGCGGCGCGTGGCTGCACCGGGGCGGCCGCCACCGACACGACACCGCCGGCGGCGATGGCCTCGAGCGGGTCGGTCACCCCGGCGGCTCTCAGCAGTGTCGGTGCGACGGCGATGGTCTCGGCGAGCGGTCCGGGAACGCCGTGACGGCCGAGCTGTTCGAGGGCGACGACCATCTCGACCGCACCGGCACCGGCACCGCCGAAGGCGTCGTCGACCATCAGCCCGAACACGCCGGTCTCGGCGAGCTGGGCGAACACCGCTTCGGCGGGGGTGCGGTCGCCGTCGGCCCAGGCGCGGGCGACGGCAGGCGAGTCGGCCTTGGTCAGCAGCGCGTCGATGCTCGAGGCGAGGTCGTCATGAATGTCGGAGAGCAGGAAATCCATCGGTTCCTCACCGGTCCCCACGCGGCAGGCCCAGCAGGCGTTCCGCGATCACGTTGCGTTGGATCTCGTTGGTGCCGGCGTAGATCGGCCCCGACAACGAGAAGAGATAGCCGTCCAGCCAGGCGTCGTCGAGTTCGGCGTCGGCGCCCTGCAGGTCGAGGGCGGTCTCGTGGGCGGCGATGTCCCACTGCGACCAGAACACCTTGTTGATCGACGACTCCATGCCGAGTTGTCCGCCGGCGGCCAGCCGGCTCACGGTCTGATACGTCGACAGCTCGTAGGCGCGCGAACCGATCCAGGCGTCGGCGACGGCGGCATCGGTGCCCGCGGTCGGCGGTACGTCGTCGCGCCGCGACCGCCACAGATCGAGCAGGCGATCGGTGGTGGCCAGGAAGCGCCCGGGGGACCGCAGCGAGAGACCGCGCTCGTTGGCGGCGGTACTCATCGCCACCTTCCAGCCGTTGTTCACCTCGCCGATCACCCCGGATTCGCCAGGGGCGGAGGGATCGTCGGGGACGAAGACGTCCTCGAGGAACAACTCGGCGAAGCCCGCCTCGCCGTCGAGCTGGGCGATCGGACGGACGGTGACCCCGGGACTGCGCAGATCGAACATGAAGTAGGTGATGCCCTTGTGCCGCTGGGCCTGCTTGTCGGTGCGGAACAGCCCGAATCCCCAGTCGGCGAAACTCGACCGCGAACTCCAGGTCTTCTGCCCGTTGAGCAGCCAGCCGCCGTCGGTGCGGGTGGCCGTCGACCGCAGCGACGCCAGGTCGCTGCCCGACTCGGGCTCGCTCCAGGCCTGGCCCCAGATGTCGTCGGCGCGTGCCATGCGCGGCATGATCCGTTGCAACTGTTCGGGATGGGCGTGCTCGAACAGGGTGGGGGCGAGCAGGAAGATGCCGTTCTGGCTGACCCGCCCGGGCGCCCCGGAACGGTAGTACTCCTCCTCGAAGATCAGCCAGTGCAGCAGCGGCTCGTCCCGGCCGCCGAACTCGGCCGGCCAGCTCACCACCGACATGGCGTCGGCGGCCATGGTGGCCTCCCACTGCCGGTGTGCCTCGAATCCCTCGGCGGTGTCCATCGACGGGAGTGGCTGTGCCGGAACGTGATCGGCCAGCCAGGCGCGGACCTCGGCGCGGAATTCGTGTGCGGCGTCGTCGAACAGCAGATCCATGTCAGGCCCCCGCACCGTTCCCGGAACCGGCCGCCTTCATCGACCTGGCATCCATCCCGCCGAGCGAGTCGCCGGTCTCGGCGTTGGCCGAGTGTGCGTAGTGGTGCCACCCGAACACCGAGTCCATCGCATTGCGCATACCCATCTGGTCCTCGCAGATGTTGACCGCCTTCTTCGACAGGAACAGTCCCTGCATCGGCATGGCGGCGGCACGTCCGGCGATGTCGTCGACCTTGGCG
Organism: Gordonia desulfuricans NBRC 100010; assembly: GCF_001485495.1. Taxonomy (GTDB): domain Bacteria; phylum Actinomycetota; class Actinomycetes; order Mycobacteriales; family Mycobacteriaceae; genus Gordonia; species Gordonia desulfuricans. The sequence goes on along the minus strand of NZ_BCNF01000026.1, from coordinate 62,655 downwards.
GCCAGCTCGTCGCGCGGGACGACGTGGTTGACCATTCCCCAGTCGGCGGCCTGTGCGGCGGTGAAACGCTCACCGGTGAACAGGATCTCCTTGGCCCGGCGGGTGCCGAGCGCATAGGCGTGTGCGAAGTACTCGACGCCGGGGATGCCCATCCGGGCGACCGGATCGGAGAAGAACGCGTCGTCGGAGGCGACGATGAAATCGCAGGTCCAGGCGAGCATCAGGCCGCCGGCGATGCAGGCGCCGTGGACCTGGGCGATCAGCGGCTTGGGGATGTCGCGCCAGCGGCGGCACATCCCCATGTACACCTCCATCTCGCGGGCCAGGCGCTGGTCGGCGCCGGTCTTGTCGCTGTGATCCCAGTGCAGCACCGCGACGTTGTCGTAGAAGGTGTCGAAATCGCGTTCGGGCGTGCCGATGTCGTGGCCGGCCGAGAAGTGCTTGCCGTTGGCGCGCAACACGATGACCTTGACCGCCGGGTCGTCGACGGCCTTGCGGAAGGCGGCGTCGAGCGAATAGGTCATCACCGAGTTCTGTGCATTGCGGTACTCGGGGCGGTTGAGCGTCACATAGGCGATCGCGTTCGCGTCGCCGCCGGTCTCGTATGCGACCGGGGTGGTGTCGGGTCCGAGATCGTCGGGACCCAGGGGTGGGGGGATGACGGCGTCGCTCATGCCCACGAGCGTAACCTAGCAAGTGCTTGGTTGGTAGCCGGGTGGGGGAATCACGCTCCCGTGGCACCGCGTCGCCGGTCCGGGCTCAGCGCACCTGCAGGGTGCCGCTGCACGAGGTGGTGGGGATCGACCACAGTGCATTGCGATTGACCGCCGACAACGTCACCCGGACCGGTCCGGTCCCGGTGTTCAGGCGGAAGGTGGGGCCGTTGACGTAGAGGCGGATCGGCGCGGCGTCGACGGCGGTACCGCGCTTGCCGGTGCGCAGGTTGTGCCAGTCGAGGCGCCCCACCGACTCGTATCCGCCGCCCCAGAAGCTGGAGATGTCGCGGACCGCGGCGGTGACGCGTCCCGGGCCGTCCGGGCTGACGAACAGCCGGGCGGTGCTGTACGGCTGGTCGACGATGTTGGGGCTGATCCCCCAGCATCGGTCGAGCGGGGCGACGGTCTCGGCGGAGGCGGTGCCGGTGCCGAGGGTCCCGGTGCCGAGCAGTCCGGTCGCGGTGATGGCGGCGGCGACGGCGGTTCCGGCGAGTCGGCGCGTGGTGGTGCGGGGCATGTCGATCCTCCTGTGTGCGGGTGCAGCTGGTTTCCAGCGGGTTCACAGGGAATACCGGTCGGGGCGATGAGATCGTTAGCAAGGCTGTCTGTCGAACGGACCACCGGCGCGCCGGGGGACAATCGGATGGGTGCGGCCGGCGCGGCGGCATCATCGACACGCGGCATCATCACGAGACAGCAGCATCAGGAGGCGTCATCATCAGGAGGCGACATGAGCAGGGGGACGGCATGAGCAGGGAGACGGCATGACCGCACCGGGCAGGGCGCACTACGAGCTGAGCCATCTCGACGCGCTCGAGGCCGAGTCGGTCCACATCTTCCGGGAGGTGGCGGCCACCTTCGAGCGACCGGTGCTGCTGTTCTCCGGCGGCAAGGACTCGGTGGTGATGTTCCACATCGCCCGCCGCGCGTTCTGGCCCGCACCGATCCCGTTTCCGCTCATGCACGTCGACACCGGCCACAACTTCGACGAGGTGATCACCTACCGTGACCGCGTCGTCGCCGAGACCGGGGTGCGGTTGATCGTCAGTTCGGTGCAGGACGACATCGACGCCGGGCGCGTCGTGGAGCAGACCGGTCCCGGCACCAGCCGCAACCGGCTGCAGACCACGGCGCTGCTCCGCGGGATCACCGAGAACCGCTTCGACGCGGTGTTCGGTGGTGCCCGCCGCGACGAGGAGAAGGCTCGCGCCAAGGAGCGTGTGTTCAGCTTCCGCGACGAGTTCGGCACCTGGGATCCGCGGGCGCAGCGCCCGGAACTGTGGCACCTCTACAACGGCCGCCACCACGCCGGTGAGCACATCCGGGTCTTCCCGCTGAGCAACTGGACCGAACTCGACATCTGGGGATACATCGCCGCACAACAGATCGAGTTGCCGCCGATCTACTACGCACACGAGCGGGCGGTGGTACCGCGCGACGGGATGTTGTTGGCCGACACCCGATTCCTGGAACGCAAACCGGGGGAGGAGTCGCATGTCGAGCGGGTCCGGTTCCGTACCGTCGGCGACGCCACCTGCACCGGCTGTGTGCGCAGCGACGCCGTCACCGTCGCCGAGGTGATCGAGGAGATCTCGGTCACCCGCCTCACCGAGCGTGGCGCCACCCGCGCCGACGACCGCATCTCCGAGGCCGGGATGGAAGACCGCAAACGGGAGGGGTACTTCTGATGAGCACCGATTCCGTTGCCGCACAACCACTCGTCCGGTCGGGGGAGTTGCTGCGACTGGCCACCGCCGGATCGGTGGACGACGGCAAGTCGACGCTGATCGGCCGGCTGCTCTACGACTCCAAGTCGATCTTCACCGATCAGCTGGAGTCGATCGAGGCCACCTCGGCGGCCCGCGGCGACACCCAGGCCGACCTCGCACTGCTCACCGACGGGCTTCGCGCCGAGCGTGAGCAGGGCATCACCATCGACGTCGCCTACCGGTACTTCGCCACGCCGCGAAGGAAATTCATCATCGCCGACACCCCGGGGCATGTGCAGTACACCCGCAACATGGTGACCGGTGCGTCGACCGCCGACCTCGCGATCATCCTGATCGACGCCCGCAAGGGGGTCCTCGAGCAGACCCGGCGGCACGCCTTCCTCTCGTCGCTGCTCGGTATCCCGCATCTGACCATCTGCGTCAACAAGATGGACCTGGTGGACTGGTCGCGGGAACGGTTCGACGAGATCTGTTCGGAATTCGTCGACTTCGCCGCCAAGCTGAACGTCGGTGACCTGACCTTCATCCCGCTTTCGGCGTTGCGGGGCGACAACGTGGTGGACAAGTCCGCCGCGATGCCGTGGTACGAGGGGCGCCCGCTGCTCAGTCATCTCGAGAACGTGCACATCGCGTCGGACCGCAACCTGATCGACGCGCGGCTGCCGGTGCAGTATGTGATCCGCCCGCAGACCGCGGACGGCGCAGACCATCGGGCCTACGGCGGTACCGTCGCCGGTGGTGTGTTCGCCCGCGGTGACGAGATCGTCGTCCTGCCCAGCGGTTTCACCACCACCATCACCGACATCTGGGGTCCCGGCGGCACCCGCGTCGACGAGGCGTTCGCCTCGATGGCGGTGTCGGTGGAACTCGCCGACGAGATCGACATCGTCCGCGGGGACATGCTCGCCCGGCCCAACAACCGCCCGTATGTCGCCCGGGACATCGACGCGATGGTCTGCTGGTTCGCCGACGACGCACCCCTCACCGAGCACTCGCGCTATGTCCTGCTCACCGGCACCCGCGCCACCAAGGCCGAGGTCACCGGCGTCAACTACCGCCTGGACGTCAACACGCTGCACCGGGACACCGAGTCGAAGAAGCTGGCGCTCAACGAGATCGGCCGGCTGACCCTGCGCACCCAGCAGCCGGTGATGTTCGACTCGTACCGTCGCAACCGGGAGACCGGCAGCTTCATCCTGATCGACGAGGCCACCAATGCCACCGTCGCGGCGGGCATGATCACCGCCCCGGTCAGCCACGACAGCCACATCGTGTGGCAGACCACCAAGGTGAGCCGCGAACACCGGCCGCATCACGGGGCGACCATCTGGCTGACCGGTCTGTCCGGGTCGGGGAAGTCGTCGCTGGCGATCGAACTGGAACGCCGCTTCGTCGCCGAGGGGCGGCCGGCGTACCTGATGGACGGCGACAACCTGCGTCACGGCCTCAACTCCGACCTGGGCTTCGGCGACGACGACCGGCGCGAGAACATCCGGCGCACCTCCGAGGTGGCCGCCCTGTTCGCCGATTCCGGGGCGGTGGCGATCGTGTCGCTGATCTCACCGTTCGCCGGCGAGCGGGTCCGGGCGCGTGAGATCCACGCCGAGCGCGGCCTGCCGTTCTACGAGATCTTCATCGACACCCCGCTCGACGAATGCGAGCGGCGTGATCCCAAAGGGTTGTATGCCAGGGCGCGCCGCGGTGAGATCAGCCAGTTCACCGGGATCGACTCGCCGTACGAGCGACCCGAGAACGCCGACGTCGTGGTCACCCCGACCGACGGCACCCCGGCCGAGGCCGCCGACACGGTCCTGCGGAATCTGGGACTGTAGAGGCCGGCAGGAACGACGGGAACGACCAGGGAGGTCTGGATGGACGACCGCGCACTCGCGGGACAGCTCGCCACCGAGGCGGGGAAGCTGCTGCTGGAGATCCGCGCCACCAGCGGGTTGAGCGGTAAGGCGCTCGGCAAGGAGGGCGACCGGCGTTCCGACGACTTCCTGCTGGAACGCCTGGCCGCCGAACGCCCCGACGACGCGGTGCTCTCGGAGGAGTCCGCCGACGACAAGTCCCGGCTCACCGCGGCGCGCGTGTGGATCGTCGACCCGGTGGACGGCACCCGCGAGTACGGCATGGCGGGCCACTCCGACTGGGCGGTGCACGTGGCGCTGTGGTCGAAGACCGACGGCCTGATCGCCGGGGCCGTCGCCCTGCCCGGCCTGGGGATCACCTATGTCGATGACGCCGACCCGGTCACCCCGACGCACGGACTGGCCGCCACCGCCCGCGGTGACGTGCCCCGCGTCGTCGTCAGCGGGTCACGGCCCCCGGCCTTCTCGCAGCCCGTCGCCGACGCGATCGGCGGTGAGGTGCTGTCGATGGGATCGGCCGGGGCCAAGGCGATGGCCGTGGTGCGCGGTGAGGCCGACGCCTACGTGCACTCCGGGGGACAGTACGAGTGGGATTCGGCGGCCCCGGTCGCCGTCGCCACCGCGAAGGGACTGTGGTGCGGACGCATCGACGGCTCGCCGCTGGTCTACAACAACGACGACACCTACCTGCCCGACCTGGTGATCTGCCGGCCGGAACTGCGCGAGGCGATCATCGCGGTGACATCGCAGGGCTGAGGACCGTCCGACGACAACTGCGTGGGCATCTACCTCACGGCCCGAGGTCGATTGCGATCAGCTGTGCCATCTCCTCGAGCTCATCGTCTTGGGGTTCCTCTCGATGATCGACGTCGAAATACACGTTCTGGCGCCGTCGTGAATCGCGTGGTCCCGAGCGGTTTCCGCGGTGCAGCACTCATCCCCACTCGGTGTGAGCCGCAGCGTGATTCGTCGTGTCGCGCACGGGACAAGGGGATTGATCCCCACCACCTACCCCCCTGCGCGGTAGGCCCACCGCGTAGGGGGTAGTCGCCCGCGCAGGCTGCGGTTCCACGCAGTTCTCGGTGTCGGATCGTGCCCGGTGTCCGGTCGTGGACTCAGCGCCGGACCGCGAACCCCGAGAGCACCGACCCGAGTGCGGCACGGAGGTCGACCGCCTCGATCCGGACGAGGTCGTCGTGGGTCAGGGCGTCGAGATCCGACGACGCCGACAGCCGGTGCTCGCGTTCTTCCTCGGCGGCCTCGACGACATTGCGGATGAACCGGCCGTTGCCGGCCAGGTCGGTGGCGCGCAGTGACCCCGACGGCCCTTCGCGCACATCGTGATACAGGGGAGTGCAGGCCAGTTCGAGTTCGGCGGCGGCCTCGGCGGTGAGGACCGAGTCGCGGCGCGAGGCCAGGTGTGACCCGATCCGGGCCAGCTCGGCCGGGGTGTAGGAGTCGAAGCGGATGCGCCGGGCGAACCGGGATGCCAGACCGTCGTTGGCGGCCAGGAACCGGTCGATCTCGGCGTCGTAGCCGGCGATGATCACGACGAGGCGGTCACGGTCGTCCTCCATCCGGGCGAGCAGCGTGTCGACGGCCTCGCGGCCGAAGGCGTCACCGCCGGAGAGCCCCTGCTGGATCAGTGTGTACGCCTCGTCGATGAACAGCACCCCGTCCATCGCCGAGTCGATCAGCGCGGCGGTCTTGATCGCGGTGCTGCCGAGATGCTCGCCGACCAGATCGCGGCGGGTGGCCTCGACGACCTTGTCGGTGGCGATGAACCCGAGCCCGCAGTACAGCTTGGCGATCACCCGCGCCACCGTCGTCTTGCCGGTGCCGGGTGGCCCGGTGAATGCCAGATGCAGGCTGCGGGCCGCGGTGGTCAGGCCGCGGTCGGCGCGCACCCGCGCCAGGGTCGCGGCCGAGCGCAGGCGTGCGACCTGCTCCTTCACCGACTCCAATCCGATCTGCGCGTCGAGTTCGGTCTGCGCGGTGTCGACCAGATCCGACGGCGAGCCGTCGACCTGTGGCCCCACCCCGTCGGCACCGGAACCGGCCGGTCCGGGGGTACCCGACTCCGCCGACCCGGGAACCGACCCCGGATCCCACGGATCGCTGCGCCGGGCGATCTCCTCGGCCGACGTCACCGACAGCCGGACGCTCGGCGAGCGCAGGGCCTTGCCCGCCGCGACGAACGACGGGTCGCGGGCGAAGGCCGCCTCGAACATGGCCCGGGCCTTGTCCTCCTGTCCCTGCTCGCGCAGGGCCAGACCCAGGCCGTACATGGCGCGGGTCGCACACGTCGGGATCGGGCCGTCGACGGCCTGTTGCAACCGGCGGGCGCCCTCGCCGAACAGGCCGAGCTGGATGCAGGCGCTCCCGCCCAGATAGTCGGCGGCACACGCCAGGTGCGGGTCGTTCCAGCCGTCGGCCCCCGACAACGCCGACAGCACGTCCGGCCAGCGCTGCGCGGTGAAATGCAGCACGGCCGTCATGAACTCGGCGATCGGTACCCGCGGAGTCGGCGGGATGGTGGCCAGGACGTCGGCGGCCCCGGCCAGATCGCGCCCGCGGATCAGCGTCGAGGCGTAGGCGGCGGTCGCGTGGACCGCGTCGACGAGCGGATAGTCGAGGAACATCCCGGTGTACCAGCGGCCCACCAGCAGACCCGGCGGAAGCCCCAGTCGCCGCTGTTCGACGCCGATCGCACCGCGGGCCCGGTAGAGCCCGAGCAGGGCCTCGTCGGAGGTGTCGCCGGACGCCAGCCGGCCGATCCAGGCGTCGGCCATCTGCGGGTCCCACTCGCTCGCGCGGGTGAACGCCTTGGCCGCCTGAGCGGCGTCGTCGACCGGCTCGGTGCCGTCGATCGCGATGCCCGACGAGAGCACCCCCAGCTCGAACAGTTGTCTCGCCTTGCCGATGTCGGCCATCGAACCTCCCCCGTGCCCGCCTACCCGCCGTCCCCGCCGAAAGCGTAATGCCTGGACGGCTAGAATGGGCCGGTGAGCGACAAGAGCGCAGCGACCGCCACCAGTGCACTCGATACCGTCTCGGCGGCAGCCCAGACCCCCGATCATCCGCAGCCCTACCGGGAACTCGGACTCAAGGACGATGAGTACGAGCGCATCCGGGAGATTCTCGGCCGCCGCCCCACCGACGCCGAACTGGCGATGTACTCGGTGATGTGGTCCGAGCACTGCAGCTACAAGTCGTCCAAGGTGCACCTGCGCTACTTCGGTGAGACCACCACCGAGGAGATGCGTGCCGGGATGCTCGCCGGTATCGGCGAGAACGCGGGCGTCGTCGACGTCGGCGACGGCTGGGCCGTCACCTTCAAGGTGGAATCGCACAATCACCCCAGCTACGTCGAGCCCTACCAGGGTGCGGCGACCGGCGTCGGCGGCATCGTCCGCGACATCATGGCCATGGGTGCCCGCCCGATCGCGGTGATGGATCAGCTGCGCTTCGGTGCGGCCGACGCCCCCGACACCCGTCGCGTCGTCGACGGTGTGGTCCGCGGCGTGGGCGGCTACGGCAACTCCCTCGGCCTGCCCAACATCGGCGGCGAGACGGTCTTCGACCCCAGCTACCAGGGCAACCCGCTGGTCAACGCACTGTGTGCGGGTGTGCTGCGCACCGAGGACCTGCAGCTGGCCTTCGCCTCGGGCGCGGGCAACAAGATCATCCTGTTCGGCGCGCGGACCGGCCTCGACGGTATCGGCGGTGTGTCGGTGCTGGCGTCGGAGACCTTCGACGACGACGGTGATTCCACCGGACCCAACCGCAAGAAGCTGCCGAGCGTGCAGGTGGGCGATCCGTTCACCGAGAAAGTGCTCATCGAGTGCTGTCTGGAGCTCTACCACGCCGGCCTGGTGGTGGGTATCCAGGACCTCGGCGGTGCCGGCTTGTCTTGTGCCACTTCCGAACTCGCCTCCGCCGGCGACGGCGGCATGCACATCGACCTGGAGCAGGTGCCGATGCGTGCGGTGGGTATGACCCCCGCCGAGGTGCTCTCCAGCGAGTCGCAGGAACGCATGTGTGCCGTGGTCACCCCGGACAACGTCGAGGCCTTCCTCGAGGTCTGCCGCAAGTGGGACGTGCTGGCCACCGTGATCGGTGAGGTCACCGACGGTGACCACCTGGTGATCGACTGGCACGGCGAGACCGTCGTCGACGTCCCGCCGCGCACCGTCGCCCACGAGGGCCCGGTGTACGAGCGTCCGGTGGCCCGCCCCGACTGGCAGGACGAGGTGACCGCCTCGACCACTGCGTCGCTGGCACGCCCGGCCGGCGCCGACGAACTGCGCGCGACCCTGCTGCAGATGCTGGCCTCGCCGGCGCTGTGCAGCCGCAAGTTCATCACCGAGCAGTACGACCGCTACGTCCGCGGCAACACCGTCCTCGCCGAGAACGCCGACTCCGGCGTGATCCGCATCGACGAGTCCACCGGCCGCGGCATCGCGCTGTCGACGGATGCGTCCGGGCGCTACACCTACCTCGACCCGTACCGCGGTGCGCAGCTCGCCCTCGCCGAGGCCTACCGCAACGTGTCGGCCTCGGGGGCGAGCCCGCGGGCCGTCACCAACTGCCTCAACTTCGGTTCCCCCGAGGACCCGGCCGTGATGTGGCAGTTCCAGCAGGCCGTCCGCGGCCTCGCCGACGGCTGCGCCCAGCTCGGCATCCCGGTGACCGGCGGCAACGTCAGCTTCTACAACCAGACCGGCTCCACCGCGATCCTGCCCACCCCGGTGGTCGGCGTGCTCGGCGTGATCGACGACGTCCACCGCCGACTGCCCACCGGATTCGGCACCGAACCCGGCGAGACGCTGATCCTGCTGGGTGAGACCCGCGACGAGTTCGACGGCTCGATCTGGGCGCAGGTCGCCCACGATCACCTCGGCGGCGCCGCCCCGACCGTCGACCTCGACCACGAGAAGTTGCTGTCGGACATCCTGGTCGCGGCCTCCCGCGACGGCCTGGTGTCGGCGGCACACGACCTCTCCGAGGGTGGCCTGATCCAGGCGGTCGTCGAGTCGGCGCTGGCCGGCGAGACCGGCTGCCGCGTGCTGCTGCCCGAGGGGGCCGACCCGTTCGTGTGGCTGTTCTCCGAGTCCACCGGCCGTGTGCTGGTGGCCGTGCCGCGCACCGAGGAGTCCCGCTTCTCGGCGATGCTCGACGCCCGCGGCATGCCGTGGACGCGGATCGGCGTGGTCGATCAGGGCAGCGACTCGGTGAGCGTGCAGGACCTGTTCGACGTGCCGCTCACCGAACTGCGCGAGGTCCACGAGGGCACCCTGCCGAAGCTCTTCGGCTGACCGCCGCTCCTACCCCAACAGTTCGACGACGCGCTGCGGGTCGTCGGTGGTGATCTGGTCGGCGCCGAGTGCGCCGAGCCGCCGGATGATCGCCACCGACCCCGCATCGACGTCGGCGACGGTGTACACGTCCACCGCCCGCTCCCGCCTATGGAAGGCGCCGATCAGGTCGACGCCGCGGTCGGCGGCGGTCAGCACCAGGCGTTTGTCGAGGTAGATCATCTCGGCGCGAGGCGATTTCGCGATCGCGTCGTCGACGAACCGACGGTAGGTGCGCCACCGCAACACCCGGTCGATCGCGCCGTGGTGGCACGGGTCGTAGCCGACGTGCAGCGCGGGAACGGCATCGGTGAGGATGCGGACCGCTGCGGCGTCGCCGCACGACAGGATCGCGGCGTCGGCGACGGGGGAGACCGCGTCCGCGAAGTTCGCGACCGTGCCGGCGTCGAGCACCGACGCATCGTCCTTGAAATCCAGCTGCAGCATCGCACCGTCACCGAGCGCGATGTCGGCGAGCAGTGCGGCCAGGTCGGCGAGCAGCAGGACCGGTTCGGTGGTCGGCCGGGAATCGTTGTCCCGCAGGTGCAGTCGGCGTAGCTGCGACGACGTGGCGAGCGCGACCGGGCCGGTCCCGGTGGTCGCATGGTCGAGCAGGTCGTCGTGCAACACCACGAAACCGTGACCGCGCCCACCGGGATCGGGGGCGTGCACGCGGAGGTCGATCTCCACACTCGCGCCGGCACGCAGGCCGTCGGCGATGCGGGTCGGGGTGAACGGGGCATCGGTGGCGGTGCGTCGTCCCCGATGCCATTTCAGGAGAGTGCGGTGGCCGTCCACGTCGATCGCCACCGGTGCCGGTCGGGTCATTGGGTCAGAACACTACCGCCGAAACCCCCACGACGAACTGTAACGTGTTCTAGTTTGAGGGCATGACCTTGCGCGTGGTGGAGTGGTCCACCGGAACCGTCGGACGGCATGCGATCGCCGGGATCGATGCCCATCCGGACCTCGAACTCGTCGGGGTGTGGGTTTCCGACCCGGCCAAGGTGGGACGCGATGCCGGTGAACTCGCCGGGCTCGGCCGCGACCTCGGGGTGCTTGCGACCGACGACCGCGACGCCCTGCTCGCCCTGCGCCCGGATGCGATCGTGCACACCGCGATGACCGACGACCGCGTGGTGGAGGCGATCGCCGACCTCACCGCCTTCGTCCGCGCCGGGATCGACGTCGTCTCCTCCGGTCCGGTGGTGCTGCAGTTCCCGCACGGGGTGCTGCCGGGCGGGATGGTCGACGACATCGTCGCCGCCGCGAAGCAGGGTGGGGCGAGCCTGCACGTCAACGGCATCGACCCGGGATTCGCCAACGACGTCCTGCCGCTGGCCAAGACCAGTCTGTCCCGGCGCATCGACGAGGTGCGGTGCCAGGAGATCGCCGACTACTCCACCTACTATCAGCCGGTCGTGATGGCCGACCTGTTCGGCTTCGGCGGACCGATGGACTCGGTGCCGATGCTGCTCACCCCGGGCGTGCTGTCGCTGGCGTGGGGGAGTGTGGTCCGCCAGATCGCCGCCGGGCTCTCGATCACGCTCGACGAGCCGCTGGTCGAACGGGTCGAGCGGGTCGCCGCCGACCGCGACTACTCGACGGTGTCGGTGGAGATCGCTGCGGGGACGATGGCCGCCTTGCGGTTCGAGGTCGTCGGCCAGGTCGACGGCGTCGATCGCGTGGTGCTCGAGCACTACACCCGGACCCACCCCGACCAGTGTCCGGCGTGGCCACGCCCGGCCGAGGGGGACGGCTGCTATCGCATCCAGATCAGCGGGGAACCGCAGATGCAGGTGGAGTTCGGTCACCACGGTGAGCACGGCGACCACAATGTCTCGGGCATGATCGTCACCGCCATGCGGCTGGTGAACTCGGTTCCCGCGGTGGTGGCGGCACCACCCGGACTGGTCACGGCCCTCGATCTGCCGTTGGTGACCGGCCGGGGGCTGGTCGCAGGGTCGGCCGCCGCGGAGTAGCCCTCGCCGATCCATCTGGTCGTTTGGCCTGAAATATCCGTTCCGGCAATGGAATCGGCCCAATCGGACATCATCCCATCTGGTGCCGGTGGCCGGGCCGGTTATGTTAGCCTCGCCTACCATGGTCACCGAAGAGGTTGTCCCGGCGAAAGATTCGGCGGTTCGTCCGCGCCCGGAGCGGCGCAGCCGAGCCGCCCGCAAGCCGGTCCGGCGTGCTCTCGTCGTCACGCATCGATGGATGTCGATCGTGCTGGGTCTCGTGCTGGTGGTGATCTGCACCAGTGGGGCCGTCCTCGTCTACGAGCCCGAACTCGCACGTGCGAGCCACAGTCAGCTGTTCGCCTCGACCCCGTCCGATCATCCGGTGTCGTTCTCGGCCGCGGTCGCGGCGGTCCGCGCGGCCGATCCGGACTTCGACCCGATGTACCTGTCCTACAAGGACGGCGTCTACTTCGTCGACTCCGCCGACGAGGGGGCGGGCACCTGGACGGTGGACTCCGGGACCGGAAAGGTCAACGGGCACGGCGACATCGACGGTGCGGTGCTCGGCTTCCTGGTGAACCTGCACGACTGCGGTCTCACCTGTGAGGGCTACCCGGGTTACATCGACTGGCTGGCGCAGCCGGCACCGCCGGCCACCTGGGGATGGTTCACCGCCGACATGACCTGGGGTGCGGTGATCCTCGGGCTGACCGGACTGCTGCTGGTGATCCTGGCGATCTCCGGGGTGGTCATCTGGTTCCCGGGGCTACGCAAGTGGCGCAACGGTTTCCGGGTCCGTATCGGCAAGGGTCGGTTCGCGCGGGACACCGACCTGCACAACGTGATCGGGATCGTCGCGGCGATCCCGCTGCTCATCTGGGGCCTGACCGGGATGAACTTCGAGATCCCCGGCGTCGGGAAGGTCTGGTATGCCGCGACCGGCGGGGTGGCCCCCGCCGACGACGTCTACGACATGCCCTCATCCGGTGCCGAGGGGCCGGAGATCTCGCTGGACGAGGCGATCGCCGCGGCGCAGGCCTACTACCCCGGATCGCAGGCGACCTGGGTGGGCCTGCCCACCGACGGTGACTACTACTCGGTGGATCTCGTCGTGGGCGGGCCCGATCTGTGGTCGGCCAATGCCACCTACCACGCGAACCGCGAGATCGGCATCGACGCGCACGATCTCACCCTGATCAAGGAGTTCGCCGGTGCGCCTCCGACGGTGTCCAACACGATCATCGACGAATGGGCGAAACCCACACTGCACTATGGGGTCTCGGTGAACGGATGGTGGCGTGCCCTGTGGTTCGTCTTCGGGTTGGCGCCGCTGGCACTGCTGATCACCGGGCTGAGCACCTGGCAGATCAGGATGCGTACGGCGCGACGTCGGCGTCGGGTGGCCCGGGATCGGGCGCAGTCGGCATCGGTGGCCCCCGCGTGAAGCCCCGCGGATGAATCCGTCGGTTGCGCTGATCATCACCGCCATGTGCGGACTCGCCGCATGCTGGTCGCTGGCCGGTGTGGTGCCGCGATGGGGGCGGTGGCCGGAGCGGGTGACCCTGGTGATCGTCGTCGCGGTCCTGGCCTGGATCGCAGGCGGGTTCGTGACGTGGCTGACCGGACACGGCGGTCTGGCGCGCCCCGGGGTGTTCGCCGGCTATGCCGCGACCGCCGCGGGACTGGCCGCTCTGGGGATACCCGCCGCGGGCGGACTCCGGCCGCGCGGTGCCGCGGTGGTGCGGGCACTTGTGTTGGCACTGCTGGCCTTTGCGTGCTGGCGCGCCGAATCGGTGTGGATGTCGGAACTCCTCATGGCCGTCCGGTGACGGTGTCCGATGACGGCCATCGCGGCCGGGACCAGGACGGTCCGGACGTGTGATCGATTGCACCGCAACGGCTGTGGGTATTGCGGCGAGCTCCAGGCGGCCGGATCGGTGGTGTCACGCAGGTCGTGGTCGGATCGGATGATCAGGTACTCGGGCGAGATGTCCGAGTGGGGAAATGTGCGGCGACGGCGTCGTATCCGCGGGTGGAGTCGGTCGGGTGGATCTGCATCGCCGACAGGAACACCAGATCGGCGGCCCGGATCAGATTCCCCACGAATGCACGGGTTCGCCCTCGTGCATCAGGCCGACATAGTCGCGCAGCATCCCACGTAGTGCATCCGATCGGTGGTCACCGGCCTGTTCACGCTCGGCGACGGCTCGGCGCTGCCACGCCGCCCCGGTCTGCCGGTTCAGGCACCGGCCCTCGATCACCGACAGGTACCGGTTGCGGGCCTTGTCGGACACCCCGAACGACTGCAACCCGTGATCGGCGATCGGCAACAGCCGGCGCAACGTCAGCTCGTCGGGGCGGACCCAGCCGATCGACGGCCAGTACAGCTGGGCGTCCAGGCCGCGTCGTGCACCGGCGTGCAGGTTCTCCGCCGCGGCGTCGAACGACATCTGCGACCACAGTGGGCGGTCGGCCTCGACCAGCCCACGGACCAGGCCGTAATAGAAGGCGGCGTTGGCCATGGTGTCGACGACGGTCGGCCCCGCCGGCAGCACCCGGTTCTCCACCCGCAGGTGCGCATGGCCGTCGACGACGTCGTAGACCGGGCGGTTCCAGCGGTAGACGGTGCCGTTGTGCAGGCGCAGTTCGTCGAGGGCGGGGATCTCTCCGGCGTCGAGCCGGGCGAGCGGATCGACGTCGGTCGACACCGGAAGCAACGCCGGGAAGTAGCGGGTGTTCTCCTCGAAGAGGTCGAAGATCGTGGTGATCCACCGCTCGCCGAACCAGACCCGCGGCCGCACACCCTGGTTCTTCAGTTCCAGCGGCCGGGTGTCGGTGGCCTGCTCGAAGACCGGGATCCGGCTCTCGTGCCACAGTGCGTTCCCGGCGAGGAACGGCGCGTTCGCGGCCAGGGCCACCTGGACTCCGGCGATCGCCTGTGCGGCGTTCCAGTGTGCGGCGAAGTCCTCGGGCGCCACTCGCAGATGCAGCTGCAGCGACGTGCACGCCGCCTCCGGCAGGATCGAGTCGGTCTCGGTGTGCAGCCGCTCGACGTCGTGGTGATCGCCCAGCGGCACGCCGGTGATGTCGATCTCGATGTCCTCGCCGCGGGCCGCGAAGATCTGCTGGTTGAGCAGGTCGTAGCGCGGGTTGGCCGAGATCCAGTGGTGCGCGAAATGTTCGGTGCGCAGCGTCGGGAGCATGCCCACCATCACCAGGTGACTGTTCACCTGCGCGGCGTGGCCCTCGGCGCGGTTGAGCGAGGTCCGCAGCGACTGCTCGAGCGACATCGTGTCATCGGTGGTGAACGGGCGTGGCGCGACGTTGATCTCGATGTTGAACTGGCCGAGTTCGGTCTGGTAGTCGGGGTCGGCGATGGCGTCGAGCACCTCGGCGTTGGCCATCGCCGGTTCCATGTCGTCGTCGACGAGGTTGAGCTCCACCTCCATCCCGAGGAGCGGTTGCGGTGGCCGGCCCTGATCGGTGAACAGGCCGTCGGCGAGCATGCGGGCGATGGCCTCGGTGCCGCGTCCGACCTGTCGGCGGAACCGCACGCGGTCGGCGCCGGTGAACTGTTGGCGGCTGACGTCGGTGCCCATGCGGTCCATAGTCGCCCAGAACGGTCCACAACCTGGCTCGAATCCGTGCGCCGGACGGATAATCCGCGTCGTGGCCGGATCTTGACCACGTCTTGGCAGGTGTGTCCACACTTGAACCCGACGTGAGGCAGACAGGTCATCTCCGCCCCGACGGCACCTAGTGTCCGGCGCATGACCACAGAATCACTGACCGCGCTCAACGACGTCGACATCGCGGCCGTGGGCCGGCTCGTCGAATCGATCCAGGCCGATCCCGCCAAGGCCCGGACCACCTGGGCGGCCCGGGTCCAGTGGAATCGTGCGTTCGCCTCGCAGGCCAGGGTGCGTGGATTCGACCCGATCGCCTCCGACGAGCCCGCCGGACTGGGCGGCGCCGACACCGCACCGAATCCGGTCGAGCAGTTGCTGGGCGCGCTCGGCAACTGCCTCGCGGTGGGCTATGCCGCCAATGCGACGGTCGCCGGGATCGAACTGAAGGATCTGCGGGTGGACGTGAAGGGCGACGTCGACCTCACGGTGTTCCTCGGGCTCGGGGAGGGTCACGCGGGCTTCGACTCGGTCACGGCGACGGTGACCATCGACTCCGACGCGCCGCGCGAGCAGCTCGAGGCCCTGCATGCCAAGGTCCAGGCGAGCTCCCCGGTGGGACACACCATCGGCAACCGGGTTCCGGTGGAGATCACCCTGGCCTGACCGGGTGGGGGCCCGGTGTGGGGGAAGGCGCCGGTGATCATGTCCCGCATGCCGGGGCATGATCACTGGCGTGCCCGCGCGTAAACCCATCGATCCCGCCGCCGCCCGCGCCGCCGTCGTCGCCGTGGGGCCGTGGCTGCGGGATCAGTCCCTGCCCGCCCCGGCCCGAGCCGAGCTCGCCGCCGCCGTGCGCCTGACCGCCCGCACCCTCGAGGACGTCGCCCCCGGCAACTCCGTGGAGGTGCGGGTGCCGCCGTTCGTGGCCGTGCAGTGCATCGAGGGGCCGCGGCACACCCGCGGTACCCCGCCCAACGTCGTCGAGACCGACCCGCGGTCATGGCTGTTGCTCGTCGTCGGTGCCGTCGGATTCGACGATCTCGTCGAGGACGGCACCGTGAGCGCATCGGGCAGCCGGGCCGGTGAGGTGGCCCACTGGATGCCGCTGGTGCCGCTCGATCTGCGGTGAGACACATCACGCCGCGCCCCGCACGGGCGCTGGCCGGGGAACTTCGGACCGCGCCACGATGCTGAACGGTTCGCCTTCGGTCGGTGACGGCCGGTAAACTCCGGGGAGGTCTCCCAGCCCGACGTTGCATCGACCCTGGATCCACATCGACCCGTTGATCCACGGGGCCGCGGTAGCGCCGTATGTCCGACCCCGCCGCCCAGCCCCAGGGAGCTCGTCGATGACCGAAATGTCGCCAGCCGGCCACCACCCGGTACCCACCCCGCCCTGCCACACGTCACCCGGCCACAGTCCCGAACCGGCCGAGGAGATGGAGAACGAGCCGCGCGAGGAGTGCGGTGTCTTCGGAGTGTGGGCGCCCGGTGAGGACGTCGCCAAGCTGAGCTATTACGGCCTCTACGCGCTGCAGCATCGCGGTCAGGAAGCCGCCGGAATCGCTGTCGGCGACGGCTCGCAGGTGCTGGTCTTCAAGGATCTCGGCCTGGTCAGTCAGGTCTTCGACGAACAGACCCTCGGCTCGATGTCCGGGCACGTCGCGATCGGCCACTGCCGATACTCCACGACCGGTTCCACCACCTGGGAGAACTCCCAGCCGATCTTCCGCACCACCGCCGCCGGCACCGGCGTCGCGCTCGGGCACAACGGCAACCTGGTCAACACCGCCGATCTCGCCAGCCGCGCCCGTGAACTCGGCATCAAGTCCACCGCCGCCACCTCCGACTCCGACATCGTCGGCGCACTGCTCGCGCACGGCGCCGCCGACAGCAGCCTCGAGCAGGCCGCGATGGCGCTCCTGCCGACCCTGCGCGGTGCATTCTGCCTGACCTTCATGGACGAGCACACCCTGTACGCGGCCCGCGACCCGCACGGTGTGCGTCCGCTGTCGCTGGGCCGTCTCGACCGCGGTTGGGTGGTGGCCTCGGAGACCGCCGCCCTCGACATCGTCGGCGCGTCCTTCGTCCGTGACATCGAGCCCGGTGAGCTCCTCGCGATCGACGCCGACGGCGTCCGCAGCACCCGGTTCGCCCCGGCCACCCCGCGTGGCTGCGTCTTCGAGTACGTCTACCTCGCCCGCCCGGACAGCGTGATCCACGGCCGGTCGGTGCACTCCACCCGCGTCGAGATCGGCCGCCGCCTCGCCAAGGAACATCCGGCCATCGGTGACCTGGTGATCCCGGTGCCGGAGTCGGGGACCCCGGCCGCGGTCGGGTTCGCCCAGGAATCGGGCATCCCCTACGGGCAGGGCCTGATGAAGAACGCCTACGTCGGGCGCACGTTCATCCAGCCGTCGCAGACCATCCGCCAGCTGGGTATCCGGTTGAAGCTCAATCCGCTGCGTGAGGTGATTCGCGGTAAACGCCTGGTCGTCGTCGACGACTCGATCGTGCGTGGCAACACCCAGCGGGCGCTGATCCGGATGCTCCGGGAGGCCGGCGCGGCCGAGATCCACGTGCGGATCGCCTCGAGCCCGGTGCGCTGGCCCTGTTTCTACGGCATCGACTTCGCGTCGCCGGCCGAACTCATCGCCAACGGCATGGACTCCGAGGAGCACATGGTCGAGGGGGTGCGGCAGGCGATCGGTGCCGATTCGCTCGGCTACATCAGCATCGAGGAGATGATCGGGGCCACCGATCAGCCGGCCTCGAATCTGTGCGCGGCCTGCTTCGACGGCAACTATCCCATCGAGCTCCCCAAGGAGACCTCGATGGGCAAGGCGGTCCTCGAGCACATGCTCGCGAATGCGGCCGGCGAGGATCGCGGCAACCCGTTGAGCGCAAAGAACGACAACGTCAGTGCCGTGATGCGGCCCTGACCTCGGTCTCGGGTAGCGTATATCCGGCGGATTGGTCCGCCAGGGACGAGATCGCCGATCGGCGGCGATCTTCCTGACCTGATTCGAACAAGGGGTGCTTCGCCGGAGATGAGCGAACAGGATTCGGCCACCGAGAACACGAACACCACGCCCGAGGGCCTGTCGTATGCGGCCGCAGGTGTGGACATCGACGCCGGTGAGCGCGCTGTCGAGCTGATCTCGAGTCACGCCAAGCGGGCCACGCGCCCGGAGGTACTCGGCGGACTCGGCGGCTTCTCCGGTCTGTTCGCCCTGAAGGGCAACTACCGTGAGCCGGTGCTCGCCGCGGCGAGCGACGGCGTCGGCACCAAGCTCGCCGTCGCCCAGGCGGTCGGCAAGCACGACACCGTCGGCCAGGACCTCGTCGCCATGTGCGTCGACGACCTCGTCGTCTGCGGTGCGGAGCCGCTGTTCCTGCAGGACTACATCGCCATCGGCAAGGTGGTGCCCGAGACGGTCGCCGAGATCGTCGCCGGTATCGCCGACGGCTGTGTCATCGCCGGCTGTGCCCTGCTCGGCGGTGAGACCGCCGAGCACCCGGGTCTGATGCGTGACGACCACTACGATCTGTCGGCGACCGCGATCGGCGTCGTCGAGGCCGATCAGGTGCTGTCGCCGGAGAAGGTCCGGGCCGGCGACACGGTGATCGCGATGGGTGCGTCGGGACTGCACTCCAACGGTTACTCGCTGGCCCGCAAGGTCCTGCTGGACTGGGGTCACATGGATCTCGGTGGGCACGTGGAGGAGTTCGGCCGCACCCTCGGTGAGGAGCTGCTCGAGCCGACCCGTATCTACGCCCGCGACTGCCTGGCCCTGGCCGCCGAGACCGATGTGCGCACCTTTGCCCACGTCACCGGTGGCGGACTGGCCGAGAATCTGGCCCGGGTGATCCCGGAAGGACTCGTCGCCGAACTGGAACGCAACACCTGGACCCCCGCACCGATCTTCGCGATGATCGCGCAGCGCGGTCGCGTGGCGCAGGCCGAGATGGAGCGCACCTTCAACATGGGTGTGGGCATGGTCGCCGTCGTCGCTCCCGAGGACACCGACCGGGCACAGGCGGTCCTGACCGCACGCCACGTCGACAACTGGGTGCTGGGCACCATCAAGCGGTCCTCCGACGCCGCCCCGCGCGCGACACTGGTCGGCGAGCACCCGCGCTTCTGAGTGCCTGCCGGACACGGCAACACAGACACGATAACGACAGAGCCCGTCGACGCCGAGAGATCGGTGTCGACGGGCTCTGTCGTATGTCTGTGGGGAAACCCGGGGACGCCCCGAAACCCGGGGACGGCCCGAAACCCGGGGACGGCCCGAAACTCGGGGACGGCCCGAAACCAGGGGAAGGTGTCCTTCCCCTAGATTCGTGGCTTTCCCCTGGTTGCAACACGGGGAAGGTGACGAAAGTGGGGGAAGGTCCGCTTTCCCCTGGTTTCTGTCGGTGGGTTTCGGGCAGTCGGGTTTCGGGCGGTCGGGGACGGGGTGGGTGAGGATCGAGTGGGAGCTCGTCGTCGACGACGGGTCGTCCGGGATCGCACTTCCCGGTGTCCCGAAACCCGGGGAAGGTGTCCTTCCCCTAGATTCGTGGCTTTCCCCTGGTTACAACACGGGGAAGGTGACGAAAGTAGGGGAAAGTCACTTTCCCCTAGTTTCAGGAACAGACGCGCGGCAGGAGCAGCGGGAGCAGACGCAGCGGGAGCGCGACTGACAGGGGAGCGGCAACAGCCGCCGGGCAACGACCACAAGCGACGGCACCGGCCACCGGCGTGGCCCGGGCAGGGGCTCACAACCGGTGACCGGCGTCGTCGCTTGCGATTCGGAAGCTACCGTGCCTGCGTCGGGGTGGTCGACGTCAGGTCCAGGTCAAGAGGCACTCGACTCCACGCCGTCAAGCGTGGCGCCACTCGTCCTCTTCGGCCCACTCCTCCACCACAGGATCCGGGTGATGATCAACCGAATCCCCCGACCCCGACAGCTCGCGCTGCAAGCTCTCGAAGTCGGTGTGGGGAGTGGAGTACTTGAGCTGACGAGCAACCTTCGTCTGCTTTGCTTTAGCCCGGCCGCGGCCCATATGGGACCCCCTCGCACAATGACGGGGCGGCCAATGTGTGGCGGCCCCGTTCTCTAGGTAGTTGAGTATGTCGTGGGGACCAGTCTAGCGCGCTCTTGCCGATTCCGTTGACTCCCCTGGTTACGGCACGCCGACCCGGTCAGGCACGGGCCAGATGCTTGGTCGCCTCGCGCCGTACCTTGGGCGGGAGATCGTCGCCGGCGAGCAGGGCCCGCAGGTCTGCCGCGGACGTGCCGAAGATCAGGTCGCGAACCCTCACACCGTGATCGGGTCGATGGACCACCCGCACCTCGTCGCCCGCGCCGACCGTTCCCGGTGTCAGAACACGCAGGTAGGCGCCGGAATCACCGCGCTGCATGAACCGCTTGACCCACTGCGGTTCCTCCGCCCACGCCGCGAAGGTCCGGCACGGGATACGGGGGATGGTGGTCTCCAGGACGAGGCCGTCGTCGCCGACCGCCCAGCGCTCACCGACGATGGCGTCGGTCACCGGCATCCCCTCGATCCGGAGGTTCTCGCCGAACCAGCCGTAAGCAAGCTCACGCCCGAGTTCGCCGGCCCAGCGCCGTGCCTCGGCGTCGTCGTAGGCGTAGACCGCCTGATCCGCACCGCCGTGGTGCTTCGTGTCACACACGTGGTCGGTCACCGGGCCCAGCTCCCCGACGACGACGCGATCCGGCTGCGGGTGCTTGTCGATGGCGCTCACCCCGACCGCGCCGAGGTCGACGTCGTCGGTCGCCACGCACACGGCGAGGACCCGGCCCATCGGCAGTGCTTCGGTCCCGCCCACCTCAGGCCCGTCCACGGAGTCGTTCGACGGCGGCCCGCCCGGCCTGGACGTGCTCGTCGGCGGCCACCGAATCGGGATCGATCCGCGCGGCCATGGCGTCCTCGTCGCCGACGACGAGATCGATGTCGGCACCGATCCCGCGCTTGACCAGACCGAGCGCCACCGGACCGAGGTCGAAGTGGTCGACGACGGTCCCGAGCCGGCCGACCGTGCGTCCGCCCGCGGTGATCGGGCCACCCGGTGCGGGCCGGTGGTCGCTGGAGCCGTCGAGGTGTAGCAGGACCAGTTGGCGGGGCGGCTTGCCGAGGTTGTGCACCCGGGCCACCGTCTCCTGCCCGCGATAGCAGCCCTTGTCGAGGTGGACCGCCCCGAACTCGGCGGGACCGCCGATCCAGTGGGCCTCGTGCGGGATGGTGCGCTCGTCGGTGTCGACGCCCAGACGCGGCCGTAGCCCGGCCACGCGCAGCGCATCGAAGGCCCAGCTGCCGGCCATCCGGGCGCCGGCCGCCACGAGCTCGGCCCACCAGGTCAGCAGATCGGGTTCGGGCACCACCACGTCGACGACGGGCAGCAGGGCGTCGGAGTGCGGTCCCTCCGACAGCGGCGGCATGATCCGCCAGAACCCGAGCGGTTCGTCGTCGTGGTGGGTCTCCGGCAGGTCTCCGGCCTGATAGACCGCGGCGTCGGCGGGGACGCCGAGCACGTCGGCGATCGGTCCGCGCACGGCGTCGGGGCCGATCAGGGTGAGCACCCGCAGATCCGGCCGGTCGGCCGGCTCCACCTTGGCCCAGAAGACCATCTTGGTGAGGAAGTCCAGCAGTGCCCGCCCGCGCGCCGGCTCGGTGTCGACCCAGGTGACGTCGTCGATGTCGGTGAGGACGAAGTGGTCCTCGACCCGGCCGTTCGTGTCCAGCGAGAGTGCCTCGGCGCTGTGGCGGTCGGCGAGGTTGGTGAGGTACTGGCTGCAGATGGTGTGCAGCCAGCTCAGCCGTTCGGGGCCGGTGAGTTCGAGCACCGCGCGGTCACTGCGGTCGACGACGATCGCACCGGTGATCGCGGCACGCTGTTCGCCCAGCGGGTCGCCGTAGTGCCACGGGGTCTCGTACCCCGGGGTCTCGTGCGGGGAGCTGTCGGATTCTGGACTGCCGGTGCCTGCGGGATCGGCAGCGACGGCCGAACCGACCGCTCCCTCGCCGGAATACCTGGTCAGGATGGGTGAGCGGGTCACGCCTCGAGTCTAGACACTTCGATGCCGATGCCACACCGTCGTGCCTGCCCGCATACCCTTGGCGGTATGGCGCAGTCGATCCTGGTGACCCTCGATGGCACGGTTCTCGATCCGGACACCCCGTTCCTCCATGCCGACGACCTCGCGGCGGTGCGGGGCGACGGCATCTTCGAGACCCTGCTGATCCGCGACGGACACGCGCGCTGCGTCGACCTGCACCTCGACCGGCTCGCCCGCAGCGCCGTCATGCTGGACCTGCCCGCCCCGGACCGTGCCGCCTGGCAGGCGGCCATCGACGTGGCCGCCACCACCTGGACCGAGCGTGCCGGGAACCGGACCGAGGGACTGCTGCGCCTGGTGTACTCGCGCGGCCGGGAGAGCACCCCGGCCGGTCCGCCCACCGCCTATCTGACCGTCGGCGAGGTGGCCCCGCGTGCTGCGGCCGCGCGGGAGTCCGGGGTGTCGGTGGTGACATTGGATCGCGGTTTCTCCCTCGATCTGGCCGAGGCCGCGCCCTGGCAGCTGCTCGGCGCCAAGACATTGAGTTATGCGACCAACATGGCCGCACTGCGGTACGCCGGCTCACTCGGCTACGACGACGTGATCTATGTCAGCAGCGAGGGGGCCGTCCTGGAGGGTCCGCGGTCGACCGTGGTGGCCGTCACCGGCGAGACGCTGGTCACGCCCCCGGTCGAGGTGGGCATCCTGCCCGGGACCACCCAGCTCGCGACCTTCGCGCTCGCGGAGTCCGAGGGGTGGGCGACGCAGACCCGGGTGCTACGGCCGGCCGACCTGCTGGTGGCCGACTCGGTATGGCTGATCAGCAGCGTCACCCTGGCCGCACGGGTCACCGCGCTCAACGGTCGTGCGATGCCCGAGCCCGAGGACGCGAAGAAATTCGTCGATTTGGTCAACCGCGCGATTTGCGTTCAGCCAGAATAGGGTTGAGTCCGAAATGCGTGACTCGTACCACAAGAGAGACTCGGCCCACAACTGAATCCATGGTGGCGGGACCTTGGTCGCTTGTCGGGCTTTTCGGGCCGGCGTAACGTCGCCGACATAGGTACTACGTGCCGTAGTACATAGCGTCAGTGGTGTCGTACCGGTGTCGCTGCGTCAGTGCCTATGCTTGCGTCCCTGTTCGCGTCTCGCAGCCCGAGGCGCGGCCAAGCGATTTGAGGCGAATTTGAACGCTCTGGATCTGTCCCGGTGGCAGTTCGGTATCACCACCGTCTATCACTTCATCTTCGTGCCGTTGACGATCGGTCTCGCGCCCCTGGTGGCGATCATGCAGACCGTCTGGCACAAGACCGGCAACGAGCAGTGGCTGCGGGCGACCAAGTTCTTCGGGAAGCTCTTCCTGATCAACTTCGCGCTCGGTGTCGCGACCGGCATCGTGCAGGAGTTCCAGTTCGGCATGAACTGGAGCGAGTACAGCCGATTCGTCGCCGACGTCTTCGGCGCGCCACTGGCGCTCGAGGGGCTGGTGGCCTTCTTCCTGGAGTCGACCTTCCTCGGACTCTGGATCTTCGGCTGGGATCGACTGCCCCGAAAGATCCACCTGGCCACCATCTGGCTGGCCGCGATCGGCGTGACCGCGTCGGCGTACTTCATCATCGCCGCCAACTCGTGGATGCAGCACCCGGTGGGTGTGGTGTGGGACGAGACCCGGGATCGCCCTGCGATGAACGATTTCTGGGCCGTCATCACCAACAACACGACCCTTGCGGCGTTCCCGCACGTCCTCGCCGGTGCCTGGCTGACCGCGGCCACCTTCGTCGCGGCGATCGGCATCTGGTGGATGTCGCGCAACATGTGGCGCGCCAGGAAATTGCGGGCCGCCGCCGAGACCGGAGAGACACCGGATCTGCCGCCGACCACCGCACCGAGTCAGGTCGACGCCACCCCTGAGGATCTCGAGCACGATGCCCATCACCTGTGGCGACCGGTCACCCGACTGGCCTTGTGGGTCACCATCGTCGCCGGTGTCGCACTGTTCATCACCGGTGACCTCCAGGCCCAGATCATGTTCAAACAGCAGCCGATGAAGATGGCCTCGGCGGAGTCGTTGTGCAACACCGAGACCGGTGCCGGCTTCTCGGTCCTGTCGATCGGCCGGCAGAACAACTGCGACAACATCGATCACGTCATCGAGATCCCCAACATGCTGTCGTTCCTGGCCACCCACCGGTTCGATGCCGAGTTGCAGGGTGTCAACGAACTCCAGACGCAGTACCAGGAGTACTTCGACATGCCGGGCGCGAACTTCGCACCCAACCTGTTCGTCACCTACTGGGGATTCCGCGCCATGATCACCTGGGCGCTGGGCTCGGTGGTGGTCGCACTCGGCGGCCTGTGGCTCACCCGCAAGAAGCGGGTGGTGGAGTCCAGACGGTTCGGCATCCTCGCCCTGTGGATGATCCCGACCCCGTTCCTCGCCAACGCATCCGGCTGGATCTTCACCGAGATGGGTCGTCAGCCGTGGGTCGTCGCCCCGAACTTCCAGGACAACCTCGATCCGCGTCAGATCAGCATGATGGTGCAGGACGGCGTCTCCAACCACACGCCACCGGTGCTGTGGGTGACGATGATCGGCTTCACCATCCTCTACGGTGCGCTCGGCGTCATCTGGTTCATGTTGCAACGCCGCTATGCGCTGGAGGGACCGGCCGCCTATGACCACATCGCCCCGGAGGTCAGGTCCGACGACGACGACTCCGATGCCGATGAGCCCAAACAACTCTCGTTCGCGTACTGAGGAGTGACGACTGATGCTGGCTAACTTCTGGTTCATCCTCGTCGCCGTCCTGTTCATCGGCTACTTCGTGCTCGAGGGCTTCGACTTCGGGGTCGGCATGCTCATGCCGTTCCTGGGGCGGACCCACACCGGTGGCGACGAACAGGTCGCGGCCACCGACGAGGTCGCCGACCCCGACAAACGACGGCGCGTGCTGCTCAACACGATCGGTCCGGTCTGGGACGGCAACGAGGTGTGGCTGCTCACCGCGGGCGGCGCACTGTTCGCCGCCTTCGGCGGGTGGTACGCCACCATGTTCACCGCGTTCTATCTGCCGCTGTTCATCATCCTGATCGGTCTGATCACCCGTGTCGTCGCGATCGAATGGCGCGGCAAGATCAACGATCCCCGGTGGCGGAAGTGGTGTGACATCGGGATCGGGCTCGGCTCATGGATTCCCGCGATCCTGTGGGGTGTGGCCTTCGCCAATGTGGTCCGCGGCCTGCCGATCGACGCCGATCACCAGTACACCGCCGGGTTCTTCAACCTGCTCAACCCGTACGCCCTGCTCGGTGGGCTCACCACCCTGCTGGTGTTCCTCACCCACGGCGCGATCTTCCTGGGCCTCAAGACCAGTGGTGTGCTGCAGCAGGACGCGATGAAGTACGCGAAGGTCCTCGCGATCCCGACCCTGGTGGTCGCGGCGGCCTTCCTGCTGTGGACGCAGTTCGCCTACGGCAACGGGTGGACCTGGATTCCGGTGCTGATCGCCGCGGTCGCCGCGGTCGTGATGGTGGCCGCCACCCAGGTGCAGCGTGAGGGCATCGCCTTTGCCGCGACGTGTATCGCCATCGCCGGTACCGTGGCCACCCTGTTCTCGGTGCTGTTCCCGAATGTGCTTCCGTCGACGACGAATCCGGCCTGGAACCTGACCATCGAGAACACCGTGTCGAGCAACTACACCCTCACCGTGATGACCTGGGCGGCGGTGATCGTCACCCCGGTGGTGATCTGCTACCAGGCGTGGACGTACTGGGTGTTCCGCAAGCGGATCAGCGTCGAGCAGATCCCCAAGCCGGCCGGCCTGCCCTCCCTGCGGGTGGGGGAGTAGGCATGTGCCACCAGCGATCACCACTCGCTCACCGGTGGTGACCGAAGCGGCCGGCGGCGGCGCCCGACGTGCGGCGCCGCCGCTGGACCCGCGACTGCTGCGGTACTCCCGGACCACCCGTCACTATGTGGTGGTGACGGCCCTGTTCGCCACGGTCACCGTGGTGGCGGTGATCGTCACCGCGGCGATGACCGCGTCGATCCTGTCCGAACTGGTCACCGATCCGTCCCGGCGCAGCCTCGGCGCCCAGGCCTGGCACCTGTGGGTGCTGGTGGCCGCCGTCGCCGTGCGTGTCGGCGCCTCCTACGCCCACGACCGATATGCGCACCGGTCGGCCGCGCAGGCGATCACCGAGCTCCGCGGGCGGGCGCTGGAGGGTCTGACCGACCCCGACCACACCTCGCCGCGAGAGTTGTTGCGGCGCCGCGATCATGCCACCACCACACTGCTGCGTGGGCTGGATGCGCTCGGCCCGTACCTGTCCGGGTACGTGCCGGCCCTGATCGTGACGGTGCTCGTCACCCCGACCGTGGTGACGGTGATCGCGGTGACCGACTGGCTGTCGGCGGTGATCATCCTGATCACGCTCCCGCTGATCCCGCTGTTCATGGTGCTGATCGGGGTGACGACCCGCGACCGCACCGAACGCAAACTGGCCACGATGAGCCGCCTGACCGGTCAGCTCCTCGACCTGATCGCCGGTCTGCCCACCCTGCGTGCACTCAACCGGGCCCGCGCACCGGCGGTCCAGGTGGCCGAACTCGGCCGCGCACACCAGCGTTCGACGATGTCGGCGCTGCGGGTGGCATTCCTGTCCGGCGGTGTGCTCGAACTGCTGTCGACCCTGTGCGTGGCACTGGTCGCAGTGGGTATCGGCCTGCGTCTGGTGGGTGGCGAGATGAGTCTGTACGCAGGCATTCTCGCGTTGATCCTGGCCCCGGAGGCCTATCAGCCGTTGCGTGAGGTGGGTGCGCAGTTCCACAACTCCGCCGACGGTGTCGCCGCATCCCGCGAGGTGCTCGACCTCATCGAGTCGGGCGACGACGATGCGCCACACGCCCGCAATCGCACGTGCACCGTTGCCGGACAACCGATCCGGTTGCTCGATGTCGGCGTGCACGGCCGGGACGGATGGGCGCCGCACGAGTTGTCGGCGACGGCGAATCCGGGTGCGCTGACGGTCTTCACCGGACCGAACGGTTCCGGCAAGTCCACCGCGATCGCCGCGATCCTCGGTCTGCTCGCCCCCGAGGAGGGGTCTGTGCTCGTCGGTCCGATCTCGGTGGCCGAACTCGAGCCCGGCGCCTACCACGAACAGATCGCCTGGCTCCCACAGCATCCGGTGGTGGTCCCCGGGACCGTCGCCGACAACCTCGCCCTGTTCGGCGCCCTCGACCCGGAGGGCCTGCGACGGGCCTGTGCCACCACCGGATTCGACGAGGTGCTCGCCGCGCTGCCCGACGGCCCCGACACCGTGCTCGGTGCCGGGGGAGTGGGGCTGTCGGCCGGTCAGCGACAACGCCTGGCGCTGGCCCGCGTGCTGGCCGCACCCGCACCGCTGCTGCTGCTCGACGAACCGACCGCCCACCTCGACGCGGCCGCCGAACGCACCGTGCTCGAGGCCCTCGCCGCCCGTGCCCGCGCCGGTGACACCGTCATCGTCGTCGCCCACCGCGACGTCGCGCGCGGCCTCGCCGACGAGGTGATCGAGTTCCCGGAGGTCGTCCATGTGGGCTGAACTGCGTTCCGACCCGTTGATCCGCGCACTGGGGTTGCTGGGCCTGCGGGCCCGGGCGATCGTGCTGCCGCTGATCCTGGGCGTGGCCGGGGCGCTGTCGGCGCTGGGGCTGGCCGCGTTGTCGGCCTGGCTGATCACCCGTGCCTGGCAGATGCCGCCGGTGCTGTACCTGTCGATCGCCATCACCGCGGTTCGGGCACTGGGCATCTCGCGCGGCCTGTTCCGTTATCTCGAACGCCTCGCCACCCACGATCTGGCGCTCGGCGCGATGGCCACCGCCCGCGAGCGTGTCTATCTGGCGCTGGCGTCGGGTTCACCCGCGTACTCGGTGACCCTGCGCCGCGGCGAACTGCTGACCCGCACCGGCGACGACATCGACGAGATCGGCAATGCACTGATCCGCGCGATGATCCCGATCGGGGTGGGACTGACCACCTCCGCGTCGGCGGTCGCGATCATGGCCCTCGTATCCGGTTGGGCCGCAGTGGTGCTGGCCGTGGCCCTGATCGTGTCCGGGGTGATCGCGCCCTGGCTGGCGGCCCGCGGATCGGCCCGCACACTGGCCGACGGTGCGCAGGCCGTGCACCGGTCCGCCGACGCCACCACCACCGCGCTGTGGCATGCGTCCGAACTCGTCGTGGCCCGTCGCCGCGAGAGCGTGCTCGACGCCGCCCGCCGTGCCGATGCCGACGCGATCGTGGCCACCGACCGTGGCCGTCGGATCGAGGCCGCGGCGCGAGCCGCCACCCCGCTGTCGCTGGGTGTCTCCCTGCTGGCGGCCTGCCTGATCGGAATCGGTCTGGCCGGGCAGGTCACCGGATCGCTGGCCGACGTGTCCTCGGTGACCGGAGCGCTCACCCCGATGCTGCTCGGTGTGCTGATCCTGCTCCCGCTCTCGTCCTTCGAGTCGACGGCACCGCTCACCGAGGCCGGTATCCAACTCGAACGCAGCCGCCAGGCGGCGGCCCGGGTGATGGCACTGGTCGACGGCGCCGCCGGCCACGGGCGGGCACATCCGGGCGAGCCGGACGACATCGAGCAGATCGACGACGTCGCCGTCCATCCCGGACCGGTCGCCCTCGACCTGCGGGGTATGCGCTGGGGGTGGTCGACCGAGCAGACCCTCGGCCCCGCCGACGGTCTCACCCGCACCCTGCCGCCCGGTTCCCGGCTGGCCGTCGTCGGTCCCAGCGGGGTGGGGAAATCGACGCTGCTGCTCACCCTGTCCGGGCTGCTCACCCCGTGCGCGGGCACGGTGACCGCCGCCGCGACCGGCGCGCAGAACGGAGATCGGATCGAACTCCGCTCGGCCGCCTGCTATTTCGCCGAGGAGGCGCATATCTTCTCGACGTCGGTGCGGGAGAACCTGCGCGTCGCCCGCGGCGACGTCACCGACGCCGAGATCGATGCCGCGCTCACCGAGGTCGGCCTCGACGGCTGGGTGGCGCGGCTGCCCGAGGGGCTCGACACCGACCTCACCGGCGGGGCGGAGGCCCTCAGCGGCGGGCAGCGTCGGCGACTGTTGCTGGCGCGCGCCCTGATCCATCGCGCACCGGTGGTCCTGCTCGACGAACCGACCGAGCATCTCGACACCGCCGATGCGCAGCGTCTGCTGGACCGCCTGCTCGACCCGACGGACGCGCTGTTCGGGCCCGACCGGACGGTCATCGTGGTCACCCATCAGTTGCCCGACGGCGTCGCCGCCGACGTCATCCGGCTGGAGCCGGCCGTCCTCGGATGAGCCGTGCGGGCCGCTTCGCGAAAACCCGTTGCCGCGCCCCGAAGATCGGGCGTAACTTCGGGAGTACACGAGGAAGGAGGTGGTCCGAGTTGAGTTACTCAGGGACATGTGAGGTGACCATCCGCTGACGCGGAGTGCCATCTGATATCCGCTCAGGAGGTCTCTGCACCGCGAATACCAGGTGGTCACCCGGCCCCCGCACCCGACCCGTCCGGTCGACACGCCCGATGCCTCGGGCGGTGCGGGGGCCGTTTCACGTTTTGCGGGTAGCGCACTACTCGTGTCCGGCCCGCCCGTGCGCGGTGCACTGGAACAGCCGGCGGCACCATACCGATCCGGCGTCCGGAACGAGGAGTACTGCGATGACCGTGATCACCACCGAGATCGGCGCACCTCGACGCGTCGCCGACCGCTTCCTCACCCCGGGCGACCCGGAGTGGACCGACGACGGCGCCGCCACCTGGCTGACCGGGCACGCCGGCGGACTGACCTACACCTGCACCCCGGGGCGCGCCGACTCGCGCCTGACCCTGCACAACCGCGGGTGCGGTGACCTGGCCGTACTCTCCCTGCCGGGATTCACCGGCACCACCGGCACACGGTTCACCCATCTGCCGAGCGGGTCGTCGGCGGCGTTGCCCGACAGCGAGTTCCACATCCTGCAAGGCGAACGGCGGGATGGCCGACCGATGCTGGTCGGCCAGATCGTCGACGACCCGGTCCGCACCGACGACGATCCCATCGTGCTCGTGCACCCGCCTCGACCGGAGGCCGTCGACTGGTCGCAGATGCCCGGGGCCGACGAGTTCTGGACCCCCGGCACCGCCCCGCGGCCCGGGCGCGACGATCACCGCCTGTGCCCGGCCGATGTGGGCGTGCACTACACCGACGTCGGGGGGATGGTGGTGGTCCACAACGACGGCTGCGTCCGCATCGCGGTGCTGATGACCGGGATCGGCGGAGCCTTCGATCTGGTCGTCGCCCGGCCGGGAGAGCGGGTCCCGATCCCGCCCGGTCCGGGCCTGCACTATGTGCAGGCGGCTCGTCGCCACCGCCGTCCGGTCGTCGTCGACGTGCTCCAGGTATTCGCCTGACCTGCCGCTTCACAGCGTTCCTGTGAGAACGCTGAAACTTCCTGAGTGCCGGGACCTCGTGTGAGGCAAGGCTTCTCTTTACTCTCATCGCGATGTCCGAATTGACCGATGGGAGTGGGATTCGATGAAGCGAACCAGACGAGCGGGCCTGGTGGCCGCAGTGCTGGCGGTGGTGCTGGCGGGAACCGTCGCCTGCAGCGGCGGGTCGGACGAGGGCGGCGGGACAGGCGACGGTGACGGCTCGCTGACGCTGTACTCGGGCCGGTCGGAGTCCCTGGTGGGTCCGCTCGTCGAGGGTGTCGACGTCGGCGTGACCGTCACCCCCGCCTACGACAAGAAGGCCGCACAGATCCTCGAGGAGGGGGAGCACTCCCCGGCCGACCTGTTCTTCGCGCAGGATGCAGGCGAACTGGGCGCCCTCGCGATGGCCGGGCTACTCGAGCCGCTGCCTGCCGACATCGTCGACCGGGTTCCGGCGACCTACCGGTCGGAGTCGGGTGGCTGGGCTGCCACGTCGGCACGGTCACGCGTGCTGCTCTACAACCCGTCGAAGGTGCCGGCCGCCGATCTGCCCGCCGGGATCGACGGTCTGCTCGATCCGCGCTTCCGCGGCCAGGTGGGCTATGCGCCGACCAACCCGTCGTTCAAGTCCTTCGTCACCGGACTGCGCCTGATCCGCGGTGACGACGCCGCACGCGACTGGCTGACCCGCTTCATGGCCAACGAGCCCAAGGCATTCGACGGCAACGGGCCGCTGGTCAAGGCGGTCGACGACGGGACCGTCGCGACCGGACTGACCAACCACTACTACTGGGTGCAGGAGGTGGAGGAGAAGGGGATCGACGCGGTGGCCTCGCGCCTGCACTTCTTCGCCGACGGCGACCCCGGAGCGCTGGTCAACGTCGCGGGCATCGCGGTGCTCAAGAGCTCGCCGAACAAGGAGAAAGCCTTCGACTTCGTCCGGGCGATGTTCACCGCCGACAACCAGAAGTACTTCACCACCGAGGTCGGCGAGTATGCGATCACCGGTGACATCCCGATCCCGGTGGCCGGCATCCCGCCGCTGCTCGCCGATCTGCATCCGCCGACCGTCGATCTCGACGACCTCGCCGATGTCGCGGGGACCGAACGGATGCTCACCGAGGTGGGTGCGGTCTGAGGTTCTCGGTCTCGTCGGGGTCGCGTGCCGACCGGGGCATCCGAGTCCTCGCGGGCGTCACCGGTATCGCCGTGGCGATGCTGGTGACGCTCGTCGTGGTGTACCTGGTGATCCGCGCGGGCGGTGCCGGAGGTGACACCGTGCGGGCCGCGGTGTTCCGGACGCGGACCCTCGATCTGGTCACCAACACGGCCCGGCTGGCGCTCACCGTGACGGTGCTGTCGGTGCTGATCGGGGTGGGCCTGGCGGTGGGGGTGAGCCGCGGTGTCTCCCGGGGCCGACCGATCTGGGTCACGATGCTGGCCGCCCCGCTCGCGATCCCCTCCTACATCGCCGGATTCGCCTGGGGCCGGCTGGTTCCCGGGTTCGAGGGGTTCGGTGCCGCCGTGCTGGTCCTCACCATGACCTGCTATCCGCTGGTCATGCTCCCGGCCGTTGCGGCGCTGTCGGGGACGGGGCGTTCGGCCGAGGACGTGGCCCGCACCCTCGGCTGCACACCCGTGGTGGCCTTCCTGCGCACCACCGGGCCCCGGATCGCCCCGGCGGTCCTCGGTGGGGCACTGCTGGTGGCGCTGTATGCGATCAGCGACTTCGGTGGTCCGGCGGTCGTCCGATACGACGTGTTCACGGTGGGAATCCACAACGCGTACAACGGTTCCGTCGACCGGTCCCTGGCCGCGGTGTACGCCTGCCTGCTGGTGACGATGGCCGTCGGCCTCGCCCTGCTCGAACGACTGATCCGGCCGGCGGGGTCTGCGGTGACCGCGGTGGGCCGTCCTGTGGTGCAGCGTGATTCGACACTCGCCTGGGTCGCGATGGCCGGCGTCGTCGGGATCGGTGTGCTGGCCCCGGTTCTCGCCCTGATCCGCGAGATCGTCGCCTCGCGGCGGGCGACACCCGACGGCCGCACCGTCCTCGAGTGGGTGGGGCCGCTGGCGATCAACACCTTTCGGCTCGCCGTCGTGGCCGCCGCGGTGATCGCGGTGATCGCCGTGGGGGTGGCACTGTTCCTGCGGCGCCCACGCAGTCGCACCGCACATCTCGTCGAGGTGATCGTGTATCTGGGCTTCGCCCTGCCTGGGATCACCGTCGCGGTGGCGCTGGTGTTCTTCGGGGTGCGGGCGGCCCCGGGGCTCTACCTCACCACCACCCTGCTCGTCGTGGCCTATCTGATCCTGTTCCTGCCGCTGTGCCTGGGACCGCTGCGCAGTGAACTCGACGCGTTGCCCGGAGGCGTCGAGGGGGCATCGCGCACCCTCGGGGTCGGCGCCGTCGGCACCCTGCTGCGGGTGACGCTGCCCGCCACCGCACCGGCGCTGCTGGCCGGGGCGGGCCTGGCCGCCCTGTCGATCGCCAAGGAACTGCCCGCCACGCTGATGCTGGCCCCGATCGGCACCCGCACCCTGGCCACCGACATGTGGAGCGCCGTCAACGAACTGCACCACGGCCAGGCCGCAGTCCTCGGTCTGGTGCTCATCGCGGTGTCGTCGGTGCCCACGGTGGTGCTCTCGACCCGATTCCTGCCCCGAGGAGAGCCATGACCGACGCCACGACCGCAGCCGTCACCGCAGGATCGGCCGACGATCTCGTCCTGCGCGTCGCCGACCTGGCCGTCGGATACCGGACCGGTGCCGCCCGCACCACCGACGTGATCGGTGACATCTGCTTCACGGTGCCGCGCTCGACGATCACCGTGGTGGTGGGCCCGTCCGGCTGTGGCAAGTCGACCCTGCTGCGGGCGGTCGCCGGACTGGAACCGATCCGCCGGGGGACCGTCGAGGTGGCCGGTGCCGGCGGGACCGCCGGCGGCCGGCTGCGCACCGTCGCCGCCGCACACACCTGGGTACCACCCGAACGACGCTCGATCGGTCTGGTGCCGCAGGACGGATCCCTGTTCGCGCATCTGTCGGTGGCGCGCAACATCGGATTCGGTGTGCCCCGGGCTGATCGCGGCGCGCGGGTGGCCCGACTGCTCGACCTGATCGGGATGGGCGAGCTGGCCGACCGGCGACCCGCCGCATTGTCCGGCGGGCAACGACAGCGCGTCGCGCTGGCCCGCGCGCTCGCCCCACGACCGGCGCTGACCTGCCTCGACGAACCGTTCTCGGCACTCGATGCGTCGCTGCGGGCGAGTCTGCGCACCGAGGTCCGGCGGATGATCCTCGACGACGGGGGTACCGGACTGCTCGTGACCCACGACCGGGAGGAGGCCCTCGCGATGGCCGATCAGGTGCTGGTGCTGATCGACGGACGGATCCGCCAGATCGGGACCCCGCAGGAGGTCTACGCGTCACCGCGCGATGCGGAGGTGGCCGCCCTGTTCGGGCCGGTCTCGGTGGTGGATGCCGTCGCCGACACCGACCGTGCGCGGTGCACGCTCGGCGAGGTGGATCTCGCGACCCGCGGTCACGGACCGGGGCGGCTGCTGATCCGTGCCGCCGATGTGGGCTGCAGGCGCGCACACGAGATGGACGCGGGCGCCGGCACGGTGGCCGCGGTGGTGACCGGCACCGAGTACGCCGGAGATCGCACGGTGGTGACCGCACAGATCACCGGGGTCACCGCACAGGTCACCGGGATGTCAGGAACCGCGAACCAGGTCACCGGGACCGTACTCGCCGAGGCGCTGGAACCGTTGCGACCCGGGGACGACGTCGTCCTGGAGGTGCGCCGCCCCCTGCATTTCGTCGCCGGCGACCGGCCGGGTGGGCCGGTCTAGCCGACGTGGCGGCGCAGTTTGGCCGACAGCCGCGGGATGAGGTCGCCGTCGGAGTCGACGCGTTCCTCGACGTAGGCCAGGTCGCCGTCTTCGACCAGACCGTAGAGACGTTTGGCGCCGCCGGTCCGGAAGCCGGATTCGGACTTGATCACGACGTCGGTCGCCAGTTCCCACGCGGTCTGGTTGAGCGGTGTCCCGTAGAACAGCTCCACCGAACCCTCGGCGTGTGCCAGCAGCAGCTCGATGGTGTCGTCCTCACCGATCCGCCAGTACCCGGTCTCGCGCAGGTCGGGGCGCACATAGTTGGCGTCCTCGTCGATCACCCACGACCGCGACTCCCAGTTCAGGAAGTTCTGGCCGTCGTGGCTGACCACGATCTGCTGGGCGAAGTGATAGTCCTCGCCGGACTCGGGATCGTTGGCCTCGCCCTCGCCGCGCCACACACCGACCATCGGCAGCAGGGCGAGCAGACCCGGATGCAGGTCGGCGCCCAGACGCAGGTTGGCGGTGTCCGGGGGGAGCGGGATGTCGTCCCAGGTCGGCAGATTGCGTTCGCGGCTGCCGGACTCGACGGCGCGTGCCTCTGCCTGACCGATCGCCTCGTCGCCCGACCGCCGGGACGCCGGGGTGGCGTCGTCCGGGTCGGGGCCGGGCCCTTCGGGGGGAAGGGTCACGACTCGTCGGTGACCAGGCGGTAGAGGACGTAGAGCGCGAACCAGATGATCAGGACCGACGCCAGTGCGAGCAGAACCTCGAAGAAGATGACCACGTCGGACAGTTTACCGCTCCGGCTCGCGGCCGTTCACCACGGCCACCCGTTTGGCGCCGGCGGTGACCACGACTGTGATGCACGACGCCGTGAACGTCACAGGGCCCCGATCACCGGGATGGTGATCGGGGCCCTGTGGGACCTTCGGTGATGCCTTACTTGGCGACGGTGATGTCGCGGGTGTGCACGCCCGGGCCCTCGGGGCTCACGGTGGTGTCACCGTTGCCGACCGAGCTGAGCGCACGCAGCGTCCAGGTGCCGGGGGCGGCGAAGAAGCGGAAATCACCCGTCGGGCTGGCGACGACCTCGGCGGTGAACTCACCGGTCGAGTCGAGCAGCCGGACGAAGGCACCGGCAACGGGGCTGCCGGCCGAGTCGGTGACCTGTCCGGTCAGGACGGTCTCCTTCTCGACGTCGACGCCTGCGGGCAGGTTCTGCCCCTGCTTGGGTGCTGCACACATGATTACTTACCTTCTCCCAGTTCGACCGGAACGCCGACGAGTGAGCCGTACTCGGTCCAGCTGCCGTCGTAGTTCTTGACATTCTTGTGGCCCAGCAGCTCCTGCAGCACGAACCAGGTGTGGCTCGAGCGCTCACCGATGCGGCAGTAGGCGATGGTCTCCTTCGCCCCGTCCAGACCGGCTTCCTTGTAGAGCTCGGCGAGCTCGTCGTCGGAGCGGAAGGTGCCGTCCTCGTTGGCGGCCTTGCTCCACGGCACGCTGATCGCGGTCGGGATGTGGCCGGCGCGCTGGCTCTGCTCCTGCGGGAGGTGGGCCGGGGCGAGGATCTTGCCGGAGAACTCGTCGGGCGACCGGACGTCGACCAGGTTCTTCACGCCGATGGCGTCGACGACCTCGTCGCGGAACGCGCGGATGGTGTTGTCCGGGTCGGCGGCCTTGTACTCGGTGGCCGGGCGGGCGACCGACTCGGTCGACAGCGGGCGCCCGTCGAGCTCCCACTTCTTGCGGCCGCCGTCGAGCAGCTTCACGTCGTCGTGGCCGTACAGCTTGAAGTACCAGTAGGCGTAGGCCGCGAACCAGTTGTTGTTGCCGCCGTAGAGGACGACGGTGTCGTCGTTGGCGATGCCGCGCTCGGAGAGCAGCTTGGAGAACTGCTCACGGTCGACGAAGTCACGACGAACCGGATCCTGCAGATCGGTCTTCCAGTCGATCTTCACGGCGCCCTCGATGTGGCCGCCGTCGTAGGCGCTGGTGTCCTCGTCGACCTCGACGAGAACGACCTTGTCGGTGTGCAGGTTCTGCTCAGCCCAATCAGCGCTGACCAGGACGTCGGAACGTGCCATGGGTTTTCCTCCCGGAATGGGTTTTCAAGGGGTGGGAACGAGAGATGAGGATCTCGGCGTCAGGAGCCGAGGACCTCGGCGGAAGATGACGGATGACGTTCGCTCGGGGCACAGGAGGCCTGTGAGGGTGCGCTGGCGCCGGCCGGCATCTATCGGTGAACGCGCCGGCAGGAATGCGCCACGATCACCGTCTAGCGACAACAACAGTCGGCGACACGACAGAAGTCGATCGCCCGGCGGCGGGTGAGCAAGAACTCACGGCGCAGTTGCATGGAGGCCAGCCTACAGCAGCGATCGCGGTGGCTCGACGTGTGGGCCCGCCTTTCGCGCGCGGCGGGCCGATCAGGGTGTGACGGTGGCCGTCGAGGGGGCAGCGAACCGGTCGACCTGCAGGTCACGGGCATCGGCGTGGGCCTCGAGTACCACGTCGCTACCCGCACTGTGGGCGCCGGTGGCGGGCAGATCCCACGGCATCGGCAGCCGCGGGAGGGTTGCGGTGAAGCGGTCGAGGACCGCCTGGCGCAGCGGCGCGTCGAGATCGGGGACGTCGAGATGCTCCTCCGGGCCGCGGTAGAAGTCGACTGCTTGCAGATGGAGCCGGCCGTCGACCACCGACAGGTCCACGCTGACGCTGACCCGCACGGTGGGGTCGGCGTAGCCCGACGCCGACGGCGAGTTCTGCGGGGTGGGCCGGCCGTCGGCCGCGGGGGCCGACCCCGGCGGGAGTGCCACCGTCCCGGCCAGGACCACACCGGAGGTCCGCTCGAGGTTGCCGAACTGCGGCCCACCGCCACCGACCCGGTCGGCGGCGGCCGGGGTGTTGACGGTCAGATCCAGGATTCCGAGGAAGCGGCCCAGGTTCACCGAGTTCAGCAACGAGTACGCCTGCACCGATGAGGCGCGGATCACCGATCCGGGGCGGATGTCGAAACCGTCACCGACCGAGAACGGGCCGAGGGTGACGCCCAGCTCCGCGAAACAGCCCGGCACATCACCGCCGGTGTGGGTGCAGCCCAGGGCGGGCACGCCCCGGGCGGTGATGGTGGCGCCGGTGAACTCGCCGTCACGGGCATGGGTGAGGAATGGGAAACCGCCGAGGGTGACCTCGGGGTGATAGGGCAGACCGGCGGAACCGGGCAGGTCAGACGACGCGAGCGATTCGGACAGTCGGTGTTCGGCGCGAGAGGCGGCGACGGTGTCGGTGATCAGTCCGGCCGCACTCACCGCCACCACGACGGCCACCGCGACGAGAACGGCGCGGCGCAGTCGTGGTGGGGTCGGCGGCGGGGCAGTGGCATCGGCGGCGGGGCCGTGCGGCTCCGCCTTGTTAACAGCGTGTCCCGGCATTGCGGCTATTCTGTCATCTATCGCGCACACGTTGGTAAGGCGGCGTAAACATCCGCCGAGTGGGTGCGAGCTGATCGTTCGCCTCAGCGTCGAGGCCGGTCGGACGGGGTGGATAACCGAAGCGGAGCGTAGAAGATCGGAGTGATTCGTGGATCTCCTGCTGTTGACCGCAGACCCCAATCCGGAATCGGTGTTGCCGTCGTTGTCGCTGTTGGCACATACGGTGCGGGTCGCACCGACCGAGGTGTCGTCGCTGATGGAGGCCGGTAACGCCGACGTCGCGATCGTCGACGCGAGGTCCGATCTCGCCGCTGCACGCGGGCTGTGTCGCCTGCTGGGCAGTACGGGATCGGCGGTTCCGGTGGCTGCGGTGTTGACCGAGGGTGGCCTGGTGGCGGTGAACGCCGACTGGGGCCTCGACGAGTTCTTGCTGCCCGGAACGGGACCGGCCGAACTCGATGCACGTCTACGACTGTTGGTGGTGCGGACCCGCGGGGTCAGCACCGAGGAGATGTCGGGCAAGGTCACCCTGGGTGAGCTGGTCATCGACGAGGGCACCTACACGGCGCGGCTGCGTGGCCGTCCGCTCGACCTCACCTACAAGGAGTTCGAACTCCTGAAGTACCTGGCGCAGAACGCAGGTCGGGTGTTCACCCGCGCGCAGCTGCTGCAGGAGGTCTGGGGATACGACTTCTTCGGCGGTACCCGTACCGTCGACGTGCACGTCCGGCGTCTGCGCGCCAAACTCGGCGCCGACCACGAGTCGTTGATCGGTACCGTGCGCAACGTGGGCTACAAGGCCGTGCGACCCGCCTCGCGGGGCGGTCGGGCCGACGCCGGTGACACCGCTGCCGACGATGCGCCCGAGGATGCCGGGCTGTCCGACGACGAGTCCTTCGACGAGGAGTTCAGTGCCCACTGACGCGCCGGTGGTGCTCGACGCACTCACCGCAGACCAGAGGGCGTGGGTCCACCGCGTCGTCGACGCCGCCACCGCCGCCGACGGCGTCGCACCCCTGTCCGAGCAGTCGGTGCACGCCGTCGACGCCCCGTCGGGCACGGTGCGGCACGTGGTGTCCTCGGCCGGATACGCCAACGTCACGCCCGGTCGTGACGGCGAGCCGCCGATGATCGAGGCGGTCGTCGATCCCGCGGCACGCCGCGCCGGTCACGGTCGTGCGTTGCTGACCGCGGCATTCGCCGTCGCCGGGGAACTCGGTGACGGCCCACGGGCGTGGGCGCACGGCGACCTTCCCGGAGCGGTCGCGCTGGCCGCCTCCCTGGGGTTGGGCAAGCGTCGAGAACTGTTGCAGCTGAGGCGAACCGGTGGTTCGGCCGGGCTCGGCCCGATCGTCGTCGCCGACGACGTGGTGCTGCGCGTGTATGCCGGTCCGGCCGACGACGCGGAGATCCTGCGGGTCAACAACGCCGCATTCGACTGGCATCCGGAACAGGGTGGCTGGGACCTCGGGCAGATCACCGAGCGGACGGCCGCCGACTGGTTCGATCCCGCCGGGTTGTTCCTGGCGTTCGATGCCGCCGACCCGGACACCCTGCTCGGCTTCCACTGGACCAAGCGCCAGGGCCCCGGGCTCGGTGAGGTCTACATCGTCGGCGTCGATCCGGCGGCGCAGGGCCGCGGGCTCGGTCGGCTGCTGACCCTGGCGGGTCTGCACTACTTCGCCGAACGCGGCGTGGACGAGGTCCTGCTCTACGTCGAAGGGGACAACACCGCCGCACTACACACCTACGAGCGACTCGGGTTCACCCGGTACGCCGTCGACGTCGCCTATGGCTGATCCGGGGGTCGCGCCGGCGGGGCAGCGTTCGGGCCTGCGCACGGTGGTCGGTTGGGCGGCGACCCTCGTGGGGGTCGCCGGGGTCTGCGTCGGGATTCTCGCGGTGGCCGCCCACTATGCGTCGTGGGTCTCCACCACGGCGAGCCGGGTGGCCGCGTTCACCCCCGTGCTGATCGTCGTCGGTGCGGTGGGGACGGTGATCCTGCTGGTGGCCCGGCGCTGGGTGCTCGGGATCGTCGGGGTGCTGGTGCTGGCGGTCGGGATCGTCACCCAGGCGCCGCTCTACATCGGCGAGAGTTCGCCTGCCGACGGCGATCTCGTCGTCATGCAGGCCAATGTCTACCTCGGTCGCGCCGACACCGCCGCACTCGCCGACACGGTTCGCGAGAACCGGGTGGACGTGCTCACCGTGGTGGAGCTGACCCCGGCGGCACTCGAACGGATTCAGGCGTCCGAACTCGTTGCCACCCTGCCGTATTCGTTCACCTCGCCCGGACCCGACGGCCGCGGGGTGGGGGTGTTCGCGCGGTATCCGATCACCGACGGCGAACTGCTCGAAGGGTATCGGCTCGGCAACATCCGGGCCGAGATCGAGCTCCCCGGACACGGCACCCACGCACTGTATGCGTTGCACCCGCTGCCGCCGTGGCCGGAGGAGGCATGGCGCTGGTATGCCGAACTCGACCGTCTCAGTGAGCGATTGACCGCCGAACGGCTGCCGCTGATCATCGGTGCGGACATGAACTCGACATGGGATCACAGCCGCTACCGCGACCTGCTCGACGTCACCTCCGACACCCCGGGGCTGATCGACGCCGCCGAGCGGGTCGGAGCGGGATTCGCGCCCACCTACCCGGCCAATTCGACGTTGCCGCCGCTGATCGCGATCGATCACATCCTCACCCGTGGCGGACCGCAGCCGACGTCGTTCCGGACCGTGGCGCTGCCCGGATCGGATCACCGCGGTGTGATCGCGACGGTGCGCCCGGCCTGATCCGGGAACGGCGGTCGCTCAGCGCAACCGGGGGATCAGCAGTTCGGCGACATGTCGTGCCTCCGACGCCAACG
The DNA here is from genome assembly GCF_001485495.1 of Gordonia desulfuricans NBRC 100010. Classification (GTDB taxonomy): domain Bacteria; phylum Actinomycetota; class Actinomycetes; order Mycobacteriales; family Mycobacteriaceae; genus Gordonia; species Gordonia desulfuricans. The sequence goes on along the minus strand of NZ_BCNF01000026.1, from coordinate 21,733 downwards.
GCCACCCCGACAGCAACCAGATGTCCACCCCGGCCTGTTCGGCGACGGCGTTCATCGTGGCCGCGACGTTCTCGGCGCTGCCGACGAAATAGGTCCCGGTGCCCTTGCCCGCGATGTCGAAGGGCGGCTCGGCCGCCGTCCACGTGGTGAGCCCGGCGGCCATGTTGGGACCGAAGCGCAGCGAGTCGATGTCCGGGATGCGGCCGGCGCGCAGGGCGTCGATCCGGGCCTGCACCTGTGGGTCGTCGGCGACGAGTTCGTCGAGGCCGGGGAAACCGAAGCTGCGGAGATTGCGGTCGGCGGTGGCCAGGACGGTGTCCCGGGAGGTGGCCGCGAGCTGCTCGGCGAACCGATCCCAGGCCTGTTCCTCGGTCTCGCGGACGATCACGCTGGCCAGGGCGCCGAACCGCACGGTCCGGCCCCGTTCGGCGGTGGCCGCACGGACCCGTGAGAACAATCCGGCGAGCTGGTCGGGGGTGGACAGGAACGCCAGGTAGGCGTCGAGGACCTCGGCGGCGTGCTCGATGCCCTCCGGGGACGCCCCGGTGCCCCAGACCTCGATCCCGCCCGGCTGCCGGGGGCCCGGTATCGCGGGCTTGTAGCGCGGGCCGTAGGAGAGGTACTCGCCGTCGTAGGCGTCGGTCTCGTCGGCGTAGAGCCGCTTCACCTGCCGCCAGTACTCCGCCGACAGCCGATACCGTTGCTCCTTGGAGGTGAACTGGCCGTAACGGGCGAGGACCGGATCGGCACCGTTGACCTGGTTGTAGATGAGGCGTCCACCCGAATAGTGGTCGAAGACCTGCGCCTGCTCGGCGAGCAGTGCGGGCGGGGTGACACCGGGGTAGACCGGGATCAGGAACCGCAGATCCCGGGTGCCGGGAACGAGCGCGATGGGTTCGCGGGCGGTGGTCAGCGCTCCGTCGAAGCCGAGGGAGTCGAGGTTGCGTGCCTGCTCGACGAGCGTCGACAACGAGGGCGTCACGCGGTGCCCGGGTTCCCAGGGGACCTCTCCGTCGGCGGGATTGATGTACCAGAAGACCTCAGGAGCCATATCTACGCAGGTTAGCCTATCCTTTTAGAGTGTTCGAATCAGACATTTCCGCCCCGTTCCCGATCTCCGACTATCTGGCGCGGATCGGACTGGATCGCCCCGAACGCGTGGGGCTCGATGAGGTGCAGCGCATCGCCACCGCCCATCACGCGGTCTTTCCGTTCGAGAATCTCGATGTGCACCTGGGGATTCCGTACGAGGTCGACCCCGGGCGGATCGTCGCCCGGCTGCTGTACGGCCGGCGTGGTGGCTGCTGTTATGACCTCAACGGGCTGTTGCTGCTGGCCCTGCAGGCCCTGGGGGTGGACGTCGCGGCGATCGGCGCCCGGGTCGACGCCGGTGACCGGCTCGGTCCGCCCCTGGGGCATATGGCGCTGATCGTGTTCGGCCACGGGTCGCCGTTGCTGGTCGACGTCGGCTTCGGCGGCGAGATGGTCTGGCGTCCCATCGATCTCACATCCGAGGCCGACCTCCGGGTCGAGGTCGGCTCGGCCACCTATGTGCTGGAGGATCACTGTCGTGACCTGGTCGAGTTCGAGGCGATGGCCTGGTGGCACAGCACCTCTCCCCGATCACGGTTCACCCGGTCGCTGATCTGCACCCTCGTCGTCGACGGTGCGCGCTGGACACTCGGTGACGCCGACGATCCGGGCGTCTACCGGCTGGTGGTCACCGATGCCGCCGGGCGACGCACCTCCGAACTCGACATCGCCGGCGCGCGGGATGTGCTGTCCCGGGTGATCGGGCTCGACATCGACGGAATACCGCTGACTGCGGCCCGATTCGAGGGGATCACCCTTGTTCCGGCCGCCACGGGGTAGGGAACGGCAGTCCCACGTAGACCTCGCCGAGGGCCTGCTGCTCGGCGTCGGAGGACGCCCAGCGGCGCAGCCGTGCACGACGCAGGCCCTCGTCGAACGGGTCGTCGGTGAAGCGGTGCAGGATCGAGGTGAGGGTCCAGGAGAAGTTCTGGGCCGCCCAGATCCGCGGCAGTGCGGTGTCGGTGTAGGACTCCAGCCATGAGCGGTCGCCGCTGCGGTAGAACTGCCCCAGGGCGTGGGACAGGACACATGCATCCGACACCGCGAGGTTCAAACCCTTTGCGCCGGTGGGCGGGACGATGTGGGCGGCGTCACCGAGCAGGAACAGTGACCCGGTCTGCATCCGTTCGGTGACCACGCTGCGCAGCGGGGCCAGGCTCCGGTCGAAGATCTCGCCGGTCTCCAGTTCCGGGTGGTCGTCGGAGGCGCTGCGGTGCTTGAGCTCGGCCCAGATCCGGTCGTCGGACCAGTCGGCGAGGTCGGTGTCGGCCGGAACCTGCAGGTACTGCCGGGTGATGTGCTCGCCGCGCATGCTGTGCACCGAGAGTCCGTCGGGGTGGGCGCAGTACATGCCCTCCTCGGTGACCGGGGTGGTGTGGGCGAGGATGCCGAGCCAGGCGAACGGGTAGACCCGCTCCAGGGTGCGGACGTCGGCAGGCAGCAGGGTGCGCGAGATTCCGTGGAACCCGTCACAGCCCGCGACGACGTCGGCGACGATGTGCTCCCGGCGTCCGTCGACGGTGTAGGACACCTCCGGGGTCGCCGTGTCGATGCCGTCGATCGTGACGTCGGATGCCTCGAACACCAGCGGCAGGCCCGCGGCCTTGCGGGCGTCGATCAGGTCGGCGACGATCTGCGCCTGGCCGTAGACATAGGCATGCCGCCCGTCGAACCGATGGAAGTCGAGGTGATGGGTGGTCCGGTCGAATCGGAGATAGAAACCGTTGTGTACCAGTGCTTCCCGATGCAGCCTGTCGGCCACGCCGAGGTCGGTGAGGACGTCGACGGTGGAGTTCTCGATCACCCCGGCGCGCACGCGGGCCCGCACGTACTCCTCCGAGCGTGCCTCGATCACCACGGCGTCGATGCCCTGGCGGGCGAGCATGTGGGCGAGGGTCAGGCCGGCCGGCCCCGCTCCGATGATCGCGACCTGGCAGCGGGTCATTCGCCGGTACCTCCTGTGGGATGGTTGGCGGTCGGTTCCGGGCGTGCCCCGGACAGCCGAAGCAGATGGTCGGGAACCCGGGACAGGGCCCGCGAGATGGTCTCGGCGGCAAGGTGTTCGGTATGGAAGGCGGCGGCGAGGCACATCCGCCCGCCGACCAGGGCCGAGGTGACGGTCAACCCCGACCGGTGTGGCGGATCGGCGACGGCGAGCACCTGGGCGCGGTCGTCGTCGAGCCAGCGCCACCGGCCCGCACGCGGCACGTACCCGACGCTGGAGTGCAACAGGTCGGTGGTACCGGTCGCCGGGGCCGGCGCGGCCTCGGCGAGGTGGGCCGGCGAGGTACCCGCCCGCAGTGTCTTGACGGTGGTGATCAGGAGGTTCGCCACCGGTCGCCCGATCTCCGCCGCGGTACGCAATGCGTTCTGGAAATCCACCGGGTCACTGCCCGCGGGAACCGGGAAAGCCAGTCCCGCAGAGAAATTGGCGAGGGTGTCCCAGGACTTCGGCAGATACACCCGGGCGTCGAAGGGGGCGGTCACGGTGGGGGCGAGGTGTACGCCCGCCTCGGTGAGCGCATCGACGAGAGCGACGGTGGTCAGGGTGTAGAGGCTCACGCCCGGCATGGTCGTGTCGCGCGCCGCGCGGACCGCGGTGAGGGTGTCGGCGTCGATCCCCACGCCCGCACCCCGGGGCCGCAGCGAGGCCAGGACCGGACCGGGCATCGCGCCGGACTCCGAGGCCGGCTCACCCGCCTGCGGCAGGTCGGGCTGCTTGCGGAGCAGCCGGGCCAGGGCGATCAGCCGGCGCGGATCGGCGCCGACCCGCGCCGCGGCCAGGGCCAGCGGTGGGACCCGATGCCGAAAACGTTGCCAGGAACCGGGATCGGCGGGATCGGTGACACCCATCATGACGTCGAACAGGGTGTGCAGCATTCCGGCGTCGCCGAGTCCGTGATCGAAGTCGACGGCGACGTGGTCACCGCCGAATGCCACCCGCAGCGGCTCGGTGCCGTCGGTGCGGACCGCGTCGAGCAGACGTAGCGGATCGTCTCCGGGGTCGTCGGCCTCGGTCACCACGATGAGATCTGCATCACGCTCGTGTTCCCAGATCCACCGGTCGGCGCGGGGATGCAGTCCGACCCTGGTGTGCGGTCCGGCGGCGGCCATGGCACACAACCGATCACGTGCCTGCTCGACGGTCGGTACGTCGACCGGGCCGAGGACGAAGGCCGAGCGCAACCGACTGTGATGCCGGTCGACGGCGGTGCTGCGCACGTGCTCTGGTGCGGTTTGTCCGCTCTGTTGTCTCGCCATGATGCTCCCGGCGAGTTTAGCAAGCCTTACCTAATCGCATGTCGCGAGGTCGGTTCCCCGATCGTCAACCCCCAATTCATCTCTGGTTAACCCGGGGTAGAGAGGTCGGCCATCGCGTCGACCTAGCGTCAATTCGGTCGTTGCGGACAGCATTGTGCTGTCCCGACTTGAATGAACTGAAAGGGCGACACACGCGTGAACATCAACCGGAAGGGTGCTCTGTCGGCCGCGGCCGCAGTGGCGGCTGTCTCGCTGATCGCTGCATGTGGCGACAGCGGCGGCGACAGCGGCGGGACCATCAGCGGTGAGGGCTCGACCGCACAGCAGAAGGCCATGCAGCACTTCGCCGATGTCCTGACCAACAACGGCAATATCGTCCTCGACTACACCGGAAGCGGCTCCGGTGACGGAGTCAAGAAGTTCATCGCCGGCGACGTCGACTTCGCGGGTTCGGACTCGCCGCTGTCCGACGAGGAGGCCGTCAAGGCCAAGGAGCGCTGCTCGGGCAACGACGCCTGGCACATCCCGCTGGTCGCCGGACCGGTCGCGATCGCCTACAACGTGCCGGGTGTCTCGGACCTGAATCTCAACCCGACCGTTCTGGCCGGGATCTTCGACTCGAAGATCACCAAGTGGAACGCCCCGGAGATCGCCGCCCTCAACCCGGGCAAGACCCTGCCGGACCTGGCCATCGTCCCGGTCCACCGCAGCGATTCGTCGGGCACCACCGACAACTTCCAGAAGTTCCTGACCGCGTCGGCCCCCCAGGCATGGACCAAGGGGGCGGGCAAGGAGTTCAAGGGAACCGGCGGTTCGGCTGCCTCCAAGTCGACCGGTGTCGGCGACACGGTGAAGAAGACCTCCGGCGCGGTCACCTACGTCGAGTGGGGCTTCGCCACCGAGAACGACCTCGGTGTCGCGGCGATCGACTTCGGTGCCGGACCGGTCAAGCTGACCTCCGAGTCGGCCGGCGCGGCGCTCGACGCCGTGAAGTTCACCAACCCGGGTAGCAAGAACCTCGTGGTCGACACCCCGGCGCTGTTCGCGTCGAAGACCCCGGGTGCCTACCCGCTGCTGCTGACGACCTACGAGATCGTCTGCTCGACCGGATACAGTGACAGCGCCATCAGTACCACGCTGAAGGATGCGTTCACCACGATCCTCAACCAGGGGCAGGACGGCCTGGCGGACCTCGGATACGTCCCGCTGCCGACCGCCTACAAGAACACCCTGCAGGGCACCGTCGACGCTCTGACCGGGTCCTGATGTGTGACGTCCCGCCGGTGGCCGGCGACCCCTACGGGTCGCCGGCCACCGGCGTGGACGGACCACGGCGACGATCGTCACCTGCGGACAAGATGAACGGGCGCATCTGATGACCAAGGCACAACCAACAGAGGAACACATGACCACGCTGGACAAGGGTGGGGTGACCCAAGGTGGGGATCCCACACAGAGCCCGCCTCCGCCTGACGACAACCAAGCCACCCTGAATCGAAGCGTGCACCACCGAGTCGGTGACCAGGTGTTCCGGACCCTCGCGGTCGGCTCGGGATTCGTGGTCTCCCTCGTGATCTTCCTGATCGCGGTGTTCCTGCTCGCGCAGGCGATCCCGTCGCTGGCCAAGAACTCCGAGAACTTCTTCACCTACACCGGTCCCTGGGAGACCAGCGGCGACAGCCTCAAGTTCGGTATCCCGCAGCTGTTCTACGCCACGGTCGTCGTCTCGGTGATCGCCCTGCTGCTGGCCATGCCGGTGGCCCTGGGAATCTCGATCTTCCTCACCGAGTACGCACCGAAGCGTCTCGTCGGACCGATCTCCTACACCGTCGACCTGCTGGCCGCGGTGCCCTCGATCGTCTACGGCCTCTGGGGCATCCTCGTGCTCGGCCCCGCCCTGGTGCCGCTGAACAACTGGCTGGTCGGCAACGTCGGCTGGCTGCCGTTCTTCCAGGAACCGTCGCAGGTGGCCAACATGTCCACCGGCGGCACGCTGCTCACCGGCGGCATCGTCCTGGCCGTCATGATCCTGCCGATCATCACCGCCGTCACCCGTGAGGTGTTCACCCAGACCCCGGTCGGCCACCGCGAGGCGGCCCTGGCGCTCGGTGCCACCAAGTTCGAGGTCGTCAAGATCGCGGTGCTGCCGTTCGGCTTCTCCGGCTACATCTCCGGTGCGATGCTCGGCCTCGGCCGCGCGCTCGGTGAGACCATGGCCCTGCTGCTGATCATCTCCACGGTGGGCCCGATGAACTTCAACCTGATGGAGAGCGGCGAGACCTTCGCCACGAAGATCGCCAACAACGCCGCCGAGTTCGACTCGCCGGCGAAGACCGGTGCCTACATCTCGGCCGGCCTCACCCTCTTCGTCCTGACCTTCATCGTCAACGCCGCGGCACGCGCGGTGGTCGCCGGAAGGAAGTAGCGACATGACCCTGACCACCGATCAAGCACACGATCCCGTCAAGCGCCGGCCGCCCGGCTTCACCCCGATGTCGCTGCGGCGCCGGGTCACCGACAAGTCCGTGTCGGTGCTGGTGGTGCTGGCCCTGGTCGTCGCCCTCGTCCCGCTGGTATGGCTCATCGTGACGCTCGTCGCCCGCGGTATCGGCCCCATCCTCGACGTCGACTGGTGGACCCTGCCCGAGCGCAAGGGCGGTGCCGCCAACGCCATCGTCGGCACCATCGTGCAGACCGCACTGGCCGCGGTGATCTCGATCCCGCTGGGCATCTTCGTCGCGATCTACCTGGTGGAGTACAGCAACGGGAAGTCGTTCCTCGCCCGGTTCACCACCTTCATGGTCGACATCCTCTCCGGTGTCCCGTCGATCGTCGCCGCCCTGTTCGTCTACGCGGTCTGGCGGACCACCCTGGGCCTGCCCCGGATGGGCTTCCTGGTCGCGATCGCGCTGGTGCTGCTGATGGTTCCGCTGGTCGTGCGCTCCACCGAGGAGATGCTCAAGATCGTTCCGCAGGACCTGAGAGAGGCGTCCTACGCGCTGGGTATCCCCAAGTGGAAGACCATCGCGCGGATCGTGTTGCCCACCGCGATGTCGGGCATCATCACCGGCGTCATGCTGGCCATCGCCCGCGTGATGGGTGAATCGGCCCCGGTGCTGATCCTCGTCGGCGCGACCAGGGCGATGAACTGGGACCCGTTCGCGGGCAACCAGCAGTCGCTGCCGCTGATGATGGTGCAGCAGTACAACAACGGCCCCGGTGCCTTCGACCAGGTCTGGGGCGGTGCACTGACCCTGGTGATCCTGGTGGCGATCGTGTACTTCGGCGCCAAGGTGGTCAGCCGCTTCACCGGACCACGCGGCTAGCCGCACCGACACCTCCCGAACCAGATCTTCCCAGAACGGACTTCACGGAACTCCCATGGCCAAGCGACTCGACATCAAGAACCTCAACATCTACTACGGCAACTTCCACGCGGTGAAGGAGGTCAGCCTGGAGGTCCCGCCGCGCTGCATCACCGCCTTCATCGGACCGTCGGGCTGTGGCAAGTCGACGGTGCTGCGCACCCTCAACCGCATGCACGAGGTCACCCCGGGCGCCTACGCGACCGGCACCGTGCTGCTCGACGGTGAGGACGTCTACGGCAAGGGCGTCGACCCGGTGAGCGTGCGGGCGACCATCGGCATGGTGTTCCAGCGCCCCAACCCGTTCCCCACCATGTCGATCCGCGACAACGTCGTCGCCGGCCTCAAGCTGCAGGGCGTGCGCAACAAGTCCCAGCTCGACGAGGTCGCCGAGCGCAGCCTGCGCGGCGCCAACCTGTGGGACGAGGTCAAGGACCGTCTGGACAAGCCGGGTGGCGGCCTGTCCGGTGGTCAGCAGCAGCGTCTGTGCATCGCCCGCGCGATCGCGGTCTCGCCCGACGTGCTCCTGATGGACGAGCCCTGCTCGGCACTCGACCCGATCTCGACCCTGGCGATCGAGGACCTGATGGGCGAGCTCAAGAAGGAGTACACGATCGTCATCGTGACCCACAACATGCAGCAGGCCGCCCGTGTCAGCGACCAGACCGCGTTCTTCAACCTCGAGGCCGTCGGCCAGCCCGGCCAGCTCGTGGAGATCAACGACACCGAGACCATGTTCTCCAATCCGACCAAGAAGGAGACCGAGGACTACATCTCGGGTCGCTTCGGCTAGGCGGCACCACCGGGTCCACCCCGGTCACCGCACACCCGCGTGGACTGCATACGCAGACGCCCCGGTCGCCACAGGCGGCCGGGGCGTCGTCGTATGCAGATGTGGTGATCAGATGTCGTAGGGGAGGGTGAGCCGGGAGGGGCTCACATGTTGAGGTACAAGATCACCAGGAGCGCCAACAGCGACGCGATGGCGCCGGTGTAGATGATGATCTGACGTGCACGCGGGTGCGACGGTTCGTCGTCGGACTCGGCATTGAAATCCGGTTCGCTCGGATAATGGACGCCCATGCCGGTAACACTAACGGCTCCGCCCGCCCGGATGCACGTCCATGGTGTTCCGGTGGGGCGAAGCCGTCAGTGGGGTGAGGCGTGTGACCTGGATCAGGCGTTGAGCTGCTCGGGGGTCTTGCCGGTGGCCTGGAAGACCACCCGGCGGCCGATCAGCACCGCATGGTCGGCGAAACGCTCGTAGTAGCGGCCGAGGAGGGTGATGTCGACCGCTGCGGCCACACCGTGCTTCCAGTCGCGATCCATCAGCACGGTGAACAGGTGACGGTGGAGGTCGTCCATCGCGTCGTCGTCCTCTTCGAGGCGGATCGCGGAGGCGGGGTCCTGGGTGTCGAGGGCCTCGCGGGCGTTCTCGGCCAGCTGGACCGCGAGGCGACCCATCTCGGCGAAGTAGCCGGCGACCTCCTCGGGGAGGGCCTTCGCGGGATGGCGGCGGCGGGCGACCTTCGCGACGTGCAGCGCCAGCGCCCCCATCCGGTCGACGTCGGCGACGATCTGCAGGGCACTGACCACACCGCGGAGATCACCCGCGACGGGTGCCTGTAGGGCCAGCAGACCGAAGGCCTGTTCCTCGGCCCGCCCGGTCAGATCGTTCATCCGCTCGTTCTCGGAGATCACGTCCTCGGCGATGGCGAGATCTGCCTGCAGAAGTGATTGGGTGGCGCGGGACATTGCCGAGCCGGCGAGGTCGCACATCTCACCGAGGATCACGTTGAGTGAGTGCAGCTGTTCCTGATAAGCGGTGCGCATGGACCAAGGTTACTGCCATCGGGGGAACAACCCGGGCGCCCACGTGGTGAACACACCGTGAACGCTCGCCGTCGAGTCCGGGGCAGCACCGGTCCACCCGCCGCCGACCAGGGCTTTCGCGCCTCAGGAGCAGGTGGTGTCCCCGGCGTTGGTGACGGCGAGGTCATTGGGGAGACTGCCACTGTTGGACGCCTGCGGCAACTGCTCGACCGACAGGGTGGTGCCCACCGAGGGGGCCGACCCCACCGATCCGTCGAAGTCGCTGCCGAGGATCACCTCGACGCCGGACCGCACGGTGCGGTCGAGCTGGACGTTCGCACCCGGGAACATCTCGGCCAGGGTCGCCGCCGAGTCCAGCTCGCCGACACCGTAGCGGATGACCGTGTCGGTGCGGTTCTCGGAGGCGTCGGCCACGCCGCGGACGTCGAAGCCCTGGGCGCTGAGCTGGTCGGAGACCTCGCTGGCGGCACCGGTGCGCCCGGTGCCGTTGAGCACCCGCACACCCACGTTGCCCGGGTTCTGAGCGGTGGCCGAGGCCCGGCTCGGCGTGGTGGCGGTGACGGTCGGCGAGCTGGGACCGGCCGACGACGTCGTCGAGGACTTGCGCTTCTGCTCACCCGGCAACGGCTGGTCGTCGATGATCGCGTTGAAGATCGCGTCGACGTCGTCGGTGCGCGGGATCTCGTTGTTCTCGCCGTCGGTGGACGTCCCCGAGGTGGGGATGGTCAGGAATGTGACCCGGCCGGCGTCGATGCCCTGCATCGATTCGGCGAGCTGGATCAACGAGTTGGTGTCGACGTTGTCGACGTAGCTGTACTCGATGAACGTCTTGATGATCGAGTTGAGTTTCGCCGGGTTGGACAGCACATTGCCCGACAGCGTGGCGCGCAGCAGCGACGACATGAACAGCTGCTGGCGTTTGATGCGGCCGTAGTCGCCGTTGCCCTCGGTGGACACCGTGCGTGCCCGCACATAGTTCAGGGCGCGTCGTCCGGTCAGTTTCTGTGTGCCCGGCTTCTTCAGGATGGTGCCGAGCTCGTAGTCGTACATCGGGGCGGTCGAGCACACCTCGACGCCGCCGACCGCGTTGACGACCTTCTCGAAGCCGTAGAAGTCCATCGCGATGAAGTGGTTGATGTTCAGACCGCTCATCTGGGTGATCACCCGCACCAGACACTGCGGGCCGCCGAGCGCGTAGACGCTGTTCAGCTTGACGTGGGTCTCGGCGGGCAGGGTCTCGCCGTAGGTGCCGTTCGCGTTGTCCCACTGCTGGCATTCGGGGCGGTCGACCTGCAGGTCACGCGGGAACGACACGGCCACGACGCGGCTGCGGTCGGCCGGGATGTTCACCAGGATGACGGTGTCCGAGCGCGCGCCGTCGGCGTCGGCGGTGGTGCCCGCACCGACCTTGGAGTTGTTCCCCGCACGGGTGTCGGTGCCGACGATCAGATAGTTCTCGTCGCCGTACTGCGCATCCTTGTTGCGGATGTTGGTGTCGTCGGGGTCGACGGCCATGATCGTGTGCCAGTTGCCGTTGGTCGACTTGAGGAAACCCCAGACGAAGCCGGTGCCGACGAGGGCGAGGACGCAGGCCACCGACACCAGGATGCGGCCGGTGACCGTGGCCGACCGGGCCAGCGACCGGTCCGCGGAACGCCCGGCCACACGCCGGGGCCGGCCGCGGGCGATCTCGGTGAGGTCGGGGGTGCGCTGCAGCGGTTCGGGTTCGCCGACCGTGGGGGTACCGGCCGCGGCGGAGGTATCGGCGGGCGGAGCGTCGGCGGGGGCATCGGCGCGAGAGGTATCGGCGCGGGGGGTGTCGGCCGGGACCGGGACGAAGCCGGTCGGTACGTCGTCGGCGCCCGCGGTGTCGGCACCGCCGGTGGAGCTGGGGGGCTGGGCACCCGGGCCGTTCGGGACCGCGGCACCCGGCGGGGCGACATGGCTGCCCTGTGCCCGGGACTCCTCGATCGCGCGGCGGGTGGTCGCCCGGTCGGACAGGTCCACACCGGGTTCGGCACCGGCGTCCACCGGTGGGATCCTCTGGGTGACGTCGTTGCCGACGGGTATCCCGGTGCCGAACTGCCGGCTCGGGTCGTCGACGTGGCGTGGAGCCGGTGACCGGTGATCCGGGATCGGTGCCGGGGGAGTCTGGGATGCCGGGGGAGTCTGGGATACCGAAGGAGTCTGGGGGCGCGGCGGCCGGTTGCGGCGGCCGCGGGTGGTGGGGATCGCCTGGGTGGGGGACTCGTCCGGTGCGGAGGGGGCGGTGCCGGCCTCGGGCTCGGCCGCGTTCATCTGCTCCATCAGCTCGCGGACGGTCAGCCGGGTCCGGCCGCGGACGAAGCGGTCGGCCGAGCGGGGTTCGCGGAGACGGTCGGCGGCAGGCATCTCGCCGGTGGGCGGGGCGGCATACCTCGACGAATCGTCGGACCCGCCCCGGGAGTGCTCGCGGCGGGCGGCGCGGGCGTCGTCGCCCGCGTCATCACCCGACCCGCGGCGGCGCGGTTTCGGCGTCCAACGACTCACTGTGAAAGATCCTCATTCCCTCTGCCGGTGTGCTCCCGCTGCGTCGGGGAGAAACGCTGCGGCACCTCACGATGACGGCCCCTGCCATGGCAAGGGCCTTGCGTCATCATACTGATCGCCCGGCGGCCACGACGGTCACCGAAGCCGCCAGGGCCCTCACCGGCCTCCGGCCTGCGCAGATCAGCCGCCCGAGTGCATCACTTCGGCACCCTCGGGGACGACGTCCTCGTACGGATCGTCGAGCCATCCCTCGGGCAGTGCGACCTTCGCCGGGGTGCCCTGCCGGCCGCGGGGGCCGTGTCCGTCCTCGGGGAACGGGGCGTCGGCGGGCAGCGTCGACAACAGTTCGCGCAGCTCGTCGAGGGTCTTGACCAGCGACAGCCGCGAGCGCAGATCCGAGCCGGCCGGGAAGCCGCGGAGATACCACGCGACGTGCTTGCGGATCTCCCGGCATCCCTTGTCCTCGCCGTGGTGATCGGCGAGCAGCTCGGCGTGCCGGACGATGATCTTCGACACCTCGCCGAGGTTCGGCGCCGCCGGTGCGGGCAGGCCACCCAGTTCGGCGGCGAGTTCGGCGAACAGCCACGGTCGTCCGAGGCAGCCGCGGCCGATCACCACGCCGTCGCATCCGGTCCGCGCCATCATCCGGACCGCGTCGGCGGGCTCGAAGATGTCACCGTTACCGAGCACCGGGACGTCGGTCACATGCTCCTTGAGCCGGGCGATCTCGTCCCAATCGGCCTCGCCCGAATATCGCTGCGACGCGGTACGGGCATGCAGCGCAACGGCTTTCGCGCCCTCCTCGGCGGCGATACGGCCGGCGTCGAGGTGGGTGCGGTGCTCGTCGTCGATGCCGATGCGGAACTTCACGGTCACCGGGATGTCGGTGCCCTCGGTGGCCCGCACCGCCGCGGCGACGATCTTGCGGAACAGGGTGCGCTTGTAGGGGATCGCCGAGCCGCCACCCTTGCGGGTGACCTTGGGCACCGGGCAGCCGAAGTTCATGTCGATGTGGTCGGCGAGCCCCTCGTCGACGATCATCTTGGCGGCCTCGTAGGTGTAGCGCGGGTCGACGGTGTAGAGCTGCATCGACCGCGGGTTCTCGTCCGGGCCGAATGCGGTCATGTGCATCGTCACCGGGTGGCGCTCGACCAGCGCACGGGCGGTGACCATCTCACAGACGTAGAGGCCCGACACGGTGCCGGTCCGGGCGAGCTCCAGCTCGCGGCACAGGGTGCGGAAGGCGACATTGGTGACCCCGGCCATCGGCGCCAGGACCACCGGACTGGCCAGTTCGATCGACCCGATCCGCAACGGTGCGCGTCGTCGGGCAGACGACAGCGCACCGGCGCCCTCGTCAGAACTCGAGGACGCCGGCGCGGTCAGGGGTGCTGTGGTACTCAGGATGCCTGCTGCTCCCGCTTCTTGGCCTCGCGGGCGAGCGAACGGTCGCGCATCTCCTCGAAGCGGACGGTGTCCTTCTCGAGCTGCTCGAGGAAGGCCGCGAGCTCCTCGCGGGTCTTCTCGCCCTCGGCGGAGAAGTCCTCGCGCTCGAAGACGTTCCACTTGCGCAGAACCGGCTGGATGACCTCTTCGAGGTGCTGACGCAGGTCGTAGATACCGTGCTTGGCCATCAGCACGCCGTTGCGACGGAAGTTGGGCATACCGGCGCCGGGCATCTGGAAGTTGGTGACGATGTCGGTGACCGCGCGCAACGTCTGATCCGGGGAGATGTCCATGCCCGCACCACAGATGTTGCGGTAGAAGATCATGTGCAGGTTCTCGTCGGCCGCGATGCGCTGCAGCATCTTGTCGGCGATCGGGTCGTTGCAGGCCTTGCCGGTGTTGCGGTGGCTGACGCGGGTGGCCAGCTCCTGGAAGGTGACATAGGCAACCGAGTGCAGCAGGCCGAGTTCGTCGGCGTGCTCCTCGAGCTCGTCGGCGCGCCCGGCGGCGGCCAGCATCGGGTCGTAGCCGTTGGTCATGTGGATCATGCGGGCCTCTTCGAGGGCAACCGGGTCCACGCCGCGGGTCACCACGAGGTAGTCACGCATCACGATGCCGTGGCGGTTCTCCTCGGCGGTCCAGCGACCGACCCAGTGGCCCCACGCGGAGTCCATCGAGAAGTTGTCGGCGATCACCCGGTGGTACGAGGGCAGGTTGTCCTCGGTGAGCAGGTTGGTGACCATCGCCGCCTTGGCGACCTCGTCGAGTCGGGACTGCTCGGGGTCCCAGTCGTCGCCGCCCAGTGCGGCGAAGTTGCGGCCCTCGTCCCAGGGCACGTAGTCGTGCGGGTTCCAGTCGCGGGCGATCTTGAGGTGCCGGTTCACGTTCTCCTCTGCAACCGGAGCGAGTTCCTGCAGGAGCTCCAGCTGTGTCAGTTCACGTGCCATTGATTTCCTCCGAACGGTGTTCGTGCGTGAAAGCCGGTCTTCGGCAGGCCGCACGTCAAATGATCAGTGGTCAAGGTTACGGCACTTCGGAGATCAACCCAAGCCCGTACCTACGCAGTCGTAACCTGGCCCGCCGGCGTTACGTCGGCCGGGCCGGCCACCATCGTGCTCCGGCGGATGGGGCCCCGTCCACATCCGTCGGACTACTCACAGCCGATCCGCAGCCGGCCGGCCAGAGGCGAAAGCCGGGCCGATCCGGCGCATCCATCGAGCTGCGCTGTCGTCGAGGGTACCGAGGTCGGCGGCCTTTTCGCACCACCGCATCGCGGCGTGCCCGAACTCCATCGGGTTGTAGACGTCTTCTTCGCAGGACCAGAGACCGTCACCGGCGTAGGTGAGGATGGTGATGTTGGTCGCAGTGATGTGGGTGCCGTCCCCGGGGTCACGCATCGGGTTGTCCACCTCGCAGATCACCCGGCCGGTCGGGGCGTCGACGACGTGCCACAGCGCCGGGAACCCGGTCATGTGGCTGCCGGGGAAGGCGGTCATGGTGCGCCAGATCCACTCCCGGATCTCCTCGCGGCCGTGCATGGTGCCCAGGGCGTGCTCGATGTACTCCGCATCCGGGGTGAACAACTCGGCGAAACGATCCCAGTCGCGGGTGTCGCCGATCTCGGCGACCGTCTCCTGGAAGTCGGCGAAGGCGTCGTGGAGTTCGGTCGCGGTGAAGGTGGTGGACACGTGTCCACGCTAGGGGAGTGGGGCCGATCGCCGTGGCCGATCGCGAATTCTCCGGCGATCCGACGGCGCATCCGGCCCGGTGGAGAGCAGAATGGACAACGGGGTGGGCGTGGTGCCGACCCGGGTGGGTCGGGGTGACACCCATGGGTGAGCAGAACGAGGTGGCAAGATGCAGCGGTTGAGTGGCCTGGATGCGTCATTTCTGTACATGGAGACCAGGTCGCAGCTGATGCATGTGGTCGGGATCATGGAACTCGACACGTCCACGATGTCCGGCGGGTACTCCTTCGTTCGGATGCGGACGCAGATCGCCCACCGGGTGGCCGGGATGCCGATGCTGCGTCGCAAACTCGACAACTCCGCACTGAACATCGACCACCCCGTGTGGATCGAGGACGACGACTTCGACATCGAACGGCATGTGCACCGGGTGGCGATGCCCGCGCCGGGCGGCAAGGCCGAACTCGCCGAACTGTGCGGCCATCTGGCCGGGCAGACCCTCGACCGGGGCAAACCGCTGTGGGAGCTGTGGATCATCGAGGGCAGTGCCGACGGCCGGATCGCGGCCATGCTGCGGATGCACCACGCCGGCGTCGACGGCGTGACCACCGCCGACGTCCTCGCCCAGCTGTGCACCCTCAGTCCCGACGAGCCGGACCCCGACCCCGACCGTCTGATGCAGACCGCCGGCGGTTCCAACCGCACCGCAATGGTGCTGCGGGGTGCGGTCAACTACTTCGTGCAGCGGCCGATCTCGATGGCCAAGCTGCTCCCCACCACCGCCGCGGTCCCGTTCGAGTGGCTCCGGCGGTCACGGTCGAAGACCAGCATGCCGGTGCCGTTCGCCGCCCCGCGCACCGTGTTCAACGGCCCGATCTCCCCGCACCGGGCGATCGCGACCACCCAGCTCTCCCTCGCCGACGTCAAACGGGTGAAGAACCGGTTCGGTGTCAAGATCAACGACGTCGTGCTCGCCATGGTCGGCGGTGCGCTGCGCGACTACCTCGAGTCCCATCAGGACCTGCCCGACCGGCCGCTCGTCGCGCTGGTCCCGGTGTCGGTGCACGGCGCCGACGAGAGCGGCCTGGTGGTCAACGGCACCAACAAGGTGACCGGCATGTTCACCGAACTGCCCTCCGACATCGCCGATCCGGTCGAACGGCTGGAGAAGGCCGGTGAGCTCTCCCGGCGCGCCAAGGAACACCACGCCGACATCGACCCCAACATCCTGCGGGCGTGGGCGCAGTTCGCGCCCGGGATGACGTTGTCGACGCTGATGAAGTTCTACGGCGACCGGAAACTGTCGATGAACCATCCGCCGGTCTACAACGTCACCGTGTCCAACGTGGCCGGACCGGACTTCCCGCTGTACTTCTGCGGCGCCCGGATCGCGGCGATCTACCCGCTGGGCCCGATCTTCCACGGGCTGGCCCTCAACATCACCGTGTTCTCGGTGGACGGTCACCTCAACGTGGGCATCCTGACCTGCCCGGACGAGGTGCCCGACGTCGAGGAGATCGCCGCCGCCTTCGACCGCCAGCTCAAGGAGCTCATCGAGGCGTGCGACGACTGAGCGTGTGACGGTGTCGTCGGGCGGTGGTGTCGTCGCGGTGGTGACCGCGTGGCGTGCCCTGGGCACTAGGCTTTGACCCGTGTCTGTCTACGACCATGGATTCGTGCGGGTCAGCGGTGCCGTACCCGTCGTGCGCATCGCCGATCCGCGTGCCAACGCCGAGGCGACGATCGAGCTGATGCGGCGGGCCGCCGCCGACGGCTCGGCGCTCATCGTCTTCCCCGAACTGGGCCTGTGCGGCTACAGCATCGACGATCTCGTCCAGCAGGACGCGCTGCTCGACGGCTGCCTGGAGGCCCTCGCCGCGGTGGTCGAGGCGAGTCGCGGGATCCGGTCGGTGGTGGCGGTCGGGCTACCGCTGGTGGTCGGTGACGGTCTGTTCAACACAGCGGTCGCGATCCAGGACGGCGTGATCCTCGGCGTGGTGCCCAAGTCGTATCTGCCGAACTACCGCGAGTTCTACGAGCAGCGGTACTTCGCGGCCGCACGTGACGCCACCGTCGACACCTGTGTGGTTCTGGGGCAACGGGTCCCGTTCGGCCCGGATCTGCTGTTCACCGCCGCCGACCTGCCCGGGTTCGTCCTGCACCTGGAGGTCTGCGAGGACGGCTGGGTGCCGATCCCGCCGAGTGTGCCGGCGGCGCTGGGCGGGGCCACGGTGCTGGCCAACCTGTCCGGCAGCCCGGTCACCGTCGGCAAGGAGGCCTACCGACTGTCGTTGTGCAGCAGCCATTCCGCGCGCTGCGTCGCCGCTCATCTCTACGTCGCCGCCGGTTTCGGCGAGTCCACCACCGATCTCGCCTGGGACGGCGACGCGCTGATCACCGAGAACGGGTCGCTGCTGGCCCGCAGTGAACGATTCGCGATGGACTCCCAGATCATCAGCGCCGACGTCGACCTCGACCGGCTCCGGCAGGAGCGGATGCGGATGATCAGCCTGCGCGATCAGGCCGGTGACCTCTCCGCCGAGCTGAAGTCGTTGCGGCGCATCGAGTTCGCCTTCGACGGGCGCGACACCGCTGCTGTCGAATCCGCCGAACCGGGATTCGCTCACGCCGACAGCCTGCGCCGGACGGTGCCGCGGTTCCCGTTCGTGCCCAGCGGGCTCGCAGACCGTGACGAGCGATGTGCCGAGGTCGGGCACATCCAGGTCCAGGGTCTGGCCGCCCGGTTGCGGTCCACCGGTCTCGACAAGATCGTGATCGGGGTGTCGGGGGGACTGGACTCCACCCTCGCGCTGCTGGTCGCGGTGGACACCTTCGACCGACTGGGCCTGCCGCGCACCAACATCCTGGCCTACACCATGCCGGGGTTCGCCACCGGTGGTGCGACCCTGGCCCGTGCCCACGTGCTGATGGACACGCTCGGGGTGAGTGGGGCCGAGCTCGACATCCGGCCGTCGTGTGAGCAGATGCTGGCCGATCTCGGGCACCCGTACTCGCGGGGCGAGAAGGTCTTCGACGTGACCTTCGAGAACGTGCAGGCCGGTGAGCGCACCTCGCACCTGTTCCGGCTGGCCAACCACCATGGCGGGATCGTGCTCGGTACCGGTGACCTGTCCGAGCTCGCGCTCGGATGGTGCACCTACGGTGTCGGCGACCAGATGTCGCACTACAATGTCAACTCGTCGGTACCGAAAACCCTTGTCCAGCATCAGATCCGCTGGATGATCTCGACCGGTACCTATGCGTCGGAGACCACGGCGGCGCTGGTGGAGATCCTCGAGGACGTGATCAGCCCCGAGCTGATCCCGCCGGGGGAGGACGGGGCGGTCCAGTCCACCGAGGACACCGTCGGGCCGTACGAGTTGCACGACTTCTTCCTCTATCACCTGACGCGCTACGGCAACCGGCCGTCCAAGATCGCCTACCTCGCACAGCAGACGTGGGGTCCGCGGTCGCGGGGGTTGCCGTGGGATTCCGAGGCCGTCGAGTCCCGCAACAGCTACGACGACGACACCATCGAGCACTGGCTGGGGGTGTTCCTCAAGCGGTTCATGGGCAACCAGTTCAAGCGCACCGCGATGCCCAACGGCCCCAAGATCGGGTCGGGCGGCTCCTTGTCGCCGCGCGGTGACTGGCGGTCGCCGTCGGATGCGTCGGCGCGTGTCTGGCTGGACCAGTTGCGCAGCATGGAGTGAGAACCCGCTAGAGTCCCAGATCTTTCGCGATGATCGTCTTCATCACCTCGCTGGTGCCACCGTAGATCCGGGAGACGCGGGTGTCGGCGTAGAGCCGGGCGATCGGGAACTCGGTGATGTAGCCGTAGCCGCCGTGGAGTTGCAGGCATTTGTCGATGACGCGGCCTGCGGTGTCGGTGGCGAAGAGCTTGGCGCGTGCGGCGTCCGGCACGCTGAGTTCGCCCGCGTTGTGCAGGGTGAGGGCGCGGTCGACGAACTGCTGGACGGCCTCGACCTCGGCGGAGCATTCCGCGAGGACGAACTTGGTGTTCTGGAACGACGCCACCGGCCTGCCGAACACGTCGCGTTCGCGTGTGTAGGCGAGGGCGTGCTGCAGGGCGGCGGCTGCGGTCGCGGCGGCGCCGATCGCGATGGTCAGCCGTTCCTGGGCGAGGTTGTGGGTGAGGTAGGTGAAGCCCGCTCCCTCGTCGCCGAGGCGGTCGGTCACCGGTACCCGCACCGAACTGAACGAGAGTTCGGCGGTGTCGGAGGCCTTGAGGCCGATCTTCTCCAGTCGCCGGCCCACGCTGAATCCCTCGGAGGTGGTGTCCACCACCAGGATCGAGAGTCCGGCGCGCCGGTCGGCGGGGTCGAAGGGGGAGGTGCGGCAGACCACGAGGATGCGGTCGGCGAGTGCACCGCCGGTGATGAAGGTCTTCGCACCGTCGAGGACGTAGTGGCTGCCGTCGTCGTCGAGCCGGGCGGTGGTGGCGATGTTGGCCAGATCCGATCCGGTGCCGGGCTCGGTCATCGCGATGGCGAACATGAGGTCACCGGAACAGAATCCGGGAATCCACCGCTGTTTCTGCTCGTCGGTGGCGTACTCCATCAGGTACGGCAGGATCAGGTTGGCGTGTACCGAGTAGCTGCCGAAGGTCACCCCGGCCCGGGCGCATTCTTCGCTGATCACCATCGAGTAGGTGAAGTCCGAGGCCCCGCCACCCCCGAACTCCTCGGGTGCCTCGATGCCGAGGACGCCGAGTTCGCCGAGCTTGTTGTAGAACTCGCGTGGCGGGTGGCCCTGCTTCTCCCACTCGTGGTGGACCGGTTCCACCTCCTTGGCGATGAAGTCGCGGACGGTGGCGCGAAAGGCCTCATGATCGGTGTTGAACACGGTGCGCTGCATCGGTTGTCGTCTCCCCCTGGTGAGTGATGTGGATCGGCCGCGGCGGGTACTCGCCGGTCCCGTGCGATGCACCCACCATGCCCCGCGTCGGGGGTGCTTGGTACCGCTGTTCGGCTAACGGTGCCTTAGGGGCAGGCAATGTGTGGGCGGATCACCGGGCACTATAGGTCGTGGCTATGTCTGTATGAGCATCAAACTCCTTGAGATCGTCGTCGCTTCATGGTCGATTCGATGGCAGTGGCGACCGGCGCCGCCGGAACACACCCGCACCCGAGATCGCCTGTACCCGAGATCGCCGATACCCGAGGAAGTCGTGACATGACAGATGCAGTGATCGTGGACGCAGTCCGCACCCCGATCGGACGCCGTGGGGGTGCGCTCTCCGGAATCCATCCGGCCGATCTGTCGGCGCATGTGCTCGAGGCGCTGGCCGCCCGTACCGGTGTCGATCCGGCAGTCGTCGACGACGTGATGTGGGGTTGCGTGAGCCAGAGCGGTGAGCAGGCGGGCAACATCGCCCGCACCGCGGTGCTCGCCGCGGGCTGGCCACAGTCCGTTCCGGGTACCACCGTCACCCGTGCTTGCGGATCGAGTCAGCAGACGCTGGCGATGGCTGCTGCCGCGGTGATCTCCGGCCAGCTCGACATCGTCGTGGCCGGTGGCGTGGAGTCGATGTCCCGGGTTCCGATGGGCAGTGCCGCGCCGAACGGGGAGAGCCAGCCGGCGACGGTGCTCGACCGCTTCGGCGTCGATCGGTTCAGTCAGGGGATCGGTGCGGAGATGGTCGCCCGCCGTTGGGATCTGGACCGTACCCGGGTGGACGAGTACTCGTTGCGGTCGCATGAGCTGGCGGCGGCCGCAGCCGATTCCGGTGCCTTCGATGCACAACTCGCCACCCTGCCCGGTGTTCTCGAGGGTGACGAGGGTATCCGTCGTGGCGGCACCCTGGAGTCGTTGGGCAAGCTCAAGACGGTCTTCGACGAGAACGGTGTGATCCATGCGGGCAATGCCTCACAGATCTCCGACGGCGCCGGCGCGCTGCTGGTGATGTCGAGTGAGACGGCTGCGGCGCACGGGCTCACCCCGATTGCACGGGTGCACACCACCGTGGTCGCCGCCGACGATCCGGTCATCATGCTGACCGGCCCGATCCCGGCCACCGCCAAGGCCTTGGCCCGTTCGGGTCTGACGATCGACGAGATCGGTGCGTTCGAGGTCAACGAGGCCTTCGCGCCGGTTCCCCTGGCCTGGCAGATCGAGACCGGTGCCGCGGACAAGGCGCTGAATCCGCTCGGCGGGGCGATTGCCGTCGGCCATCCGCTGGGTGGTTCCGGCGCCATCCTCGCGACCCGCCTGATCCATCACATGCGCGACAACGGAATCCGCTACGGCCTGCAGACCATGTGCGAGGCAGGCGGCATGGCCAACGCGACCATCTTCGAGTTGGTCGGCTGACGCGTGACTCCCGGTGGCTGGCCGCTGATAGCTTCGCGATGCCCGGTCCCGGAGCAATCATCAACTGCCCGTTGATGGTTGAGCCGACGAGGAGCGAAGCGGCAAGTCGTGTCGAAACCTCAGACGGCCGAACTCGCCAACCCAACCACCTCCGAGGTGGCCGCCACTCGACGAAGGCTGCGGAGA
>NZ_BCNF01000025.1 GCF_001485495.1 Gordonia desulfuricans NBRC 100010 | reverse complement strand
TGTCGAAACCTCCGCCGGCCGAGCTCGCCAACGCAACCAACGGAGGTCCCGACACCCAACCCGAATCTCTATGAAGTTCTCAAAGAACACAAGCTTCTACAAAAGGTCAGGCAGCATTCGGCAGTTCGTCGGCAAACCGCCGGTTATACGCCGGAATCGGACGACGACGCCGATCCACCACCTCCGGTGGGATCAGCCACGGATGCGCATCGGGGCCCATGTAGACGTCCCATCCGTTGTGATGCACGTCGGCATGACACGACGCACACAGTAGACAGCCGTTCGCCAGGTCGGTGGCACCACCATCCGACCAATGCGCGATGTGATGGGCCTGCGTGCGCGATGCCGGGGCACCGCACTTGATGCAACACCGATCCCGCTCGAACAGGGCTCGCCGCTGCGAAGCGGTGAACAACCGTTTCGACCGGCCCATGTCCAACGGGACGCGTTCGCCGTCGACGATGGTCATGACCACCACACCGTCGCAGCTGGTTTCCAGCAGGGTGCTGTGGGTGATCGACCCACCAAACATCAACTCCGACTTGCCCGGCGCATCCGCAGGAACCGACAGATTGATCAACGCCGCAGGTGGCGCGGTTACCGGCCGTTCCCCCGCACCAGCGGCCATGTCCAAAACCATCTCCAACGCATCCGCGCGACGTCGGGGCGCTTCGCGGGGGTCTTTCGAACCATCCGGCTGGGGCACCGGCGCCGACAGTTTCTCGATGGCCGTCGCCAACTTTTCCCCGACAACAACATCCAGACTCCCGGAGACGGCGACCCGCCCATCATCTGTCCGCCCGATATCGAGAGCGTTCAGGTTGCGGTCTTCTTTCGCGGGTCGTCCGCCCTCGGTGTCGTCAGCGTGATGGTCCCCGAGCTGATGTGCTCGTGCCATCACCTCAGCAGGTTTGGCACCCGACAACACCTGCGCCAACAGATCGCCTTCGAACTCGGCCCAGGTCTCGGCATCCGGTGCCTCCCCGGCACGTAACCCGATCTGGTTGAGTCCGCGCACGATCGCATCGACGTGTTCACCCGAGATCGCACCGTCGGCGGCGTGTTTCAGTGTGCGGTCCACGACCGCCGAGGTGCCGATCCGCTGCATGCGTGCGGCGACGGCGGGCGCGTACCCCATCTCGATCAGCAACGCGATCGGTTTGTGCCCGTGATTCTGTGCGACCCCCAGCCGGTCGAGACTCCCGGCGCCGGCGGCGGTGAGTGAGTCGACGAGGTTGCGTATGGTGACCAGTTTCTGCATGTCCGCGAAGACGATTTGCCCGGTCTGATCGTCGTCGAAACGACAGTTGGTGAGTGTGTCGATCACGGTGTCCAGCTCCCCCTGCATGTGTTCCATTGTAGCGAACGTATAGGCGATGAGCGCGCGAATTCGCAAGTAGAACACTATTTGTGGATAAGTTGTGAAAGCTGTTCACCCTGGGGTTTCGGGTTCAGCTGTGGGGTTGTTGGGGACATTGTTGGCTGCGGAGATTTCGACTCGGGTCCTT
>NZ_BCNF01000024.1 GCF_001485495.1 Gordonia desulfuricans NBRC 100010 | reverse complement strand
CGCGATGCTCGGTCCCGGCTCAATCATCAACAGAAGGGCATCGCTCAATCAGTCACTGACCGTTGATGATTTCAAATGAAGGCGCGGCTCATCATCAATGGGCCAGTGGAGAGGACCGTTCAGTCGGTGGTGACGCGGCGTGCGATGTCAGCGAAGGCCTGGCCGGCGAGGGAGAGGGTGCCGGGGTCGAAGACGAGGGCGAAGGTGCGGGCGAAGCGCGGATTGACCGGGCGGACGACGGCGCGGTCGGCGACGGCCTCGGCCACCCTACGCTCGGCCAGTGTGCCGCCGATTCCGGCCAGCACCATGGGGATTCGCTCCTCGCGGTGATCGGACACCACGGCGAGGGGGAAGCGTACCCCGGCCTCGCGGATCGCACTCGCGATCTCCTCGGCGACCGATCCGCCGCGGGGCACGATGATCATCGGTATCAGCGGGAGGTCGGCGAGGCCCACCGGCCCGGGCGGCAGGTCGGTTCCGGGCGGGTAGACCAGCCAGAACTCCTGCTCGCCGAGCACGACCACGTCGAGATCGTCACCGACGGTGGGCAGATGGGTGATCACGAACTCGCAGCGGCCCTCCTCGAGCACGGTCATCGCCTGTGATTCCTCGCGCAGCTCCCCGAGACGCACTGTGGCCGAAGGATTCTCGGTGCGGAAGGTGGTGATGAGATCGGTCACGACGCCACCGCTGACGAACGGGGAGGCCAGCACGTCCACCCGGCCGGTCAGCTCACCGCCCTCCGCCGACAACGCATCATCGACGGCGGCGATGTCGCGCATGATCTGACGTGACGAGCCCACCAGTGCACGTCCGGCCGAACTGGGCGCCATGCCGCGGCCGATCCGATGGAACAGCGGCACCCCGAGTTCGCGTTCGAGGGCCCGAAGTGCCTGGGACACCGTGGGCTGGGTGACGCCCAGGGCGGCCGAGGCGCCGCCGATGCCGCCGTGTTCGACGACGGCCAGGAAGTACTCGATCTGTCGGAGCTCCACGCCTCACCAGTCCCGGCCGTCGAGTGTGGAGACGTCCGGCGCCCCGCAGTGGGCGCGGGCGACCGCGATGAATGCGGCGGCGGCCGGCGACGGCTGACCCGAGCGCGTGACCAGTCCGTAGTCGCGGCGCAGTGGTGGGTCGAGCTCGACGATCGTGGCGTGCGGCAGGGTCTCGGCGGCGATGGGGCGGGGCAGGACGGTGGCACCGACACCTCGCGACACGAGTTCCCACGTCGCCGCCGGGTGGGCGCAGTCGACCACCACGTTGCGGCCGTCGTCGGCGACGAGATCGGCGATCATCGCCGCGGTCGGCTGATCGGAATGATCGACCACCAACGGGATGGCGCGGACCGCGGCGCGCGGCAGGATCGTCGTGGAACGGTCGGGGAGCAGTGCGGGCTCGGTGGCGAGGACCATCTCCTGCGTCCCCAGGGGGATTGCGACGAAGCTGGCGTGGTCGGCGTCGGAGTCGATCAGCCCGAGCTCGGCCTCACCGTGACGCAGGGCGGCGAGGATGCCGGCGGGGCCGTCGGCGGAGACGACCCGGACGACGACGTCGGCGAACTGCTGCCGGAACGCCCGGACCATGCTGACGAGGGGATCGATGGCGAGCGTGGAGTTGGTGACGATGTCGACTCGCCCGGAACGCAGTTCGCGGACCCGGGCGACCCGGTCCTTGGCGCGGTTGACGTCGGCGAGGATGCGCCGGGCGGCCACCTCGAGCCGACGCCCCGCATCGGTGAGCTCGAGCCGGCGGCCACTGCGGTCGAACAGGGTGACGCCCAGACGTTTCTCGAGGGTCCGGATGGCCTGCGACAGCGACGGTTGCGAGATGTAGAGGGCCTGTGCCGCCTTCGTGATCCCGCCGTGGTCGATGACCGCGACGAAGTAGGCGGTCAGATGCAGGTCCACCTGCTCATCCTAGAAAGGAATCCGTCCCGGCACCTGCACCGGGGCGGAGATCAGAGCAGTGCACGCGGTCCGTCGATCCGGCTGGGCGACACCACCGATTGCGGTATCCGCGCCGCCGAGCCGACGGCGGGCGCCATCACCGGACGATATCCGGCGGCCGGGCCGCGTCCGGCAGCCATCCGACGGTAGGCCGCCACCCCGGTGGTGGGGTGTCGGGTCAGCGTCGGATCGGTCCGGACATCCACCCGGTAGAGGCCGAAACGCGAACTGTAGGTGCCCCATTCGTAGTTGTCGGTGATCGACCAGTGGTTGTAGCCGACGATGGGGAGCCCTTCGCCTCGGGCCCGTTGCAGCCAGAACAGGGTGTCGTCGACGAAGGTCCCGCGCGTGTAGCCGTCGGCGCGAGGGCGGCCGTCGTCGGTGGGCATCCCGTTCTCGACGATGTAGATCGGCTTGCCCGGATAGGCCTGCGCATAGTGGTGGCAGGCCTGGTAGATGTCGTCGGGCTGCGGGCGGATCTTCGCGAAATCGCTGGTGGCCCCGTAGATCGCGGTGAGATTGCTCAGCGCCGCACCGTAGTAGTAGTCGATGCCGACGAAGTCGAGGGTGTCGCGGACGCGATCGAAGAACACGGCGTCGACGGCCGGGGTGACCGCGGGCAGGAAGGCCTCGTTGGCGCCGACCCGGGCCGCCGGATCGGCCCGATGCGCGGCGCGATAGGCGACGCGATGCGCCTGTGCCACCCGGTCGAGGAAGCGCGGCAGGTCGGTGGCGGTGACCGTGCCGACCTCCATCTCGTGACCGAAGAAGACCACCGGCTCGTTGATGGTGATCCACATGGTGTCGGAACCGGCGTAGCGTTCGGTGATCATCTCGACGTGCCGTGTCCAGTCGTCGAGGGTGCGGGCACCCAGGAAACCGCCCTGGTCGACGACCCATCCCGGATACACGTAGTGCAGCAACGTGATCATCGGGCGCATACCCGACGACCGGATGGTGGCGACGACGTCGTCGTAGTAGGCGAGTGCCTCCCGATCGATGTGGCCGCGGCGTGGCTCCATCCGGGCCCACTCGATACCGAAGCGGAAGGTGTTGAGGCCCATATCCTGTGCGAGCCGGATGTCCTCGCGGTAGCGGTGCCGGAAGTCGACGGCGTTGCCGACCGGGTCGACCTCACCGGTCGCCGAGGCGCGGTCGGTGTAACGCTTCCAGTTGGAGTCCGGGTTGTATCCCTCCGCCTGGAACCCGGAGTTCGCGGCACCGAAGCAGAATCCGTCGGTCCATCCGGGAACCGGTGGCGGGGTGACGAATCCGGACGGTGCTGCCGTCGCCGGGCCCGACCCCAGCGTGCCGGCCCCGAGCACACCGGTACCGAGGGCACCGGTACCGAGCACGCCCGCACCGAGTGCGTAGACACCCGCCGCGCGCAGGACGTCGCGGCGGGACCGCTCGCGGCTCACCGGCCGGTCCAGTTCGGTGCGCGCTTCTCGGCGAACGCCAGGGCGCCTTCCTGCGCGTCGGCGGAGGCGAACACCGGGTCGAGGGGGACGCTCTGGGCGGTGAAGAGGTCGGGGTCGGTGTAGCGGACGGCCATCCCCAGCACCTGCTTGGTGGCCTTCACCGCGAGTGGGCCGTTCGCGGCGATACGTGCGGCGAGTTCCCGTGCGCCGTCGAGCGCCCCGCCGGATGCGGTGATCGTGTTGACCACGCCGAACTGGTGGAGCCGCGGCGCGGTGACGGGTTCGCCGGTGAGGGCGATCTCCGAGGCGAGCTGGTAGGGCAGGATCTTGGGCAGCCGGAGCAGGCCGCCGGCCGCGGCGACCAGTCCGCGTTTGACCTCGGGCAGACCGAACTTCGCGTCCTCGGCGGCCACGATCAGATCCGCCGACAGCGCGAGCTCGCAGCCACCGGCCAGCGCCCACCCCTCGACCGCGGCGATCAGCGGCTTGGTGGGCGGTGACTCGGTGAGACCGCCGAAGCCGCGACCGGGGACGAAGGGGAGCTCACCACGGGTGAAGGCCTTGAGATCCATTCCGGCACAGAATGTCCCGCCGGCGCCGGTGAGGATGGCGATCGAGATGTCGTCCCGGCGTTCGAGCTCGTCGACGGCGGCGGCGAGCTCGGTGGCCACCTCCTGGTTCACCGCATTGCGGGCGTCGGGCCGGTCGATGGTGAAAACGGCGACGCCGTCGGCGAACTCGGTGGTGACAGAACTCAACGGGACTCCTCGTGCCGGGTGAAGCTCGGGTGGGTCGGGCCGTGCGGGTCAGGCGGGGGCGGTCACCGACCACCGGACGGGCTCGGTCTGGGCGTCGGGCTCGGTGGCGGTGAGCACGCCGCGGGCGGCCAGCACCAGCATATGCGCGTGGGTCTCGCGCAATGCCATGTGCGACAGCGGCACCGACAGCTCGGCGAACGGCCGCGACCAGGTCACCGAGCGGGTCACGTCCCATGCGGTGATCTCCGGGTCGGCGGCGACGGCGGCGGTGATCTCGTCGAGCCGGTCCTCGTGATGGGCCAGCAGGTCGCCGACCCGGGTGGCCAGCCCGCGGAAGCGGTACTCGTGGGAGGGCAGGGCCTCGTGGTCGGGGAGCTGCTCGGTGTTGGCCAGCGAGATCAGGTAGTCGGCCAGGGGGCTCTCGGCCTGGAACGGATTGGTCGACACGTTCGGGCTGATCCGCGGCAGCAGGTGGTCGCCGGTGAAGATCACCCCGGCGGTGTCGTCGACGAAGCACAGGTGCCCGGCGGTGTGCCCGGGTGTCCACACCGCGCGCAGATCCCAGCCCGGCACGCCGATCGGGTCGCCGTCGGCGAGTTCGACGTCCATCGTCCGGCCCTTGGGGAGCCTGGTGAACTGGTTCAGGCCGATGTCGACGGCGTTGTCGGTGACGCCGAGCCGCAGCAGTTCGGCCTGCCCCTGGGCGAGCTGGCGGCCGACCTCGGCGTCGGTGTGGAACCGCAGGTGCCGGGCGTCGTTGCGATGCATCCCGAGGATCGGGTCGGCATGGTCGAGCAGGCGCGGCACCATCCCGAAGTGGTCGGGGTGCAGGTGGGTGATGACCACCTTCTTGACATCCGAGACGTCGTGTCCGGTGGCGTGGATGCCGTCGACGAGCATCTGCCAGCCCTCGTCGGAGTCCCAGCCGGTGTCGATCAGGGCCAGCGTCCCGTCGGAGGCGGCCAGCGCGTAGACGAGGATGTAGCGCAACGGGTTCTGACCCATCGAGACCGGGATCGACCAGAGCCCGTCGCGGACCTCTTCGACGGGCGGAATCTCCTTGCGCGCCCATGCCTCGCGCTGTGCATGGCCGGTGATCTCGATGGTGACGCTCATCTCAGCATCTGAACACGGAAATCCGCTGTGCGCAAAGATCGGTCGGTTCACAGACCGTGAGTCAGCTCCTATGACGCGATGTCCGGGTCGTGTGCGACCGGACACGCGGTGCGCGTTGACACCGCTCGGGCGCACCGGCGAAGGTGCAATGGTGACCGATGCCGAACCGCAGGCCGCACGCGCGGACGACCTGCCGCTGACCGGGCTGACCGTGGTGGCCCTCGAGCAGGCGGTGGCCGCACCGCTGGCCACCCGTCATCTCGCCGATCTGGGGGCGCGGGTGATCAAGATCGAGCGGGAGGACGAGGGTGACTTCGCCCGGCACTATGACGCCGCGGTGGACGGCCTGGCCTCGCATTTCGTCTGGCTCAACCGGGGCAAGGAGTCGTTCACCGTCGACCTCAAGACCCCGCGCGGACAGGATCTGGTGCGGCGGCTGATCGCCCGGGCCGACGTCTTCCTACAGAACCTCGCACCCGGTGCCGCCGACCGGCTCGGCCTCGACGCCGACACTCTGCGCGCCGACCATCCGGGGCTGATCGTGGTCAACATGAGCGGCTACGGCACCGACGGCCCGATGCGCGACCACAAGGCCTACGACATGCTCGTGCAGGCGGAGACCGGACTGATCTCGGTGACCGGCACCGCCGACACGATGGCCAAGACAGGGGTTCCCACCGCCGACATCGCGGCCGGTATGTACGCGCTCACCTCGGTGCTGTCGGCGCTGGTACGCCGGGGAGTCTCGGGTCGGGGCGCGCGGATCGACGTGTCGATGTTCGACGCCGTGGTCGAGTGGATGGGGCACCCGATGTACATCCGGATGCATGCCGGCCGGCAGATCCCGCGGTGTGGGCTGGGGCACGCGGCCATCGTCCCCTACGACGGCTATCCCACCGCCGACGGCGAGATCCTGATCGGGGTGCAGAACGATCGTGGCTGGCGCACGCTGGTCACCGACGTCCTGGCCGCACCGGAACTCGCCGACGACCCGCGATATGCCACCAACATCGAACGCGTGGCGCGTCGGGCGGAGGTGGACGGACTCGTCGCCGACCGCACCCGCACCTTCACCACCGCCGATCTCGACGCGAAGCTGGCCGCCGCGGGCATCCCGGCCGCGCAGATCCGCGACGTGGGCGGCGTCGTCGACCATCCGCAACTGGCCGAACGGGACCGCTGGCGCACAGTCGACACCGAGATCGGCCCGATCCGGGCGGTGCTGCCACCGATGACCTTCGACGACGTCGAACTGCGGATGGGTGCGGTGCCCGCGCTCGGTGAACACACCGCGGCCATTCTCGCCGAACTGGGTGGGGCAGAACTGGGTGAGCAGGCGGGTTAGGCGGGCGGACGCTGCGTATCCCACACCGACAGCAACTCGGTGAGGATGTCGACGGAGCTGCCCAGGGTGCTGAGGTGACTCTCGCCCGGCAGCGCGAGGAGTTTCGCGTCGGGGAGCAGCGACACCATGTGGCGGCCGTGATCGAACGGGATGATGTGGTCGTGGTCACCATGCCACCACCGCACCGGGGCGGTGACGTCGCCGACGCGGAAACCCCAGTCGCGGGCGAAGACGAGGATGTCGGTGAACGGCGCCTCCATCCGGCGCCGGCCACCGTGGAGCAGGTCGTCGAGGAACATCGCGCGGAACTCGGGGCGGGCGAGCAGTTCGCGGTCGGCGCTCGGTGAGAACCGCCCGTACAGCCGGATCGCGGGGTCGGCGACCGGACGCGCGATGGACAGGAACGAGCTGATCGCCTGACCGAGCGGGGCACCGGCGACCCGCACCAGGGGTGCGGCGAGGCTGCCGTAGGTCATCGCCCCGCCGGTGATGGCGTCGGGGCCGACGGTCGGGGCCACCCCGCCGAGGATGCCGACGTCGACCACCCGCGTCGGGAAGGCATAGGCGGTGGCCAGGGCATATGGCCCGCCACCGGACAGGCCGACCACCGAGAACTCGTCGATCCCGAGGGCCTCGAGCACCGGGCCGAGGTCGGCCGGGAAGTCGATGACCCGCTGGTACCGGTGGGCCGTGGAGCTGCCGACCCCGGGCCGGTCGAGGCCGATCAGCCGGATGTGGTTGTCGGCGGCGAACTGCCGCGCCTCGGTGGGCACCTGGCGCCGTGCGCCGGGAGTGCCGTGCAACCAGATCACGGCGCGGCCGGTGGCCGATCCGAACTCGGCAAAGCCGATCCGACGGCGTCCCCCGTCGACCCCCACCGAACCCTCGATCTTCGGACGATCGATCCCCATCATGTGATCAGCATCTCATGTCGCCCCGACAGGCCGGCTCGACAGGTCGGGGGCACGTCGTCGTAGTCCGGTCGTGTCCGCATCGATTCGCGTAACGTCGTAGGAGTGAGTTCAACTGCCAAAGATCGGATTTCTCGGGCCCTGCGCGTCGACGGACTCTATGCCGACGTCCGTGATCTTCCCGCAGGTAGCATGGTGGAACTGCCCGGCCGGGGGACGACCTTCGTCACAGACTCGGGGCCCGCCGAGGCGCCCGCGATCTTCCTGCAGCATTCGGTGATGACCACCGGACTGCTGTGCTGGTATCCGGTGATCCCCGAACTCAACAAGCGTTATCGGGTCGTCACACTCGACCACCGCTGGCACGGCCGCGGGATCCGGTCGGATCGGTTCGATCTGCGTGACTGCGCCGACGACGCGGTGGCCCTCGCCGACCAGCTCGGCATCGACCGCTTCGTGACCGCGGGCTTCTCCATGGGCGGCGGCATCTCGCAGCTGGTGTGGAAACGGCATCGTGAGCGGGTGGGCGGACTGGTGCTCTGTTCCACCGGTCCGTTCTTCAGCACCAACGATCCCCACCTGCGCGAGCAGGCCAACCGCACCGGCCGATTCCTCAAGCCGGTGTACAAGGTGATCCCGCGACCCTCCGATGCGAGCCTGGACAAGCCGTCGTCGACGACGATGGTGTGGGGGATGAAGCAGTTCCTCTCGACTCCGCTCTCGCACACCGGCGACTTCGGGGAAGGGCTGGGGCGCTTCGACTCCCGGCCGTGGCTCGGTGAGATCGACGTGCCGACATCGGTGGTGGTGTCGACCCGTGACCGCGTCGTCGATCCCGACCGTCAGCAGTTGCTGGTCGACGGCATCGCCGGGGCTCAGCGGTTCGAGGTCGACGGCGGTCACGCATGCTGTGTGATCGGTGCCGACAAGTTCGTGCCGCCGTTCCTCGAGGCGGTCGACTCGGTGGTGCGTGCGGCCGATCTGACCGCGCCGCCGCGACTCATCGTGCCCTGAGTTCCCCGCCCGGCGCTGTGTGCGCCCGGTGTGCGGCGGCGTCCATCGTCGCGACGATCCCCTCGGCGCTGCGGGCCGCCGCGCGGCAGACCCGGGTGGTGAACGAGTCGTTGAGCGGATGCCCGGCCCGCCCCCGCCACCGTTGTACGGCGGCGATGGCCGCCGGCCGGCCGGACGTCATGGTCTCGAACGGGTCGAGGCCCAGCCGATCGTCGGCCGAGGTCCCGTAACCGCCGATCAGGCGGGTCGCGTCGACGATCTCACCGTCGGAGAGCGTGGTGCGCCGCGATCGCAGCATCCCGAGCAACCGGACCTCCTCGAAGCCGTGGACGTCGCCGAGCATGCGGCGCACCTCGTCGGCGAGTGGCCGGGTGGCCGGTGTCGGATAGCGCGCGAGGATGCGGGTCAGCTCGACCAGCGCCGAATGCACCTTGAGCTGTTCGGCGCGCTGCCCGAACTGCACGTCGACGATCTGCTGCAGTTCGACCAGCCCGCTGCGCGCCAGCAACTCCTCGGCGAGCGAGTTCGCGTCGGCCACCCCTCCTTGCACGAGCGCGACACCGATCCGGATGCCGAACAGGCCGAACCGCCGGATCAGGTGTGTGCGGGTCTCCGCCTCGAGCGGCAGTGTCGATTCCTCGCGGGTGAACCGGTCGGCGGAGAGCATCGCCAGCTGCAGGTCCTCGGCCGGGGCCGACGCCAGCGCCGACAACGCCCGGAACTCCCGCTGGCGCATGGTGCGTGCGGTCAGCGCGAGCAGTCCGGCGACCGGCACCACCGCCTGGCACAGACCCGACGCGGACAGGTCGGCGGCCGACCTCGCCGCGACCTCCTTCGCCGAGAGCATCGCGTCGATCCGGCCGACCCCGATCTCGTCGGCCCGGGAGATCACGCCGATCACGCCGAGGGGTGCGCCGCTGCCGCCGACCTGGCGGCTCAGCTCGGAGAGCGTCGACACGTCCGACGCCGTGGTCGACCGCATCAGGTAGACCACTGCGTCGGCGCCGGATACCCCGTCCTCGGGTGCCAGCAGACGCATGGTGCGCGCGGACACATCGGAGTTGAGTGAGGCGGTCCCCGGGGTGTCGATGATCGTTCGGCGTGTGAGTTCAGTTGTCGGCCAGGATACTTCGAGCCTGTCGATGGCAGTGGGGTCGAGGGTGTCGAGATCGAAGTCGAGGTGACCGTCGACGCGGGCGATGGGGACCGGGGCGCTGAGGCCGTTCATGTGGTGTGCGCGGACGGTCGGGGTGGGGCCGTGGTGGAACCAGGTGACGATCCTGGTGCACTCGGTGGCATCGGTGGGCGCGAGTTCCTCGCCGATCAACGCGTTGAGCAGCGTCGACTTCCCGGCCTTGAGTGCACCGGCCAGGGCGATCCGCAGTGGTTCGCCGAGTCGTCGGGAGCAGCGGTCGAGGTCGTCGAGGGCGTCCTCGGGCGCGCGGGAGGTCTCCCGGTATGCCTGGGTGGCCGCGGCCGTCATCGACCGCACACGGTCAGACGTGCTCACGGTCGCCTCCGCCCGCCCACGTCGAGATCTGTCCCAGGAATGCGAGGTCGGCCTCGATCGCCTTGGCCCTGGTCTCACGGTCGGCGACCTGTGTGCGGGCCGACTCCTCGATCGCCTTGATCGACTCGGTGAGCGACCGGGTGGTCTGCTCGGCGATCTCCCGGAAGTGGTCGCGCAGCAGACGCTGGATGGTACGCAGCCGATACCGGGATTCCCGGCCCACCTCGAACAGCACGTCGTCGACGAAGCGCCGCACCGCGGCCTTGGCCTCGGCACGGCGTCGGGTCAGCCGCGCCTCGGCGTCCTCCTTGTAGGACTTGCGGCCGAGCATCACACCCGCGGCCACCGAGAACGGGTTGATCATCGTCATGCCGACCAGCGTCGACATCATGCCGAACATCATCATGCCGCCGTAGGAGCCGCGGAGTCCGGTGACGAGTTTGTGCACCATGCCCGACGGCGCCTGCTCGAGATCGGACAGTCCGTCGACCGGCGCGATCTCGTGGCCCACAGCTGCCAGATCGAGTCGGGGTATCGCGACATCACCTGTGTCGGCGAAGGATTCGGCGACACGCTCGGCCAGTGCGAGGGATTGCTCGTGGGTCCAGATGAAGTTGTCGCCGACCGCCTCGGCCACCTCGTTCTGCAGGTTCTCGCCGAGTTCCGCCCAGATCCGGGCGGGGTCGGTCGCATCGATCCTCGCCTCGTAGTCCTTGAGCAGCCGCCGCGTCCGGTTGCGCAGGTCGTAGTCGGAGTCGGCGGACAGATCCCACCTCACGCCACATCGGGTAGAGGTCGGTCTTGGTGGCCACCAGCAGTGCGTTCTCGCTGAGTTCGGTGGCCTGCCGGATGAATGCCATCTCCGGGGCGGTGTACTCCTGGCTCACGTCCGAGGCGACGATGATCGCGGTGGATGCGCTCAGCAGGCCGAGGGTGGCCGCGGCGTGGGGGGAGCCGACCCCGCCGGATCCCGGGGTGTCGACCAGGACCAGGCCACGCTGCAGCAGCGGGCTCGGGATGTCGACCTCGACCCGCAGGACCTGGGCACCGCCGGCCTCGGGGGCCCGGGACAGATCGCGGGAGATGTCGTCCATGGTCAGGGGGATGACCCGGCCGGTGCCCGTGGTGCCGCCGTGCTCGTCGGTGTCGGCGACGACCAGCCGGGCGGCGGGTTGCTCACCGTGTCCGATGACGGTGATGGTGGAGGTGGTCTCGGCGTCGCCGACCCGGCACACCGGGACGTTGAGCAGTGCATTGATCAGGTGGCTCTTGCCCTGTTTGAGCTGACCCACCACCACGACCCGGGCGCGGGGGTCGGTGACCCGATCGCGGGTGGCGGCCATGCGGGCGGTGAGGTCCTCGCGACCGGCGGTGCCCGCCATGTCGGCGAGACGGTCGACGATCTTGACGACTTTCGCGGTGTTGGCGTCCATGTCGGTCCCGGTGTTCGAAGCGGATGAAAGCGATCAGGTGGGGGATCGTCCCCGGCGGCCGGACGCGGGTGGCATGCGGCCGCCGGGGAGGCGGTGACCGACTCAGAAGATGTCGCCGAGTGCGTCACCGATGGCGTCGACCGCGTCGCCCGCGACATCGGCGATCCCGCCCGCCGCATCGGCCACACCGCCGGCGATACCACCTGCGATGCCGCCCGCGACGTCCCCGTACGCCCCGGCGACGCCGCCGGCCGCATCGGCCACGCCACCGAGCAGGTCGCCCGGATCGAAGCCGCTCTCGGAGTGGGTGTGCTGGGAGTTGTCGTTGAACGAGTCGTTGGTCGAGTTGTCGTCGTGCGAGTCGTAGCTGCGCTCGTCGTTGAACGAGTCGCTGATGTCGTGCGAGTCGTGGGTCTCGGTGTAGTGGTTGCTGTTGTCGCTGGTGATGCCGCCACGGGTGTATCCCAGATCGATTCCGCTGAGGTCGACGTTGCCACCGCCGTCACCACCGTCGCCGGCGCCGCCGAAGCCCCAGCCGCCGCCGTCACCACCGTCGCCGCCGTCGCCGCCCCCGGCGTGGACGTTCAGCTGGTTGTGGCTGTCGTTGGTGCTGTTGTCCTCGATGTGGGTGTTCTGGGTGTTGCCGCTGTTGTTGCCGTGTACCGATTGATCGACCCAGGTGCTGTGGTCGTCGTAGCTGTTGCCGACCGAGTTGCCGTCGCCGGCCACGCCGCCGGTGGTGGCGATCGGTCCGGAGGCGTCGCCGCCCACCGCCACCGATCCGGTGCCGGATGCCGAAGTGGTTGTGGAGGAATCGATTCCGGCTGTCTGCTGTCCGCCGGTCCATTGGTTGGTCATTGTTCTGTCCTTGTCGGGGAAGGGTTTCGGTGGGGAGTCGCTGAGTGGTGTTCAACGATGTGACCAACGCTATGGGCTCGGCCGTGGAGTCGAAACGGGGTTGGTCCCCCCCCTCTGGGGTGGGGGTTGTCGGGGGATGGTGGGGGCCCGCAGGGGTGTCGATCGGGGATCGGTCCCCCTGCGCCCATCACGCCCATCACACCCGACGGCGTCCGGCCGCCATCTCGCCGAGATGGCCGCCGGACGTGTCGACGCTGTGACGTTGTTCGAATAGTGCTGTCCGAGATCAGAATCCACCGCCTCCCAGATCGCCCCCGCCCAGATCGCCACCGCCCGGGTCCCCGACGCCGTAGTCTCCACCGCCGGGATCGGTGATGCCGGCGGACACCTCGGACCCGCCGGTGTCGGGGACGAATCCGGTGTGGTCGGGGGTGTATCCGGGATCGGCGCCGAGGTCTGGGACGTGATCGACACCGGTGTTGTCGGCGTGCTCCGCACCGAGCCCGCCGGCGGTCGGATCGGTGGTCAGCGGATCTGTGGTCAGGGGATCGGTGTTCGTCGGACCCAACGGGTCGTGCGTCCCCGGGAGGTCGAACGGATCGCCCGGGGTGTCGTGCCCGGTGTCGGTGATGTCGGGAATGCCGGTGCCCGAGCCGGAATTCGGTGCGGGGTCGGCGATGAACGGCAGGCCGTGCTCACCGGGCAGGATGGTCGGGACGTCGCCGAAGGGCGCGAACGATTCCCCGCCGGTCAGCTGGGCGCCGGTCATCACCGCGGCTGCCGGGTCCACTGCGACGGTCGTCGGGAACGGCGGTGTGGTGACCGCGACGGGTGGCGACACCGGCGCGGTGGGAACGGTGGTCACCCCCACCTTGTTGTGGCTGTCGTTGGAGCTGTTGTCGGCGATGTCGGTGGACTGGGTGTTGCCGCTGTTGTTGCCGTGCACCGACTTGTCCACCTCGACGCTGTGGTCATCGGTCGTGTTGCCCACCTCGTTGTCGTTGCCGGCGACGCCGCCGGTGGTGGCGATCGGCCCGTGGGCGTCACCGCCCACCGCCACCGACCCGTCGCCGTTGGCGCTGGTCTGGGTGGTCTCGACGGTGTTGTTGTCGCCGATGATCGTGGTGTTGCTGATCTGCTGGTAGTAGTTGTTCGTCACCTGCTGCAGGATCTGTGCGGGGCTCCCGTGATCGGGGATATTCGGCGTCCAGCCCGTCCCTGAGCCTGATGGAGCCGGAACGCTCTGTGCTGCAACGGTGATCGCCTGGCTCACCTCGTGGGGTGTCACGTCGCCGAGGCCGACGTCGTCCAGGCATCTGCCGGGATTCTCCTTGAAGGCGGCGGCCTTGCTCTCGTCGTCGAACAGGCTCTTGATGAACTCGACCAAGGCGTTCTCGGTGATCATCGAACTCATGGGGATCTCCTTGTGATTCCGGCCTCCCTTCGTGGAGACATGACTTCACGCTATGAGCCGACGGGCCGCCACCAAACGGGGTCGAACCACCGTCCTCGGGGTGCGGGTTAGGGGAATCGATACGCCGATCACCGGGGGGTGTGGGGGATCGCCGGGGATCGTGGGGGATCGGCGGCGGCACGGGGGTGGGTACCCGGATGCCGGGCGGACCGGATCAGAGATCCGGGAGCGAATCGAAAAGTGATCCGGTGGAATCGTTCTCGCCGAGATCTGCATCGAGTCCGTGGGTGTGGCCGGTGATGTCGGAATGGCCCGTGACGTCGGGGCCGGGCTGATCGGGGACGGCGTGATCGAAACCGGGCTGGTCGAAGCCCGGCTGGTCGAAACCGGGCTGGTCGAAACCGGGGTGATCGAATGCCGGCTGGTCGAAGCCGGGTGGGTCGAACGGGGGAGTGCCTGGATCGTCCCCGACGGGTGGATCGACGCCGACGGGTGGTGTGGCGCCGAAGGGTGGTGCGGCGCCGAAGGGTGGTGCGGCGCCGAAGGGTGGTGCGGCGCCGAAGGGTATCGACGAACCGTCGGTGTGCAGCGCATCCGGGTCGTGGGGGGTGATCGGCATGGAGAGGTCGTCGAGGGCGTCGAAGGCATGTGCCACACCGCTTCCCGCCCAGATGTCGGTGGCCGGTGCCGCGGCGGCCCCCGGGGGCGGCGCACTGCCCGTGGCCATCGGGAGCAGGCTCTCGATGTCGGCGACGGACACGCCGTGGAGGTCGGCGTCGGCGATGGCCTGTTCCGGGTGGTCGGCGAAGGCTGCGGCGGCCGCGGGGTCGTGTGCCAGCGCCATCACGAACTGCAGCAATGCATTGGCGGGCACGGTCTCTCCCCTCTCGGCTCAGGTCACGCGTGCGCTTCACGCGGGCCGAGTGCCGGCGTCGGAGTGCGGCGGCGACGTCGTCTCCAGTCCGAGGGTAGTCCGGCGACCGACCCCCGATCACGGGTATCGGCCCGAACCCGGGATGCTGTCCACTAGGGGCCTGTGCCTAGTACGCTTTCGGTATGCGTAGGGGATCCCCGGTCCGCCGAACGCCGCACCCGCAGTGTTCGCGATGGGGGATGTGCGGGGAACCCCCAAGGGATTCGAGTAGTTCGCTACTCGCGCATCCGGCGCCGGGGGCGCCTTCACTCGATTCAGGTCGCCGGACGGGACCGATCATCGATCGCGTCGGGACGGCCACGGGCCGGTTCCACGGGAGCGCCGACCCGCCATCACGATCCGGGGTGTGAGGCCCCGGAGCGGTTCAGCACGAAAAGAGACGGATCGATGGTCGCGACAGCCCTTGGGGTCTCACTGGGGACGCGCAACCTGCGTGCGTGTACCTTCCCGCCGCCGGTCGAGGTGGTCACCCGACATTCGGCGGTACTCACCTCGATACCCAATCAGAAGCCCGAAGTCGGTACACCAGAAGAGAATCCGAGATCCAGCCGCGGTGGTGTGACGCTCGCCGGGTTCGTCGAACGGGTCGGCGACCCGGTCCCGCTGACCGCGCCGGACGGATCCGCGCACCGGCCGGAGGCGGTCACGGCGACCGCGGTGGCGAGCGTGATGCGAACCCTGGCCCCACAGTTCCGGCAGTCCCCACCGGTCGTCGTCGGATATCCCGCACACTGGACCGCGCAGGCCGTCGACGCGCTCCGCGGTGCACTGCCCGAGGCGGGGGTGCGGGCCGATGCCCATCTCGAGTCGGATCTCACGTGCGCACTCGCGCAGCTGGGGACCCTCGCCGACATGCCGCGCACCGGGCTGCTGGCCGTGGTCGATGCCGGTGCGTCGGGAACGTCGGTCGCGGTGGCCGACCCGGCGACGGGCTCCGTCGTCGGCGACGTCGTTCGCGTCGACGAGCCGAGCGGGGACGATCTCGACCATGCGGTGATGCGGTTCGTGCTGTCGGAGGTCATCGACGATCCGACGGTCTTGTCCAACCCGGACGCCAATCTCACCGCTGCGTTGACCGGCCTGCGCCGACGCTGCCGGGCGGCCAAGGAGGAACTCTCACGCGCCACCGTCGCCATGGTCGACGTCGACCTGCCGGTCTACCGCGGCGACGTCCGGATCACCCGAACCGAGTTCGAGGATCTGCTCGGCGACCCGCTGTCGCGGCTGGGACCGGCCATCCGGGAGGCGCTCGACCGGGCCGGGCGGGCGACCACCGACCTCACCGCGATCGCGGCGATCGGCGGCGGTGCGTCGATCGGCCTGCTCACGCAGCAACTGTCCGGTGAATTCCATCTGCCCGTGCTCACCGAGCGTGATCCGGCGTCGACCGTCGCCCGCGGTGCCGCTCGGATCGCCGGGCGTTCGGCGCCGCCGATGCCCGCACCCCGC
>NZ_BCNF01000023.1 GCF_001485495.1 Gordonia desulfuricans NBRC 100010 | reverse complement strand
ATAGGCGAGGACCCGTGTCGAAACCCGGTGAGACGAGGATGTCCGCAACCACCGACCGCGGTCACCCGAGCCGGCGCAGCTCCCGGGCGAGCAGGTGCAGCGACACGGTCACCGAACGCTCGCGGACGGCGGCCCGATCACCGGGCAGATGCAGGGTGCGGGTGAGGGTTTCCCGGCCGGCGATCGCCACACCGAAGCAGACCGTCCCGACCGGCTTCTCGGGCGAACCGCCACCCGGTCCGGCGACACCGCTGGTGGAGACCGCGGTGTCGGCACCGAAACGGGCCAGTGCCCCTTCGGCCATGGCCGCCGCCACCGGCTCGCTCACGGCACCGAACTCGGCGATCATCGTGTCCGGGACGTCGAGCACCCCGGATTTGACGCTGTTGGCATACGGGACCGCGCCGCCCAGAACGTAGTCCGAGGAACCCGGGCGATCGGTGAGCCGTGCGGCGATCAGCCCGCCGGTGCACGACTCGGCGGTGGCGATCAGCCGGCCCTGTAGGAGGCCGGCGATCTGATCGTCGATGGTGGCGCCGTCGGTGGAGAAGATCTGTGTGTCGTGGTGGGACAGGAGTGCCTGTGCCAGTGAGGTGTACGAGTCGGCGGCGGTGGCGGGGAAGCGCGTCACGATCTCCACCTCACCGCGACGCAGGCAGGTGGTGATCTCGAGATCGTCGAAACCGGGGATCTGCCGCTCGATCGCCCGCAGCGTCGCGGCGAGCTCGGATTCGGGGAGGCCGAACGCTCGGATCGTCTCCTGCCGGTGCTCGGTCCGTCCGGCGATGGCGGCGGCGACCGGATCGGCGGCCAGCGCCCCATCCCACATGCCCTGCAGTTCCCGGGGCGGGCCGGGCAGGATCAGGATCGCGGGCACCGGCGCATCGGCGTCGGCGACCGCCGGGATGGCCACACCCGGAGCGGTTCCGACCGGTGGGATCGACTGTGCCCCTTCGGGAACCAACGCCTGCTTGCGGGTACCGGCACGGGTGGCCTCCGGGTCGAGACCGCCGGTGCCGCGGGCGCGTTGCCAGCGCGCGACGATCTCGCCGATCCGGGCTTCGAGTTGCGGATCGACATGCAGTGGCCGACCACAGAAGTCGGCGACCGTCTCGACGGTGAGATCGTCGGCGGTGGGGCCGAGCCCGCCGGTGGTGACGATCAGCGAGACCCGCTCACCGGCGAGGAACCGCAACTGTGCGGCGAGGTCTTCGGGCCGGTCGCCGCAGACGGTGATGTGGGCGACGTCGACGCCGAGTTCGAGCAGCCGCTGCGAGACCCAGGGGCCGTTCTGATCGGCGATCCGGCCGCTGAGGACCTCGGTTCCGGTGACCACGATTCCCGCGCGTACATTCACCCCGCCGAGCATAGTGTTCACGACGCTCGACGGGGTGTGCCGACGGTGACCGATCGGTGCGGGCGCGGCCCTCAGTTGTAGTTGGGGTTGTTGAAGTACGGGATCTGGATACTGATCGGCATCCGTAGTTCGGCCATGTAGAACAGGACGAACTGGCGGAGGAATTCGTCGAACAGCCAATAGGTCTCGCGGGGGATGCCCGCGGTGAGCAGTCCCTCGCGGATCGCGACGTAGGGGCCCCACGCGGTCTCGAGCAGCGGACTCCACACCGGCTCGCGGGGGATGTCGAGCCAGTTGGCGATCTTGTCGCCCAGGACGAATCGCGTCAACGCGCCGAGCACGCCGCGCGAGAGCAGCGTGAGGTCGAGGTTCATGCCCAGGTCGAGCAGCATGTCGGCGAGCTTCTTGCCCTCCGGGGTGGGCGCCAGGATCGGGTCGAGGACCTGCTGCGCCTGCGCATCCGCGGCGTCCCAGGAGTTGGGGATGTACTGGTCCTGGACACCCAGCATGTGTGCGGTGATCTGCCAGGAGTGCAGGAACCCGGCGGACTCGTCGGCGGCGATCGGCACCTTCCACTTGCGCAGGTTGCGCATCACCGACGTCGGCAGGCTGTGCCAGGTGACCATGATGTCGGCCTGCGAGATGGGGACGTCCTCCGGCGCCGACCGCACCCAGTGCGCCGACCGCGGCAGCAGATGCCGCACCCCGGCATGGGCCATGCGGGTCTTCACACAGGTCACGATCATCTCGCCGCCTGGCTGGTAGGCGTTCAGCGAACCGATGTCATAGCCGAGCTTGGCGGTCTTGGAGATGCGGTCCTTGAGGTCCCAGCCGCCCTTGGAGTAGTAGACCGCGCGGGCCTCCTTGGGGATGACGGTGCTCATCATCCCGCTGGCGAAGCCGTACAGCACGCCGAGGTAGGTGCCACGTTTCTGGTTGAAACGGACTGCGGCCGCGAGCTTGTCGTGATCGGTCCAGGCCGGCAGCTGCCGGGCGTGCTCGATGAAGTCACGCAGGTCCGACGGCAGCCCGGCCGGCAGGGGCTGGGAGTTGGTGCGCCAGTTCTTGAGGATGGCATTGACCGATTCGACCTGTCCGCTGTCGATGACGCGCGCGATGACCTGATCGGCCTCGTCGTCCCAGACCGCGTGGGGATCGGTGCCGCTGCCGACCCCCGGCACCGAGTGCGCCGGTGACCACGTCCACGGCGTCGCCTGTGTGATGGATGCCAGGGCACCGACGGCGCCGAGCGTGCCCCCGGCACGCAGGACGGCACGTCTGTTGAGGTGTTCCCGGTTGAGCTGATTCATGTGTCGTCTCCCGCCTATCGCCACCCGACTCGATGACGCGATGAAACAACGTGAGTAACGTTGTATCATCAGGCGTAGCACACGGTGATCGCGGTCACAATGGGTTCGGGACGGATTTGTGGAGGGAATGGATGGCTTCACCGACACCGGCGCCAAAGACCTTGCTGGAACGCGCATATGACGACGTGACCACCGCGGCCGAGGACGGCGCCGCCGACGACCCGACGCGGACCAGGCTGCTCGACGCCGCCTACGAGCAGTTCTGCCGCATGGGTATCCAACGCTCGTCGATGGACGAGGTGGCCCGACGGGCGGGTCTGTCGCGGGTCACGATCTATCGCAAGTTCGCGAGCAAGGACGCCCTCGTCGAAGAGGTGATGCGGCGTGAGTTCGGCACCTACATCGCACGCTTCCTCGACGACATCGCCCCCGCGGAGAGCGCCGCCGACCGCCTGGTCCTGGGGTTCGTGAGTTCCTACCGGTCGATCTCCCGTAATCCGCTGATCGCCGGACTGCTCGAGGCGGAGCCGTCGTTGGTGGCCGGCGCCGTGGTCGG
The DNA here is from genome assembly GCF_001485495.1 of Gordonia desulfuricans NBRC 100010. Taxonomy (GTDB): domain Bacteria; phylum Actinomycetota; class Actinomycetes; order Mycobacteriales; family Mycobacteriaceae; genus Gordonia; species Gordonia desulfuricans. Next base: position 26,810 of record NZ_BCNF01000023.1, on the reverse strand, counting down.
CGGCGACGGCCGGACCATGGCCGTGGTGCGTTCCTTTGTGGCCCAACAGCTCCGCCGAGAACAGCGCGCCGGAACGGTCCGCGCCGACCTCGACACCGAACTGACCGCGGAGATGATGGTCCGGATCTCCACATCGCTGCTGACCATCCCGAGCCACATCGTCGACGTCGACGACGATGCCGCCCTCGCGGATGTCGCACGCCGCTATCTGGTCCCGATGCTCGAGGCCGAACCACGCGCACCGGCGGGGCAGGTCAGCCGGTGAACTGCCACGCCATCGCGGCGGCGACCGCACCGATCCCGTTGGCCGCCCAGTGCAGCGCCATCGGCGCCAGCAGACTGCCGCTGCGCAGCCGCGACCATCCCAGCAGTGCGCCGGCGGCGGCGGTGACGGCAACCGCGAGCAGCACCCCGACCAGGGAGGCAAAGGTACCGTCACCGACGATCTCGCGGAGCCCGTCGTTACCTGCGGTCAGTCCCTGCGACGATCCGACATGCCATGCCCCGAACAGCAGGGCCTGGATCCCGAGCGCGCCCCGCGTCGACGAGACACGCAGCAGCGCACCCAGCAGCGCACCCCGGAACAGCAACTCCTCGCCGATCACCGTCTGCAGCGGGATCAGCACCCCGGCGGCGAACAGTGCCTCCGGCAGGTCGGCGTAGGCGTCGTTGCGGAACAGCTCACGGGTGAACGGCAGCGCGACCCCGACCGCGGCGATCACCGCCACGACCACCACGATCACCACGGCCCACCGGATGCCGCGACCCAGCGTGTGCCGCGAGAGTCCGAGATCGCCCCAGCTCAGGCCGGCCAGCCGGACGGCGATCGTCACCGCCACCGCGACCCCGAGTACCAGCCACGAACCGGGTACACCGAAGACGTAGATACACAGCTGCACCACGACCAGTGCCGCCACGGTGCCCACCACGATGCCGACATCACGGGCTCTGCCCATCCCACCTCCCGATCGTGGCGCGCCGGACTCGTGGTCGGCACCGTCTTCCTGTGGCTTGCGGTCACGCCGTCGCTGCTGCCTCGCGGCCCCCTGTTCCAGGGCATCGTCAGCGGTGGTGCCGCCGCCCTCGGCTATTGCATCGGGGTGTTCTTCGCCTGGCTGGCCAGGTTCATGGTCTCGCGCAACCGGCGCTGGCCCAGTCCCGGCCGCTGGTTCTGGCTGGGTCTGGCCGTCGTCTTCGTCGTGGGCTCGGTGGTGATGCTCTACTGGTTCTCGGTGTGGCAGGACGAGATCCGCAGCCTGATGGGTGTCGAGCATCTGTCCTGGACGGCCTACCCGGTGATCATCGTCGTCGCGATCGTCGTCTTCACCGTGCTCATGCTGATCGGGCAGGGCTGGGCGTGGCTGCTCACCTGGCTGGTTCGTAAGCTCAACACCGTTGCACCACCCAGGATCTCGGCCATCGCCGGTGCCGTGGTGGTGGTGCTGCTGACCGTCTTCATCCTCAACGGCGTGGTGGCGAAGTACTCGATGCAGTGGCTCAACGCCAGCTTCGCCGCCGCCAACGACGAGGTGGGGGCCACCACGGGCGCGCCGGCGTCGACGCTGCGGTCGGGTGGTCCGGGTTCGCTGGTCAGCTGGTCGTCGCTGGGCCGTGAGGGTCGCATCACCGTCGACGGCGGCCCCACCGTGGAGCAGCTGAGCGCCTTCAACGGTGCGCCCGCGATGGAACCGATCCGTGCCTTCGTGGGTCTCGGATCGGGTGACGGCCTGCGCGCCAATGCGCAACTGGCCGCCGACGAACTGGTCCGGATGGGCGGTCTGGACCGCAAGGTGATCGCGATCGGCGCCACCACCGGATCGGGCTGGCTGAACAAGGCGACCATCGACACCATCGAGTACATGTACAACGGCGACACCGCGCTGGTGTCGATGCAGTACTCGTATCTGCCGAGCTGGCTGTCGTTCCTGGTCGACAGCGAACGTGCCCGTCAGGCGGGGTCGGCGTTGTTCGAGGCCGTGGACGCGCGGGTGCAGCAGGTGCCGGAGGCACAACGCCCCAAGGTGGTGGTGTTCGGTGAGAGCCTCGGATCCTTCGGCGCCGAGGCCGCATTCGGTACCGTGCCCACGGTCGCGGCCCGCACCGACGGCGCCCTGTTCGTCGGCCCCACCTTCAACAACACCCTGTGGGGGGATGCCACCGCGGCCCGCGATCCCGGCTCGCCGGAGTGGCTGCCCGTCTACGACGACGGGCGTCAGGTCCGGTTCATCGCCGACCCGTCCGACCTCGATCGGCCGGACGCACCGTGGACGGATACACGCGTGGTGTATCTGCAGCACGCCTCCGACCCGATCGCATGGTGGTCGCCGAGACTGATTCTCAACCAACCGGATTGGTTGCGTGAGGAACACGGTCGCGACGTCCTCGGTGCGGTGCGCTGGATTCCCTTCGTCACCTTCCTGCAGGTGTCGGCGGACATGGCGGTGTCGGTGGGGGTGCCCGACGGTCATGGCCACCACTATCTGTCGGCGATCCCGTATGCCTGGGCCGACATCCTGCAGCCGCCCGGGTGGACACCGGAGAAGACCCAGGAGTTGTTGCCGCTGTTGCACCGTGACTGACCGCACCAGGGGCGTACGGTGGGATCCGTACCGTCCCCTGGAGGTGTGACGAGCATGACCACAGTGGTGATAGTCGGCGGCGGTCTGGCCGGGGCCAAGACCGCCGAGGCCCTGCGGGAAAAGGACTTCGACGGCAACGTCGTCCTGTTCGGGGCAGAGGAGCGGCTGCCGTATGAGCGGCCGCCACTGTCCAAGGAGTTCCTGGCCCGTAAGAAGAAGCCGGACGAGTTCACCGTCCACGACACCAACTGGTACCTCGACCACCGCGTGGACCTGCGGCCGGGAACCCCCGTCGAGCGGGTCGACGCGGAAGCGAAAACGGTTGTGTTGCCGGATGGTTCGACCGTCGCTTACGACACGCTGGTGCTGGCCACCGGATCGTCGTCGCGGCACCTCGACCTGCCGGGAGCCGACGCCGCCGGTGTGCACCATCTGCGGACACTCGACGACGCCCGGGCCCTGGACGAGGCGATCGCCGATGGCGGGCGGCTGGCGATCGTGGGCGGTGGCTGGATCGGGTTGGAGGTGGCCGCCACGGCCCGCGAACGCGGCATGGCGGTGACCGTCGCCGAGGTGGAATCGTTGCCGTTGCTCCGCGCGCTGGGACCCGATGTGGCACAGGTCTTCGCGAATCTGCACCGCGCGCACGACGTCGACCTGCGGACCGGGGTACAGGTCACCGAGATCCTGACCGCCGACGGCCGGGCCGCGGGCCTGAAGTTCGCCGACGAGACCACCGTCTACGCCGATGCGGTACTCGTCGCCGCCGGTGCGATCCCCGATCTCGATCTCGCGATCAGCGCCGGTGTCGACATCGACGGCGGCGGAGTGCTGGTGGATGCCGGACTACGCAGCAGCGATCCGTCGATCTATGTGGTCGGCGACATCGCGAACGCAACGCATCCTATACTCGGACGTCGGGTGCGGACCGAGCACTGGGCCAATGCCCTCAACCAGCCGGCGGTGGCCGCGGCGAACATCGTCGGTGAGCACGCCGAGTACACCAATCTGCCGTATTTCTTCACCGATCAGTACGACCTCGGGATGGAGTACAGCGGGCTGGGCGGCGCCGACGACCGCGTGATCACGCGGGGCGATCTCGCCAAGCGCGAGTTCGTCGCGTTCTGGGTCGACGCCGCCGGACACGTGCGCGCCGGGATGCAGGTGAACATCTGGGATCAGCTCGACGACATCAAGAAGCTCATCGAATCCGGCAGTGCGGTCGACGTCGATCGCCTCGCCGATGCGCAGGTGCCATTGGCATCCCTGTTCTGAGCAGTTCGGGTTCGACCAGCGGATGGCCGTCGGCGTCGGGTGTCAGTTCCGCCCGAAGAACCGGGCGATCGGCCCGCGTTCCCGCTCGTGTCCGGTGCAGCGCTGGGAGGTGGGGATGCCGCGCATCACCTCGTCGACGTGCCGGCCGCAGCCGCGCCACGTCGGTTTGCCGCACTTGCCGCAGGTGACCTTCTGACACATGTGATTCTCCTTCGGTTGTCGATCTTCTCAGGGCCTGAACCGGGTTCGGGTGGCGCCTGGTTCAGGCGTGGGCGGGTTCGGCGTCGGGGACGACGAGAAGTCCGCCGGCGTCGCCGAGTCGGGCGCGCAGCGTCGACATCCCGCCCGAGAGATGCGCGACGTCGAGGCCCGCGGCTGCGAGGATTCGGGTCGCCAGATAGGAGCGCATACCGGATTCGCAGTACACCCGGAGCGGGCGTCCGGCGGCGAATGCGGTGATCTCGTCGAGACGTTCGCGGATCTCGGTGTGCGGCACCAGGAGTGCATCACGCACGTGCCCGGTCGCGTACTCCTGCGCCGAGCGGACGTCGAGCACCGCGGCCGACGATGCGACCTCGGCGAGCCGGTCGGCCTGCCACACGGTGACGGTGCCGTCCACGACGTTCTCGGCGATCATCCCGGCGAGGTTGACCGGGTCCTTCGCCGAGCCGTACGGCGGGGCGTAGGCGAGATCGAGGTCCATCAGGTCGGCGGCGGTCAGATGGGTGCGGATGGCGGTGGCCAGCACGTCGATCCGCTTGTCCACGCCGTCGGCACCGACCGCCTGTGCACCCAGGATCAGACCGTCGGTGACGCGGATGTGCATCAGGAGGTGGATGGCCTGCGCGCCGGGGAAGTACCCGGCGTGACTGTTCGGATGCAGGTGGACGGTCTGGTAGCCGATCCCCGCGGCCTCGAGTGACCGCCGGTTGGCGCCGGTCATCGCTGCGGCGAGGTCGCCGATCCGCACGATCGCGGTGCCGACCGGGGCCGGCATCGGGCGGGCCTTCGCGGGGCGCAGGACGGCGTCGGCCACCAGACGGCCCGCCCGGTTGGCCGGGCCGGCCAGGGCGACCGGCCGGCGCAGACCCGTGACCGCGTCGGTGCACACGGTCGCGTCGCCCACCGCCCAGATGCCGTCAATGCTGGTCGCGCCGTGCTCGTCGACGACGATCGCACCGCGTTCGCAGGCGACCCCGGCCGCGGCGAACGGTGCGGTGTCGGGGGTGACCCCGACCGACAGTACGACGATGTCGGCGGGCAGCCGTGACCCGTCGGCCAGCACGACGGTGGCGGCATGCCCGGTGCCGGTGTCGGTACCGGTGTCGCTGTCGATGGAAACCGCGGCGACGCCGTCGTGGACGGTGATGCCCAGGCGGCCGAGTTCATCCCGCACGAGTGAGGCCATCTCGGCTTCCAGGGGTGGCAGCACGTGGTCGGCGAGCTCGACGACGTCGACCTCGAGTCCGCGCATACGCAAGGCCTCGGCGGCCTCGAGGCCGATGAAGCCGGCGCCGAGGACCACCGCACGCCGGGCTCCGCCGAGGACGTGCTCGCGCAGCGCGACGGCGTCGCCGACGGTGCGCAGGGTGGTCACGACCGGGGAGTCGACACCGGGGATCGGTGGACGGACGGCGCGGGCGCCGGGCGCGAGAATCAGCGCGTCATAGGCCAGGGTGGCGGTGCCGTGCGGGGTCTGCACGTGCACCACCTTGGCCGCGGCGTCGACGGCGGTGACGTCGTGGTTGGTGCGGACGTCGAGATTCAGCGAGTTGCGCAGGGACTCCGGGGTCTGGACGAGCAGATCCGCCTCGGCGGCGATCTCGCCGCCGACGAAATAGGGGAGTCCGCAGTTCGCGAACGACACGTGCTCGCCCCGTTCGAGGACGATGATCTCGGCGTTCTCGTCGAGGCGGCGTGCGCGCGCCGCTGCGCTCATCCCACCGGCGACTCCGCCGACAACGATCAGTTTCATACCCCCGAGGGTATATACCCAGGGGGGTATCAACAAGGGTGGGTGGTCCAGATCTCAGGGAGCCACGGAGAGCCAGTCGGCCAGACCCGACGGGTCGTGCCGGCCGAGCGCGCCGTGCTCGAACAGCCCCCATCCCTGCCGCTGCGTGCCGTCGGCCTCGGTGCACACCGCACGGCCGACGTGGTCGATCACCCCGAACGGGATGCGGCCGGCCACTGCCGAGTCGGCCAGATCGTAGGTGCGCCGCTCGGTGAAACCCGCACCGCGCCAGACACCGTGCGTCCAGTCCGAATCCCCGCCGTAGCCGCCGCCGACGTGGATCGGCGCGGCGAGCAGTGAGCTCACCTCGAGCGTGACCGGCGCCCCCGACGCATCCGTGGCGGTGATCGTCGCGCCGTCGGGAATCCTCGTGCCGGAGCGGTAGTGCACGACGATCCGTGGCCAGCCGAGCTGTTCGACCCGGCCGTCTCGCCAGATTCGCGTGCAGTCGTTGAGGATTCGGTATCCGTCGGGCTCCTCCTGGACGATCAGGACGAGCTGGAAGTCGTCGAAGGCCATCGGGATGTAGTTCCACCACATGCCCTCGAACGGCGGATCGGCGGGCCGGCCCGCGGGTTCGGGCTCACCGACCGGACGGATACCCCAGGAGCGGTCACGGCTGCCGATCCAGACCTCCGGGTCGACGGCGATCTCGGTGCCGTCCACCGTGATCGACCCCGACCAGGAACCGACCTGCGCAAAACGCTGCGCCTCCAGGGTGACCCGCGTCCCGGTGCGCATGATGTGCGGGAGTTCCCGGTGTGCTCCGAACAGTCCGGTGAAGGTGAGGTCGACGGCGATCCCGTGGGTGTCGTCGAGCGTGAGGTGCAGGCGCCGAAGGGGTTCGACGACGTCGACGGCGTAGGCGCCGACGCGCTGGTTCAGCCGATCGGCGTCGATCGCGTCGGACAGGTGTACCGCCGTGTGGGTGGTGCCACCGCGGTTGATCAGCACGAAGGCGTCCTTGACGCCGAGATTGGGGTAGTAGCCGATCCCGGTGATCAGGAAGATCTCGCCGGTCCGGTCGTGGGCATTGAAGTAGGAGCGGTCGTAGAAGTTCCGGTCCGAGGTCCCCGGCCACGAGATGGGTTGTGGTGTCTGATGAATCGGGAACTCGTCGGCGGGTGACAGCATCTAGGCCTCGCCTTCGATCAGCCGGGCGAGCAGGTTGCGGTGATAGAAGAACTCGACGTCGATGTCCGACGGTGGTGGTTGCTCGCCGAAGTGCACGCGGCGTGCACCGGCCCGCAGGAACACGCAGCACCAGACGACGCCGGCGAACACCGAGAACCAGCGCAGGTCGGCCAGTTCCACCCCGGTGCGCTCGAGATAGCGTTCCCGGACGTCGTCCTCCCGGAGCAGATCCGGCATCCCCGGGAGGCCCGCCATATCGGCGAGTTCCTGGAAGACGTTGTGGGCGAAGATCAGCCACGAGACATCGAGCTCGCGGGGGCCGAGGCAGGCCATCTCCCAGTCGAGCAGTGCGACCGGGGTGAAATCCTCGTAGATCACGTTGCCGATCCGGGCGTCGCCCCAGCACAGCACCGGTGGTCGGGCGGCGGCGTCGGCGGGGAGGTTGGCCGTCAGCCATGCGAGTGCGCCCTCGGCCAGCGGCGAACGCCCGACGGATGCCGCCGACGACTCGTACCAGTCGGCCAGCCAGGCGAGTCTGCGGTGCAAGGTGTCGCCTCCGGCGGGCATCTCGTCGTCGAGGAAGCCGAAGACGGTGGGCGCATCGGTGATCGAGTGCAGCTCGGCGATCCGGTCGATCGTCGAATCCTGCACCCTCCGTTGTTGTTCCGGGGTGGCTTCGAAGAGCCAGTTGGTGCCGAAGGTGTACGGCATCACATCGGGTGGGATCAGGCCGTCGATCCGCTCCATCAGGAAGAACGGCGAGCCGAGTACCGCGCCGGTGGTCTTGAGGTGGTGCACCCTCGGGATCGGGACCCCGGTGGTGCGGGCGAGCAGCGACATCACCTCGTACTGGTGGTCGAGGCGGTAGTGGTCGAACACCGGGATGTCCTCCGGGCGCGGCTGCATCCGCATCACCCAGCGCTCGGATTCCGGGTGGTGGCCGGAAGGCCATGTGGCGTCGACCATCACGGTCTCCGATGACATCCCGTTGGCGTCGGTGCCGGCGTCGACGGTCAGGGCGGGCCGTACCCCGGAGTCCGCGGCGAGGTGGTCTGACAGGGTGTCGGCGAAGGCGGCGATGTCGCGTGCGGAGCGTTGAAGATGCATGAGAAAACCTCCCGTCGGCCACGCTACGTCGAGACGCGTTGCGGACGGGAGGTTTTGGCAGGACCGCTTGCTCAGCTCCGGACGAAGTCGAGCAGGGCGGCGGTCACCTCCTCGGCGTGGGTCCACAGCAGGCCGTGTGGCGCGCCCTCGATCTCCACGTACCGGGCCGCCGGGACGGCCTCGTGGAAGGGGCGGCCGGTGGCGTCGATCGGCAGGATGTTGTCGGCGGTGCCGTGCAGGATCAGGGTCGGCTTGCCGGAGTCGCGAACCGCGGCGACGTCGGGACGGAAGTCCTCGATCCAGGTCGGCACCACCTTGTAGGCGGCGGCCGGCGCGCTCGCGACCGCGGTGTTCCGGTTGGCGTCGACGACCTCGTGCGAGATCCGGGTGCCGAGGTTCTCACCGAGGTTGTAGAAGTTGTCGTAGAACTGCGTGAACCAGGCGTAGCGGTCGGTGTAGGCGGCGGTGTGGATGCCGTCGAAGACCTCTTTGTCGACCCCGGTCGGGTTGTCGTCGGTCTTGAGCAGGAACGGCTCCAGGGAGGCCAGGAATGCGAACCGGGCCACCCTGTCGTGACCGTGGTTGCGGGTGTAGCGCGCGAGTTCGCCTGTCCCCATGGAGAACCCGACGAGGATGACGTCGCGGAGGTCGAGGGTCGTCAGCACGGTGTCCAGGTCGGCGGCGAAGGTGTCGTAGTCGTATCCGATGCCGGCCTTGCTGGACTGGCCGAAGCCGCGGCGGTCGTAGGTGATGACGCGGTACCCGGCGTCGATCAGTGCCCGGCTCTGCAGTTCCCAGCTGTGTCCGTCGAGGGGATATCCGTGGATCAGGACGACGGCCTGTCCGGTGCCGTGGTCTTCGTAGTACAGCTCGATGTCGGTCGAGTTCTCGGTGCCGACGGTGATGTAGCCCATGATGGTCCTCCTTGTCGGGACCGGCGAGAACGGGCGTTCTCACCGGTGTCCGCTAGAGTAGAGAACGATCGTTCTCAGTGCAAGGGTATCGATCGGTGAGAAGGTATGAGCGTGACTGACAGCGTGCGAGAGCAGGTGGTGGAGGCAGCCGACCGGCTGTTCAACGCCTACGGGGTACGCGGCGTGGGGATGGACCGCGTCCGCGACGAGGCCGGGGTGTCGCTGAAGAAGCTCTACTCGGTGGTCGACTCCAAGGAAGACCTGGTCCTGGCGGTGCTGGCGAACCGCAGCCGGCAGTGGGCTCGGGGTATCGACGCGGCGGCGGCCCGGGTCGACGGGCCGCGCGAGAAGCTGCTCGCGATCTTCGACTTCCTGCTCGACTGGTTCGCCGACGACGAGTTCCGCGGGTGCGCGTTCATCAACGCGTTCGGCGAACTGGGCGGCCAGATGCCGGCCGTCGTCGAGGCCGTCCGGCAGCAGAAGGCCGATTTCCAGCGCTACGTCGCCCGGCTGGCCGATGAGCTGGGGGCTGCACCGAGTCTGGCACCGCAGCTGTCGTTGCTGGCCGAAGGGGCACAGACCACCGCGGCCATCGCCGGCGGCGTGGATGCCGCCCGCGATGCCCGCGCCGCCGCCGAGGTGCTGATCGAGGCCGCACTGCGCTGACCGGGGCCGTACCCCCGATCAGGCCGGTGCCAGATCACGCCGGGGCTCGACCAGACCCGTGCTCGATCAGACCCGTGCTCGATCAGACCTTGGCCTGGGTGTCCTTGCTCTCGGGATCGGTGTCGGCGATCCGCTGCGCCCAGCGGTACAGGCCGACGACGAACAGGATGAACACCGCGAGGCCGAGCCACTTCGCGTAGTCGTCGAAGCTCTCGCCGACCACGTTCAGGGTGTCGTCGCGCCCGCTGATCGCGACGATGCCGGCGAACACCACACCGAAGAGGCTCTCGCCGACGATCAGGCCGGTGGCCATCAGCACGCCGATGCGCTTCTTGTGCTCGACGTTCCCGCCGGACCGCTCGGCCCACTTGTTGTAGCCCACACCGAGGAAGGCGCCGATCGGGATGATCAGGGTGAGCGACATCGGCAGGTACATACCCATACCCACGGCCAGCGGGGGCAGGCGCAGCCGGCTGCTGGTCTTGCCCAGCACCTCGTCGACGATGATCACGCCGACACCGATCAGTGCGCCGATGCCCAGCAGGCCCCAGTCGAGCGACCCGCCCAGCACGCCGGTGGCCAGATCCGACATCAGGCGAGCCTGCGGTGCGGCCAGGGCGTCCTCGCCGGCACCCGGGGCACCGGCGAACCCGAAGGCATTGCTCATCAGTCCGAGGACCGGCGGGATGATCGCGGCACCGAACATCACGCCGATGATCAGGGCGACCTGCTGCTTCCACGGGGTGGCACCGACCAGCTGGCCGGTCTTGAGGTCCTGCAGGTTGTCGTTGGAGATCGTCGCGATACCGAACACGATGGACGCGGTGAACAGTGTGAAGGCGACCAGTGGCAGCGTCTGGTCGTCGTCGGAACTGCCGAACACCAGCTTCACGAGGATCGCCGCGATCAGGACCACCAGGATGCCCACCCCGGAGATGGGGCTGTTGGACGATCCGATCAGGCCGGCCATGTAGCCGCACACGGCGGCGATCAGCAGGCCCGCGATGATGACGAAGACGATCATGGTGATGATCAGTGCGGCCGACGAGTGGGCGATGCTGGTGTCCTGCACGAAGTCCCACAGCATGAAGCCGATCGGGATCATCAGCACCAGCACGGTGCCGCCGACGTAGGTGATCGGGATGTCGCGCTCGGTGATGTCCACGGTGACGCCGGCCTGACGGGAGCGCATCGAGGTCATCGAGTTGCGGATGCCGGTGATGATCGGGCCCATGATCTTGACCAGCGTCCAGATCGCGGCGATCGCGATCGCGCCGGCACCGATCAGGCGCACCTCGCCGGAGAACGCCGACGAGATCACGTCGCCGATGGCGGGGCCGTTCGTGAAGTCGCCCCAGGTGCGGATCGGCAGCAGCACCACGAACGAGATGACCAGGCCGACGAGCATGGCGATACCGACGGTGATGCCGACCAGGTGGCCGATACCGATCAGCGCCAGCGACAGGCTGGCGCCGAACATGCTGCCGCCGGTGCCGATCTTGTACACCGCCGACAACGAGTCACTGACCAGGCGCATCTTGGCGAGCAGGGCGAACAGTGCGGAGGCGACGGTGCCGATCAGGATGGTCCACAGCCCGGCTTTGTTGCTCTGTGCGCCCTCGCTGGTCTCACCGACCTTGAGGACCTCGGCCGCGGCCACCCCCTCGGGATAGGGCAGATCCGATCCGGTGACCAGCGCCCGGCGCAGCGGGATCGAGTACATGACGCCGAGGACACCGCCGACCGCGCAGACCGCGAGGGTGGTCCAGTAGGGGAACCCGACCCACCAGCCGATCATCACCAGGCCGGGGATGACGAAGATGATCGCTGACAACGTGCCCGCCGCCGAGGCGACGGTCTGCACGATGTTGTTCTCCACGATCGAGTGATCGGAGAAGGCGCGCAGCACCGCCATCGAGATCACGGCCGCGGGGATCGCGGTGGCGAAGGTCAGACCGACCTTGAGGCCGATGTAGGCATTGGCCGCGGTGAACACCAGGGTGATCAGGCCACCGAGGACGATCGCACGAATCGTGAGTTCGCGGATACCGGGACCGGCCGGCCGGGCCGGGGCCGAGGTGGATTCGGACATGTCAGTCCTTCGCGTCGACGGTGGGTCGGACAACACCCTATGCCTGTCGGCCGGTGTGCCGGTGACGCATCCGGCAGTGCTGTGCGAGATCGAGATCTGCGCCACTCGTGCGGCGTGCGGCCGTGCGCCCGTACGGTGGTGCAATGGCCCGAACCATCGCCACCACCGACACCGTCGGCCTCCCCGCCCTGCTCGAGTTCGTCCGACCCCGGCACCGAATGTTGTTGGGTACCACCCGCGCCGACGGGCGCGTGCAGTTGTCGCCGGTCAGCGGGGGCGTCGACGACCAGGGGCGCCTGGTGATCGCGACCTATCCGGGTCGCGCCAAGACCGCCAACGCACGCCGGCGTCCCGCGGTCACCGTGTGCATCGTCTCCGACGAGTGGAACGGCCCGTGGGTGCAGATCGACGGCACCGCCGAGGTTCTCGACATGCCGGATGCCGAGGACGGTCTGGTCGACTACTTCCGGTCGATCGCCGGCGAGCACTCCGACTGGGACGAGTACCGGGCGGCGATGCGACTGCAGAACAAGTCGCTGATCCGCGTCACCCCGACCTCGTGGGGCCCGATCGCCACCGGCGGGTTCCCGGCCGGGGTCGCCGCGGATCTCGACGCCCGCGACGCACAGGGCTGACCTCTCCGGGAACCGACGGCCCCGGGTCCGGCGGCCCGGGTCAGGCGGTCGTCTCGGCGATCGCCTGCTCGAGGATCTCCAGACCCAGGCGTAGCTCGTCGTCGGATGCGGTGAGCGGCGGCGCGATCCGGAAGGTGCCGCCGAGTCCGGGCAGTTGCACGACGTTCATGTGCAGACCGAGCTCGTAGCAGCGGCGGGTGATCGCGGCACCGAGTTCGTCGGAGGTGGCGGCGTCGGTGTCGGTGAGTTCGAGCCCCTGCAGCAGGCCGCGGCCACGGATGTCGCCGACGACCCGATGGCGGCGCGCCATGTCGGCCAGTCCGCCGCGCAGGAGGTCACCGGCCTCGGCGGCGCGGACGTCGAGCCGGTCGCGCTGCAGGACGTCGAGGACGGTGTTGCCCACGGCGGCCGGCAGCGGGTCGGAGACGTGGGTGGTGAAGAACAGGAATCCGCGGTCGTGGGCGATCCGTTCGATCTCCGACGACGTGACGGTGGCCGCGAGCGGGAGACCGGCGCCGAGCGTCTTGGACAGGGTGAGGATGTCGGGGACCACGCCGTCGCGCTCGAAGGCGTACCAGGAACCGGTGCGGCACAGGCCCGTCTGTGCCTCGTCGAGGATCAGCAGCATGCCGCGCTCCCGGCATTTGTCGGCCAGTGCGGCGAGGTAGCCGGGCGGGAGGTCGATGACGCCGCCCGAGGACAGGATCGGTTCGACGATGCACGCGGCCAGCGACCCGGTGGACTGGGCGTCGATCAGCGAGAACCCGAAGTCCAGTTGCCGTTGCCAGTCGAGGGTGCCGTCGGGGTGGGTGAAGTCGGGCCGGAAGGCATCCGGGGTGGGCAGTGCGAAGTTCCCCGGCCCGACCGGACCGTATCCGCCGCGACCGGCGCTGTAGGTCGCGGCGGCCGCGGCGGCGGTCATCCCGTGCCACGACCGGGCGAACGACACGATCTCGTGTCGGCCGGTGACGAGTTTCGCCATCCGGATGGCGGCCTCGTTGGATTCCGCGCCGGTGGTCAGCAGGATCACCTTGTCCAGCGGGTCGGGGAGGGTGTCGGTGAGCCGCTCGGCGAGATCGAGGACGGGGGCACTGAGCATCCCGCTGAACAGGTGGTCGAGGGTGGCGATCTGATGGCTCACCGTGGCGACGATCTCCGGGTGCGAGTGCCCCAGGATCGCCGACATCTGACCGGATGTGAAGTCCAGGATGCGCCGGCCGCCGGCGGTGTGGACGAAGCTGCCCTCGGCCCGGCCGATCAGCTCCGGGGAGATGGTGCCGCCGTACCGGATCAGATGACGGGTGAGGTCGGGGGCGGTGACCGGCTGCGGATCGGTGGGGGCCATGCGCACAACGGTACGGCCGAACACCGTTCAGATGCCGAGTGAACCGGCGGTGGTGTTGGACGCCCACGTGCCGATGTCGTTGATCTGGCCGCGCGGGGCGTACAGCCAGATCACCGGGCTCCACCCGGTTCCGCAGCGCACCCGGACCGGATACCGGCCGGGCCGCACGGTGTTGCCGCGGACGGTCAGCGTGCGGGTGGCGGTGTGGCGGGCGAGGACCTTCGATCCCAGGGTCACGGTGCAGTCGGGAGCGGATCGGGGCGCGCTGCCGGGGCTGTAGGTGAGCTGCCAGTCGGTGGTTCCCGACTGGGCCACGGCCAGCGTGGGGATGGCGGCGGCACCTGCCGGACCGGTGCCGGCAACGGCTCCCGTGATGGCCGATGTGACGGCGACGGTGCAGGTCAGGGCGGTGATCACGGCGTTACGACGCATCGGTACTCGACTCCTTCGGAAGGCGGGACAAACAATGTTTCACATTTCATATATGAAGTATGTTAGCGTCGGTCCGACAGTTCGAGATCTGGATCACATGCGTTGTCGGGTGTGGTGCCCACCGCCTCGGCGGTGGGCCTGCCCGCCGACGCGCGCCGCACCGGGGGGTCGTATGGCGTTCGAGTTGCCCGCAGCCAAGGGGCCGCTTCGTGACCTGGCCAACGAGGCCGGACACACACTGGGTTTTGCGCTCCAGTCGATCGGCGCGCTCGTCGTCGCCCTCTGCCGCTTCCGGCTCTCGATCACCGAGACCGTCAACCAGACCGTGTTCATCGGTCGGGTCAGTACCGGTCCCTCACTCCTGCTGATGCTGCCGGTGGGTGTGTTCATCGCGGTGTCGGTCGGTGAACTGGCGGGCCGGATCGGTGCCGGCGGCTACTCGGGAGCGGTGGTCGCCTTCATCATCGTCGGGCAGGCCTCGGCACTCGTGAGCGCCCTGATGATGGCCGGTGTCGCCGGCTCGGCGATCTGTACCGACCTCGGCTCCCGCAAGATCCGCGAGGAGGTCGACGCGATGGAGGTCATGGGACTCAACGTGATCGAGCGTCTCGTGGCCCCTCGAATCGCCGCCGCGATCATCGTCTCCGTGGTGCTGTGCTCGCTGATCACCGTCGTCGGCGTGGGTGCCTGCTACCTCTATCACGTCTACGTACAGCACCTTCCGGCCGGCGCGTTCATGGCCACCTTCAGTCAGTACGGCCGCACCTCCGACTTCGTGATGGCCTTGATCAAGGCGGCGATGTTCGCCCTGCTCTCCACGATCGTGGCCTGCTTCAAGGGATTACACGCTCGTGGTGGACCACGAGGGGTGGCCGACGCGGTGAACGAGGCCGTGGTGGTGGCCTTTGCCCTGGTGTTCATCTTCAACACGGTTCTCTCACAGCTCTATTCGGTGATCGTTCCGGCAGTGGGGGCCTACTGATGGTTGCGCTCGACCTCACCTACCGCGTCCGCGTCCGCTCGCGCCGGCGCATCAACGACTTCGTCAACGGCTTTGTCCGCCTGGGTGAATACGTCACCTTTGTGCTCCGCGCCGTCGCCGCGGTGCCCTACACCCTGGTGCACTACCGCAAACACGTCCTCGCCCAGATCGCCGAGGTGACCTTCGGTAACAAGTCGCTGCTCTCCGGCGGCGGCACCATGGGCATCGTGCTGGCCATGTCGCTGGCCGCGGCGATGATGCTCGGCGTGGAGACCTATCGCGGCCTCCAGCTGGTGGGCATGACCAACCTGTCGGGCATGCTCTCGGCCATCGCCAACACCCGCGAACTGGCGCCGGTGGTGGTGGCGATCGCCCTGGCCGCCAAGGTCGGTACCGGGTTCACCGCCCAGATCGGGGCCATGCGGATCTCCGACGAGATCGCCGCCCTCGACGTGATGGCCATCCGCTCCATCCCGTTCCTCGCCACCACCCGGATGATCGCCGCGATGGTCTGCATCCTGCCGATCTACATGATCGGCCTGCTGTCGAGCTACATCGCCACCCGCCTGGTGGTGGTCTGGTACAACGGCGAGTCGTCGGGCACCTACGACTACTTCTTCCACCTCGCGCTCACCCCGGCCGACCTGGTGTACTCCGCGACCAAGGCGGTGGTCTTCGCGGCCATCGTCACCCTCGTGCACTGCTCCTACGGGTACTTCGCCAGTGGCGGCCCCGAAGGGGTGGGGCAGGCGGCCGGCCGGGCCCTGCGCACCTCGATCCTCGCGATCGGCATCTTCGACGTGATCTTCACCTTCGGACTGTGGGGCCTGGTCCCGCAGGTCCCGGGAATGGGGATCTGAGATGTCGACGATGCTGCCGGGGAATCCGGTGTCGAAGTTCGGGTACATCGTCCGGGCCGCCGGCGCGCTGATCGTGATCGCCGTGTTCGCGGTGTGGATGGTGGGCCGCAGTACGGGGCTGACCAGCAACGATCCGGTGATCCATGCCGAGGTCCCGGTGGCGGCCGGACTGATCTCACCCGGAGCCCCGGTGCGCTACCACGGGGTCAAGGTGGGGCAGATCTCGTCCGTCGACGCCGGCCGGGATTCCTCCGAGGTCGGGATGACCATCGAGAAGTCGGTGATCGGATCGATCCCGGCCGGGGTGATCATGCGCGTACTGCCGCGAACGTTCTTCGGCGACATCTACGTCCAGCTCGTCCCCATTCCGGGACGTGAGCAGGGGTCGGCGCTCTCCGACGGTGACGCGGTCGCGGTGGACTCCGGACCCGACGCGGTCAACCTGTACGACATCTTCAGCAAGATGTCGGATCTGATCGCCGAGGTGGAGCCGGAGAAGATGACCGTCGCGCTCGCCGCGGTGAACAAGGCGATCGGCGGGCGGGGGCGCGACCTCGGCGTGATGATCGACCAGTGGGCCGCGTCGTCGCGCCAGCTCGAGGACTCGGTGAACCAGTTCATCGACGCCACACCACGATTCCGCCGCGTGATGGAGTCGCTGGAGCGAGCCACCCCGGCGATCACCGAGACCCTCGCCTCGGTCACCGACATCTCCCGCGGCATCGTCGACCATCAGCAGAACCTGGCCTCGTTCTTCGCCGCGGCGTCCGGATACCTCGACACCGCAGCACCTTTCGTCGCAGCACAGAAGCAGAACCTGATCCGGGTCATCGACTCCACCGGCACGATCCTGTCCACCGTGGCCGACAACCCGGCCGGGATCTCGACGACGCTGCGTGAGGCCGACGCCTTCGCCGTGGCCGGCGCCCAGGTCTTCTCGACCGGGAAGTTCGACATCACCGCGGTCCCGACCTTCGCCCAGCCGATGCCCTACACGGCGGCCGACTGCCCGACCTATGGGCCGATGCGTGGCAGCCAGTGCTTCGGAACCGGCTCCGAACGCGGCGTGGGACCGGTCCGGGCCCCGGGCACGGGCAACGGCACCGTACTGAACCC
Organism: Gordonia desulfuricans NBRC 100010; assembly: GCF_001485495.1. Taxonomy (GTDB): domain Bacteria; phylum Actinomycetota; class Actinomycetes; order Mycobacteriales; family Mycobacteriaceae; genus Gordonia; species Gordonia desulfuricans. The sequence continues at coordinate 9,659 of NZ_BCNF01000023.1, read as the reverse complement.
GCCGCGACGCACCCCGCAATCACCCACACCGACACCACAAGCCGGCGTTGCGCCGTCGGCGTTCGGCGGAGAGGTGTCGATCGACGGCACCGGTGAGCGCGAGGCGCTGCGCGGCCTCGAGGGGATGGTCACCCGGAACAGCACGACCATCGAATCGACCGACGGACAGCCGAATCCGGCCACCGTCATGATGCTCGGACCGATGGTCCGAGGGGCCCAGGTGAGCGCATCGTGACCACACTGTCTCCGATGACCGTCCTCAAGGCGGCGTCGTTCGTGATCATCGGCCTGATTGCCGCGGTCCTGGTGGTCAACACCCTGCGCGTGCCGGTCGCCGGGGCCACCGACACCTACGTCATCGACTTCACCGACGCCGAAGGGCTCGTCGCCGGCAATCCGGTCAAGATGTCCGGGGTGCGGATCGGCCGTGTCGACGGCATCCGACTCGTCCACGGCGACAACGGAACCGCAAAGGCATCGGTGACCGTCGAGATCGAGAAGGGGCAGGTCGTCCCGGAACGGGTGCAGGCCGCCGTCCGCTACGGCGACATGCTCGGGGCACGCTACATCGCGCTGAGCCCCAGCACCGACACCCGGATACCGGCCCGCAGCGGCAACGAGATCCCTTTGGCCGCAACCACTCCACCGATCGATCTGACCGCACTGATGAACGGCTTCCAGCCCTTGTTCGACGCCCTCGAACCGAACCAGGTCAACGACCTCGCCCGGGGATTCGTCGACACCTTCGAGGGCCGACAGGGGTCGGTGCACCTGCTGCTGACACAGATCGCGTCGATGGGTGAGAACCTCTCGGCCAACGGGGCGATCTTCGCCCGGCTCGTGACCAACCTCAACGTGCTGATGGAGACCGCCGAGCGGCGCAGCCCGCAGATGACCGAACTGTTCACCGGCCTCAACCAGCTGACCTCGGCGATCGTCGGCGACGACGGGCAACTCGGTGCCCTCCTCGACAGCGGCGACCGCGCACTCTCGTCGCTGGCGCAGATGATGACCGCCGCCGACGGCCGGTTCGCGTCCACCCTCACCGGGCTGCGCGATGTCACCGGCAGCTGGATTCCGCAGACCGCACAGTTCGAGAAGTTCCTCGACCAGTTCCCGGTGATGGCGGGCAAGATCAACGACTCCGGCCGTTACGGCGGCTTCATGATGCTCTACCTGTGCAACTTCACGCTGAAGGCATTCGACTTGGAGGCAAATATCTTCGGGCCCACCCACTCCCCGGTGTGCAGGTGATCGGCGATGTTCCTGGTTCGTCTGATCGACGTCTTCGTCGGCATCCTCGAGTTCGTCTTCAAATCCGACAAGCGCTCGCAGGGTGCCTCCCCGGCGGTCCTGGGCACCGCGGGCATCATCACGCTGCTGGTGCTGATGCTCGTCGCACTCGGTGTCCCGCAGCTCACCTACCACGCCAAGACCTCGCCCTACACCGCCGAACTGGCCAATGCCTCCGGGCTGACCACCGCCGATCCCGTTCTGGTTGCGGGTGTTCCGGCCGGCCGGATCGAATCGATCGACCTCGCCGGTGACCGGGTGCGCGTCGGATTCCGGCTCGACAACCACCAGCCGCTGGGCAACCGGACCCGCGCCGGGGTCCGCCTGCGGACCGTACTGGGCAAGCGCTACCTCGACATCACCCCGGGCGGGCAGGGGCAGGTGGGGCCCGACGACACGATCCCGTTGGCGCGCACGGACACCCCGTACAGCCTCGACGACATCTCCGCCGCCTCGGTGCACTCGGCCGGCGAGATCGACCCGGAGCTGCTGCGCACCATGATGTCCACGATGAACTCGATCCTGCCGGACTCGGCCACCATCAACGACTCGATGCGGGGTGCGGCCGGCGCCGCAGCGGTGATCACCGGCACCGGCTCGCAGCTCGACCAGCTGCTGGCGCTGTCGAAGCGACTGGCGACGGTGACCGCGGCACAGACCGATTCGATCACCGACGCCATGGTCGGTGCCCAGGCCATCGTGGCGACCCTGGTGGTGCGCAAGGTGGTACTCACCCGGCTGGCCGACAATCTGCGACTGGTGCTCGGCCAGATGGCCGCCACCTTCCCGCAGGTCCCGATGGCACAGCTGACCACCAACATCGTCTCGGTCACCACGACGCTGAAGGACAACGTGGACAACATCGACGCGATCCTGCATCAGCTGCCACCGGCACTGCGCACGATCACCGACACCACCGGCAACGGCAACTGGGCCGACGTGGCCTCGCCGTCGGCGGTGATCCCCGACAACATGCTCTGCGTGCTCGGCGTGATGCGGGGGTGCAGCTGATGGCATTCCGTCAGGTCCGTGAGGTCCGCCATCGAAAGCACTATGGCGGAAAGATATTCACCGCACTGTTGTTGGTCGGCGCACTCGTCGCCGGGGCCTGGTATGTCTTCGGCCGGACCCCCGACACCAAGACCGTCCACGCCGACTTCGCCTTCGTCAACGGTCTCTACACCGGTTCCAAGGTCACCGTGCTCGGCGTGCCGGTGGGCAAGATCGACGACGTCGAACCGCGCGGCGACCACGTCCGGGTGACCATGACCATCCCCGGTGACGTGCGGCTACCCGCAGCTGTGCAGGCCTACGTACTCAACCCGTCGGTGATCAGCGACCGGCACCTCGAACTGGGTCCGGCCTACACCACGGGCCCTGAACTCGGCGACGGCGCAACGATTCCGCAGGATCGCACCCACTCGCCGATCAGCTTCGACCAGCTGATGGAGAGCCTCGGGGTGCTCACCAAGATCATGGGACCGTCCGACGGTCCGCAGAAGGACGACCTCGGCTCCCTGCTGTCCCGCACCGCACGGTCCTGGGACGGTGGCGGAACCGAATTCAACACGGCGGTCGGACAACTCGCATCGGCGTCGGGAATCATCGGTGCGCGCGGGGAGGACATCCAGGACCTCATCGACAGCCTCAACCAGCTGATGCAGACCTTTCACGCCAAGCAGGTCTCCCTGGACGGGTTGATCGACTCGATGGGGGTGCTGAGCAACCAGTGGGCCACCGCCGATCAGGACATCACCACTCCCATCGCCGATCTCAAGACGGTGTTCGACGAGGTCAATGCGTTCGTCATGCAGCACGGTGACGACGTCGGAGTGGTCGCGGAGAACCTGCAGGTACTCGGCGAGACCCTCGCGGCCAACAAGTCCGGGCTCGCCGAGTTCATGGACCTCGCGCCGTTGATGATGCAGAACCTGTCGAGCACCATCGGCCCCGACCGTCGCGGCCGGATCCGGCTCAACGTGTCCACCACGCTGACACAGTTCACGACGCTGAAGCCGCTGTGTGATCGGTTCCCGATGCCGATCTGTATCGGAGCCGGCCTGACCAACCCGATCTCGTTCCCGATCTCCGCCTCCGACCCGCTGGGCATCGTGTCCGCGGTGACCGGTGGCGCACTGCCCCCGAAGGGAGGCAACTGATGTCGCGGACACGATGGGCCACCGGACTGCTGGCGCTGGCCGCGTCGGTCGCGAGTGTGTCCGGATGTGCGGTGGGACTGCAGGACATCCCGCTTGCCGGCGCACGTGGGACCTTCGAGGTGACCGCCGAGCTGACCACGGCCGACGGCGTGGTGGACGGCTCGGACGTGCGCAACGGGCAGCAGGTGGTGGGGCGCGTCACCGACATCGGACTCGAGGGGAATGACGCCCGCCTGACCCTCGCACTCGACGACGGCACCGAACTCCCGGCGAATGTCCTTGCCACCGTCGAGATCCCGTCGGCGCTGGGTACTCCGTTCATCCGGCTGACCGCCCCGGAACATCCCGAGGGCCGCCTGGCCGACGGCGATCACATCGAGTTGTCGGAGACCAGCGTCGGACCGCAGGTGGAGGGCACCCTCGCCGCGCTCGGGAACATCCTGCAGGGCAGCGGGATGAGTCAGATGCAGTCGGTGATGGCCAGTCTCGGTGAGGCCTTCGAGAACCGCTCCGACGAGGTGGGCACCCTGATCGACACGCTCAACCGGCTGTTGTCGCGATCATCGCACTACACCGCCGATTTCAATGCCGCGATGTCGGCGGCCGCAGATGTCACCGACGTCCTGGCGGGCCAGCGCAACCTGGTGGACCAGTTCCTCGCGCAGACGCCCGCCGCGGTGACCGTCCTGGCGAAGCAGCGTCAACAGCTGGTGCGGCTGATGGATCAGACCACATCGCTGGCCCGCAGCGCCGACGCCATCGTCACCGGCCGTCAGCCGCAACTGAACTCACTGGTCACCGACGCGAACACCCTGGTGGACTCGTTGGCGTCGTTCAACTCCGGGGTCGGCGAGACCCTCGGCCACATGAACTCCTTCATGACGAACTTCAACCGGTCGATCCGGGGCGACTACCTGGTGTTCGACGGCGCACTCGACATCCCCGGCGGCATCGACAAGATCCTCACCGGGGGCATCCTGCTCGCCGGACAGCCGTTGCCGACACCGAAGGACCTCCGGGATGCGCTGACCGGCGGACTGGCCTCGGCCGCCGGGCAGGGCGCACCCGCTGCCGGTACCCGACGGGGAGGTCGCTGACATGGCCCGCACCGCCACCGGCAAGAAGCGGTTCACCCTGCCCACCGGTTCCGTCCAGTTCGCCATCTTCCTGCTCATCGCGGCCATCGTGATCCCCTACGGGATCAACTTCGTCGCGGGCCCAGAGGGATTCGGCTCCAAGATCACCTTGCACGCGCGGATGGACGACGCCTTCGGGCTCTCCAGCGGAACCGGCGTGACGCTGCGCGGGGTCGACATCGGCACCGTCAGCGACGTGACCCTGGCCGCCGACGGCCGGGGTGCGGAGATCGAGTTGGTGGTGCGGGGTGACACCCGCATCCCGCACGACGCCTACATGCAGGTCAGCATGGCCACGATGGCCGGCATCCAGTCCGTCGACATCGTCCCGGCGAACGACGATGCCCCCTATCTGACCGACGGTGACTCCATCGCCGCGCCCGCCGACAGGCAACCGATGCAGATGGACAAGATCATCGTGCAGGCCGCGAAGATCGTCGGCAGCATCGGCCCGGGCAACATCGCCACCGTCGGCAACGAGCTGTACAAGGCGTTCGGCGACGACCAGGAATCGTTGAGCACCTTGATCTCCAACGGACTGGCACTCTCGGATCTGGTGAGCCGCAATGCCCCGATCCTGCAGGGACTGATGGGCGACTGGCTCGACGTCCTGGGTGCGATGAGCGACAACACCGTGTCGTTCGAGAAGGGGATGCGATCGGTCGCCACGTTCACCGATCAGCTCGACGCCAACCAGCCGGTGTTCGTCTATCTGCTCGACCGGTCACCGCGGGCACTCGACCACGCCCAGCAGGTCTTCGACAAATACCGCGGCACCTTCGGTGGCGTGCTGGCCAACCTGGTTGCCGTGGAACCCGTCATCAGCGACCGGTCGGCATCGCTGGCCACGGGCCTGCAGACCATCCCGCAAGGGCTGAAGGATCTGCGGTCGATCGTCAAGAACGGCCGCGCCGACTTCGCGCTGATCGGAACCCAGGGTCCGGTCTGCATGTTCTACGACGAACCGCGAAGGGCCATCGGGGATCTCACCCCGAGCGATCCCAATCTGACCCGATACTGCCCGCCGGGCAACGGGTACGGGCAGCGCGGGGCGGTCAATGCGCCGCGGCCCGACGACCTGGGCACCCAGAACTGGACCTCCCCCGGCGGGGTGTCGGGTCCACCCGCGGTCACCGACCCGCTACTGATCCCCAACGGCGCCGAACTCCTCGAGTGGTGGCGAGAGCTACTGGAAAGGGCACAATCCCATGGCAACTGACCTCACCGACACCGCCGATATCACCGACATCGCTGATATCGCCGACACCGGTATCGACACGGCCGATGCCGACACCAGCGGTGTCGACACCAGCGATGCCGACACCGCGGATGTCACCGATACCAGCGAGGAGTCGTCGGCCGCGTCGTCGACCGTCGTGCGCACCAAGCCCCGTCGACCGTCGACGACGTGGGTGATCGCGATCCTCGCGGTGCTGCTCGTCGCCGCGGTCGGCGCGGCCGGATACTTCGGTGTGCAGTCCCGCACCGACGCCGATTCCGGGGCGGTGAGCGCCGAGATGCGTACGCAGGCGGTCGACACCGCCCGCGACTACGCGATCAAGCTGTCCAGCTTCGACTACCGCGACCTGAACAAGAACAAGGACGCGATCGCGGCGATGTCGACGGAGAACTTCGCCGCCAAGTACAGCGAGATGGTCGGCGCCCTCACCGAGATCGTCACCAACGGCAAGGGCGAGGCCACCGCCACCGTCCCGCACGCCGCGATCGAACAGATCGACCCCACCAAGGCCACCGTGCTGCTGTTCGTCGACCAGGAGGCCCGCAACGTGGTGGCCCCCGACGGCAAGAAGCAGCCCTACCGGATGCTGGTGACCCTGCAGCGCTCCGGTGACCACTGGCTCGTCGACAACGTCGAGACCATCTGATCCACAGCACAATCCATCATCCCGACTCGAGAAGGTGCAGTCATGGCCGCCGGCTACCTCCCCCCGCTGGACACGACGAAGGCCGAATTGACCACGGCCCAGACGAGAATCAAGATCACCACCCGCAAACGCCGGGTGACGAGCCTGCGGAAGCCGGCGCGAGTCCAGGAGGCGCTGGACTTCTGGTCGTTCGCCGGGGCCGCGGCCAACGTCGTCATGCAACTCGGCTGGCCCGAGGTGGCCTACGGCGTGATGGAGTCCAAGGTGGAGTCCGGCTCGCTGATGCATCACCCGTGGAAGCGTGCCCGCACCACCACCCAGTATCTGGCGGTGGCGATCCTCGGCACCGAGGAGGAACGCACCGCGTTCCGGGAGGCGGTGAACTCCGCACACCGGCACGTCCGCTCCGACGAGCGCAGCCCGGTCAAGTACAACGCCTTCAACCGGGAACTGCAGATGTGGGTCGCCGCATGCCTGTTCATCGGCATCGAGGACTCTCATCAGCTGCTGCACGGGGTGATGGACGAGGAAGAGGCCGAGGAGTTCTACCAGTCGTCCAAGACACTCGGCACCACCCTGCAGGTCCCCGACGACATGTGGCCGCGCAGCCGCAAGGAGTTCGACCACTACTGGAATGTGGCGAGCCAGCGGATCGTCATCGACGACACCACCTGCGAGTTCCTCAACGACCTGGTGGACCTGAAGATGATCAACCCGCTGATCCGGCTGCCGTTCGTGAACCTGCTCCGATTCCTCACCATCGGATTCCTGCCACCGCTGTTCCGCGATCAGCTCGGGCTCGAGTGGACCACCGACGACCGGCGTCGATTCGAGCATCTGTTCACCTTCGTCTCGATCGTCAACAAGTTCCTGCCCAAGTCGATCCGCTTCGGTGGCAGCCGCTGGCTGATGCGGGATCTGCGGCATCGGATCAAGCACGACAGGCCGATGATTTGAGTGCTCCGCATCGGGGCCTGGTGGGTCTGGCCATCGAAGATCGCATCCGGCGGTATGAGAAGGCCGTTCGCGCCGTACGGTTGACATATCGTGCGTGCCCGCCGGCACTCCGGACCGGTCGTGGGACCAGATGCCGGAGACAGGCGGTCGGACGGTTACGTCAAGTCGGTCGGGGATGAAGAGAGGAGAACCGACGATGGCTGCTGTGCGACTCGGTCGCCGACAGCTCACCGACGAGGTGGCCGATCATTTGCGTACCCGCATCATGACCGGCGACATCCGGCCCGGCGAGTTCATCCGGCTCGACGAGACGGCGTCGGCGCTCGGCTGCAGTGTGACCCCGGTCCGGGAAGCATTGGTGACGCTGCGGGGCGAGGGCCTGGTGCGATCGTCGCCGCACCGCGGGTTCATCGTGGAGAGCCTCGAGCGTGGTGACATCGTCGACATCTTCTGGATGCAGGCGGAGTTGTCGTCACGGCTGGCGGTGCACGCCACCGCCGACCCGGACCTGCCGCGGGCACTGACCGAACTCGCCGAGATCGTCGACGAACTCGATACGGCGGTCGACGCCGGGATTCCCGAGCGGGTCCTCGACCGTGAGTTCGCGTTCCACCGTCGGGTCAACCTGATGGGCCACAGCAAGAAGCTCGCGTGGTTCCTCTTCTCGGCCAACAAGTACTCGCCGCATCAGCTGTATGCGCAGGACCCGGAGTGGGGCCGTCAGGCCGTGGCGAGTCACCGTCGGCTGATCGGATTCCTGCGTGACGGTGACGCCGAGGCGATTCGCGGGGAGATCCAGGCACGGTTCGCCGATGCGCGGGATCGCCTGATCCGGAGTCTCGATGACATCGGTTTCTGGGATGAGCCCGACTCCGACGCCCAGCGCGTCCATGCGTCCTAGTGGTAGGGATTCCTGGGCGCCACCGCTTCCTGACCGTCGAGTAAGATCCAGTCGCATGTCGAACTCCCCGGCCACCACGACGGCTGCCGCCGGTTCGCGCCTCGACGGCGCGCGGATGGTGCTGCGACTGCTCGGCGGGCATCAGGTGCAGCCCGACGTCGAGACACCGCACACGGTGCTGCACACCGGCGAGCACCGTATGTTGCGCCGTTACGGCGACCTCGAGGACCGGCGTGCCGCCCGCGCGGCGGGCCGGCCCCCGGTCCTGCTCGTGCCGCCGCTGGCGGTGCCCGCCCGCTGCTACGACCTCGGTCCCGGTCAGTCGGTGGTGGCCGAACTGCTCGCCGCCGGCCGGGTGCCCTACGTCGTCGACTTCGGTGACGTCGACCGGTCCGACCGGCATCTGGGGTTCGCCGACTACTTCGACGACATCGTGCCCGAGGCCGTCGGACGGGTGCTCGCCGATCATGCCGGTGCCGACCGTGACGGTTCCGGTTCGGTCGATGTGGTCGCGTGGAGCCTCGGCGGCACCGTCGCGCTGCTGACCGCGGCCGCACATCCCGATCTGCCCATCCGGTCGATCACCGCGATCGGCACCCCGCTGGACTACGATGCCGTCCAGCCGTATCCACTGGTCAAGAAGCTCATGGCACCGACCGGAGGCAAACTCGTCACGGGCGCATTGCATGTGCTGGCGGGTATTCCGGCGCCGCTGGTGCGCATCGCCTATCGCGGTACCGCCTGGCAGCGGGAGCTCAAGAAGCCGGCGTATATCGCACGTAACGCCGGCGACGTCGAGGCGCTCGGGCGGATGCAGGTGATCGACCGCTTCCAGAACTCGATGCCCGGCTATCCCGGCAAGGTGTCGTTGCAGATGTGGGAGAACTTCGTCTACCGCGGTGAACTGGCCACCGGGGTGGTGGATTTCGACGGTCGGTGCGTGGATCTGACATCGATCGCGCTACCGGTGCAACTGTTCGGCAGCCATCGCGATGCGATCACCAGTTGGGCCGCCGCCCGGCACGGCGTCGACATCCTGGCCGACGCCGAGGTGCACTTCACCACCGTCGAGACCAGCCACCTCGGGCTGATCGCCGGTGACGTAGCGAGCGCCGAGACCTGGCCGCGGGTGGAGACATTCCTGGGAGACCTCGACGCACGGTGACGACGTTCGAGGCACCTGCCGACGTCGCCTTTGGGGCTCGGTCCCGGCTCGATCATCCATGGTGGAGCGTGGGTTGTCTTTTGTCTCACGGGGTTTCGACTCGGTCCCGGATCAATGAGCAACTAGCGTTGATGGTTGAGCCGATGGGGAGCGCAGCGACGA
>NZ_BCNF01000022.1 GCF_001485495.1 Gordonia desulfuricans NBRC 100010 | reverse complement strand
GTTGAGCCGATGAGGAGCGTAGCGACGAGGCGTGTCGAAACCTCTGTCAGCCGACGTCGGTTGGTGGCCACCTCGGAGGTGGTCGCTGACATCGTCGTCTCACCGGGTTTCGACTCGGGTCCTCGCCCTTCGGGCTCGGTCCCGGCTCTACCATCCATGGTGGAGCGTGGTTGTCTGTTGTCTCTCGGGGTTTCGCCTCGGTCCCGGCTCAATCATCAACGGGTCGTTGACGAGGCGTGTCGAAACCTCAGACGGCCGACATCGGTAGGTGACCACCTCGGAGGTGGTCGCTGACATTGTCGTCTCGCCGGGTTTCGACTCTGGTCCTCGCGATGCTCGGTCCCGGCTCTACCATCCATGGCGGATCGTGCGACGCGTACGCTCGATCCCATGCGTATCGATCCCTCGGTTCCTGCAGTCGCTCTCGGCCTGGTCGGCGGTTATGGCATCGCCCGTGCCACCGGACAGCGCCCCCTCGGCGGTGTGGTGCTCGCCGCGGCCGGTGCCTACAGTGCCAACCAGTGGCGCCGGCGTGGCCCCGCGGTCACCGCCGGTCTGCTCGCCACCTACGTCGGCGCCTTCGGCGCATCGCACCCGCTGGCCAAGAAGATCGGCGCCTGGCCGTCGGTCGCCGTGGTCACCGCCGCCGCGGTGGCCACCACCGGGATCCTGACCCAGTAGGTCCCGGTCCCGTTCAGTTGTCGGGGATGCCGGTTCCGGCCAGTGCCGGGACCGCGTCCTCGTCGTGGCGTAACGACGCCGCGGCGATGCGGAAGCGGTCGAGTCTGTCGATGATCGTCTGTCCGACGGGGGTGTGGCCCCAGATGCTGATGCCCTGGTGGGTGGACGGTTCCCAGGTGGACTCGTCGACGACGATCGGCTTCCAGCCGACCTCCCACTCGAAGCCGGACGGGCTCTGCGCGTAGAACGACAGTTCCTTGTCGTTGGTGTGCTGCCCCACCGACAGCGCCATGCCGAAGCCGAGCTGTGTCACGCGCTGGTAGGCGGTGGTGAGGTCGTCGAGGGCGGCCACCTCCACGTTGAGGTGCTGCACCCGTGTGCGGATCGGGTTGACCGGCAGCCCCCGGACGTTGGCGATGGCGATGGAGTGATGGCGCTCGTTGACCCGGAGGAAGCGGATCTTGAGCCGTGCTCCGCTGATGGTCTCGTCGATGTAGTCGGTGAGGCGGGCGTCGAAGACCGTGTTGTAGTAGCCGCGCATCTGCTGGGGTCGGGTGGTGATGGCGACGTGCCCCATCCCCGATGCCCCGGTGACGAAGCCACCCCGGGTGGCCATGGCCAGGGGCCGGTCGGTGACCCGGGGACGGGTGAAGATCTCCTGGGTGAGGCGGTTGGGTCCAGGAAACCGGATGAGCCGCTCGACACCCCGCACGGCGGTCTCCTCGTCGGAGCCGTCGACGACGGGCACACCGCGGTCGACGACGCGGGCCACGACCCGGTCGAAGGATTCGTGGTCGTCGAGTTCCCAGCCGAGGGCGACGACGTCCTCGGCCGGACCGCCGACGATGATGAATCGGGCCTCGTGGCTGTCGAGGCGGAAACGGATGACGTCGGCGGAGACCTCGTCGAGGTGCATGCCGATGGCATCCCTGCCGAAGCGACGCCAGTCGGCGAAACGCTGGGATTCGATGACGACGTAGCCGAGATGGACGCTGCCGAACACCGATTCATCCGAGGCGGGATCTGGTGGAGGCGTGATCATGGGGGATTCCTCAGACATAGGTGCCGTCGAGGAAGTCGCCGACGACGCGGTTGAACAGTTCGGCACGTTCCCACTGCACCCAGTGGCCGGTGCGGGCGACGACGAACAGATCGGCGTCGGGCATCCGGTCGACCAGCAGCCGGCCGCCCGCCGGCCGGTTCACCTTGTCGTCCCGTCCCCACAGCACGAGTGTCCTGGTCTGCAGTTGCGACAGGCGAGGGTCGCGGGTGAAGTCCATGCGCCACAACGTCTTCAGCGCTGTCTTGCCCGACGGTCGGCGCAGCGGCGGATGGGCGATAGTCTCCGGGTCGATCGACGCCCGGTAGCGGTCGTCGATCACGGCGGCGGGGACGGTCTCGGCGTCGTAGACGAGGTGGTTGCGGATGAACGCCTCGAGCTTGTCGCGGCTGGGTCCGGTGCCGGTGTAGTAGCCCAGCAATGCGTTGAGGCCCTTGGTCGGAACGGCGCGGGTGGTGCCGATCCCGCCAGGTCCCATCAGGACGAGCCGGTCGACGCGGTGCGGGGTGTCCAATGCGAGCCGCAGCGCGGCGGCACCACCGTAGGAATTGCCCACCAGATGCGCCTTCTCGACACCGAGATGGTCGAGGAGGGCACGGACGGCGTCGGCCAGTGCCCCGAACGGGTCGGTGGTGTCGAGGTTCTTGCTGCTGCGCCCGTAACCGGGCATGTCCGGGACGATGACCCGAAACCGTTGGGCCAGGACGTCGATGTTGCGCACATAGTTCGACAGCCCGGATGCCCCGGGCCCGCCGCCGTGGAGCAGGACGACCGGTGTGCCGGATCCGACATCGGTGTAGAAGATGTCGGTCTGGCCGTTGACGGTGACGATCTGGGAGACGCCGTCGGTGGGTGAGGTGCTGTCGGTGAGCGCGGCCTTCGATGTGCTCTCGGGGGTCGACATCAGTGGTGTCCTTCGATAGGGGCTGCGGGGGAGTTCTCGATCGGATCGGGCAGGTGCAGGCCGATGGGCGGTGCGGGCAGTGATCGTCCGGATTCTGCTGCGGCGTAGACGAATCCATCGGGACGAACCGCGAGGGCGGACGCGGAGTGCCGGTGGAGCCAGGCGGTGAGCGCCCCGGTGTGGTCGACGACGGAATCGGGTTGTACGGCCGAGCCCGCGGGCAGGATCGTGATCACGCCGATTCCGGTCGATCGCCAGAGGTGGTGTGACACCGACGGATCGGTGGTCAGGAGCTGCCAGCGCCCGTCGAGCACGTCGTCGAAGCGGACGATCTCTCCGGAGGCATCGGTGACCCGCGGCTGCGGCAGCTGCCACCCGCGGGCGGGGTGGGCGACACCGGTGAGCAGTCCGCGGGCGTACTGCGCCTGCGGAATCCACTTGGCGTCGATGATCCATCGGCCGAATCGTGAAGAGCGGGAGGCCAGACGGACCAGATGATCGCGGGCCGCGGCCACCCACGGGCGCCGTTCGGTGATGAGTTTGCCGACGAAGACCGCGTGCGCGGTGGTCTCCCGCAGGTGCGGTTCACGTTCGATCTGATAGCTGTCGAGGATCGACGCGGGCAGGCTGCCCTCGATCACCGCGGCGAGTTTCCAGCACAGGTTGGCCACATCGCGGACCCCGGAGGCCATGCCTTGTCCGATCCACGGCGGCATGGCATGTGCGGCATCACCGGCGAGGAACACCCGGCCGACCCGCCATCGATCCGCGACCCGCACGTGATGGCTGTAGACGACGGCCCGGAGGATCTTCACGTGGTCGGGGGTGACGCCCTGGCCGGCCAGGACCCGCCAGATGGCCTCGTGCTGCACGAGCTCGGTCTCGTCCTCCCCGTCGCGGACCGGGAACTCCCAGCGATGGTGGCCCAGCGGTGTCGGGCAGTCCACCGTCGGCCGCGCCGGATCGCAGTGGAATCGCAAGCGGGAACTGCCTTCCCAGTCGCAGGTGGCCTCGGTGTCGATCACCACCCACCGTTCGGTGTAGGTCTCGCCCTGGTATCCGATGCCGAGCTGCCCGCGGGTGGCCGACGAGCCGCCGTCGGCGGCGATCACATACGAGGCGTGCAGCCGGACGAAGGTGTCGGAGTCGAGGTCGGCGGCGAGGATCTCGACGTCGTCGGGACCGGGCAGCACCTTGAGGCATTCGTGCCGGGTGAGCACCGTGACGGTGGGGAACCGCTCCACCCCGGCGCGCAGGGTGGTGTCGACGGCCGGCTGGTAGATGAACTGCTGTGGGGGATGGCCGGTTCCGCGGGAGGTGGGGGCGACCTCGACGAACGGCCGGCCGTCGGCGTCGACGAAGGCGACGAGTCCGCCGGGCAGCATGTCGGCCTGCAGCCGCTCGTCGAGTCCGACACGCTGCCAGATCCGCAGCACCTCCTCGTCGGTGGAGATGGCGCGCGCCCGACCGTAGATGTCCGGATCACGTTCCAGGACGACCACTCTCAGACCCGCCTGGCCGAGCAGGTTGGCGGCGGTGACGCCGGTGGGACCGTAGCCGATGACGGCGACGTCATAGCGCGGATGGTCATGACGCGGATGGTCGCGGTGTGAATGGTCATGGCGCGGATGGTCACGGTGTGGATGGTGGGGCATGGGTCTCCCTCGACCGGGATGCGCCGACGGTGAGCATCGGGCGCGAACATTGCTGTAGTGATCGCTACGGTAATTGCTTGCCGGAATCGGCGTCAAGGGGTTACCGTAGCGACCACTACAGAAAGAGTCCGGCGGATCGTAGGAGGATCGGATGGGTTCCACGCCACGGCGCACCCGTGCCAACGGCGAGGCGTCGAGGACCAAGATCCTCGACGCCGCAACCGAGATCGCCGCAGAACGCGGATACGAGGGCACCAGCATCGCGGTGGTCAGCAAACGCTGTGGGCTGCCGGCCAGCTCGATCTACTGGCATTTCGCCGACAAGGACGACCTCATCGCGGCGGTGATCGAGCGCAGCTTCGGGCGATGGCTGTCGGCGTGGTCGCTCGGTGACGAGGGTTCGGTGCCCGAGCGCGTTGCCGACCTCGCCCTGAACGTGGCCAAGGCGCTGGCTGAGTCGCCGGACTTCCTCCGCTTGGGTCTGATGCTCGCCCTGGAGCGGCGGCCGGTGGAGCCGCGTGCCCGCCAGATGTTCGTCGAGGTCCGGGCGCAGGCCTTGGTCCGGTTGCGGGAGGCGGCCGCCGAGCTCGCACCCGATCTCGACGCCGCGGCGGTGGAGCAGCTGGTCACCTATGCGATGGCCGGCGCCGACGGACTGTTCATCGCCAAGGAGCTCGGCGGCGACTCGGTGGATCTGAACGCCCTGTTCGCACTCCACGGGCGGATGATCCTGGATGCCGCCGCACGTCTGGCCGAACACGCAGGTGATCGGTGACCGGGCCGGTCACGCGGCGCTCGCTGCTCGTCGGCGCGGGCGCCGCGGCCCTGGCGTCGGGGACGGCGGCGGGCGTGCAGGCGGCACCGGCAGGGCACTATCGCGTGGACCTGCACGCCCACTTCCTGCCGCCGGACTACCGTGCGGCGCTGATCGAGCACGGACATCTCACCATCGGCGGCCACCCGCTGCCGCAGTGGTCGCCGGAGTCGGCCGTCGACTTCATGGACAGGTGGGGTATCGCCGCGCAGGTGCTGTCGGTGTCGGATCCGGGCGTGTCCTTTCTCCGGGGCGCCGACGCCGTGGATCTGGCCAGATACTGCAACACCTACGCCGCCAAGCTCTTTCGATCACATCGGCAACGATTTGGGGCGTTCGCCGTGCTCCCGATGCCCGACGTGGCGGCGTCGATCGCGGAGTTGGAATACGCGCTGGACACCCTGCATCTCGACGGTGTGGCGCTGCTGAGTGCATATGACGGTGTGTACCTGGGTGATCCGCGCTTCGAGCCGCTGATGGCCGAGCTCGGACGGCGTCGGGCATTCGTGTTCGTCCACCCGGCGATGGTCCCGGCCGATGCCAAACCCGAACTGCCGCTGCCGGATTTCCTCGAGGAGTTCACCTTCGACACCACCCGGGCGGCCACCTTGATGCTGGCCGCGGGCACCCTGCGCCGTCACCCCGGGATCCGGTTCCAGCTCGCCCATGCCGGCGGCACGTTGCCGTTCCTGTCGTGGCGGATCGGGATGGCCGCACAGACCCCGATCGGCACTCGGTGGCCCGCCGGGGTGCCCCGCCCGTCGGCGATCGACGTGGCACGGCTGATCGGCACCTTCTACTTCGACACCGCACTGAGCGCCTCGGCGGCCGCGATGCGCAGCGTGCTCGCCGTGGCGCCGCGATCACACATCGTCTTCGGCTCGGACTGGCCGTTCAGCCAGACCGTCTACCTCGACGGTGGCGGTGATCCCGCACCCGGACTGGGCGACGTGTTCACCGCCGCACAGCGGATGGAGATCGAACGCGGGAACCCGCTGCGGGAGTTGCCGCGTCTGGCGACGGTGGTGGGGTAGCGCGACCGGCGCACCGGCGTGAACGCGTTCGGGCACCCGATCGGCGGGTTGTGATGACACAATCGGTGCCGTGCGCTCAACCGATCCCGGCCGTGTCGGCCGTCCCCACGTGGTCATCATCGGTGCCGGCTTCGGCGGGATCAACGCGGCACGGCGTCTGCGCGACGCCGATGTCTCGGTGACGGTGATCGACCGCGGTACCAGTCACCTCTTCCAGCCGCTGCTCTACCAGTGCGCGACCGGGGCGCTCTCGGAGGGATCGATCAGCACCCCGATCCGGCATCTGCTCCGCCGGCAGCGCAATGCCGAGGTCTACTGCGCCGAGGCGACCGGCATCGACCCGGTCGCCAGGACGGTGACCGTCACCCGGATGGATTCGTCGGTGGCCGAGGTCGGCTACGACTACCTCGTCGTCGCGGCCGGGATGCGGACCTCCTATCACGGCAACGAGCACCTGATGGACCACGCGATCGGGATGAAGACCCTCGACGACGCACTCGCGATCCGCCGCAAGATCTTCGCCGCGTTCGAGGTGGCCGAGACCCTGTCGGACCCGGAGGCCCGCAAACCGTGGCTGACCTTCGCGGTGGCCGGCGGTGGTCCGACCGGCGTCGAACTGGCCGGGCAGATCCGGGAACTGGCCACCCTCGCCCTCGAACGCGAGTTCCGCTCCATCGACCCCGCCGAGGCGCGGGTGCTGCTGTTCCACGGGGCCGACCGGGTGCTGCCGTCGTTCAGCGAGACATTGTCGGCACGGGCCCGCGAGACCCTCGACGCGATCGGCGTGGAAACCCACCTCGGCGTACACGTCACGGATGTCACCGCGGAGGCGGTCCAGACCACCGACAAGGCGACCGGCACGGTCACCACCTACCCTGCACGCACCACCTTGTGGACCACCGGCGTCGAGGCGGTGCCGTTCGCCGGTGCGCTCGCCACGGCACTCGGCGTCGACCAGGCACGTGGCGGCACCATCCCGGTGGGCGACGACCTGTCGGTGGACGGGCACCCGGAGATCTTCGTCGTCGGCGACATGAGTTCGCACCGGGGGCTACCCGGTGTCGCCGAGGTGGCGATGCAGGGCGGACGGCATGCCGGTGCGGTGATCGCGGGCCTGGTGGCCGGTGGCGCCGACCGGCCGGGATTCCGGTACCGCGACCT
Organism: Gordonia desulfuricans NBRC 100010; assembly: GCF_001485495.1. Taxonomy (GTDB): domain Bacteria; phylum Actinomycetota; class Actinomycetes; order Mycobacteriales; family Mycobacteriaceae; genus Gordonia; species Gordonia desulfuricans. Next base: position 105,714 of record NZ_BCNF01000022.1, on the reverse strand, counting down.
GGGCAGCGCCGCCTACATCGCCCGCCGCCACGCCCTGCTCGAGGCCGGCCGGGTCCGGCTGTCGGGGCGGATGGGCTGGCTGGCGTGGGGTGCCATCCACATCGCCTTCCTCGCCGGCGTCCGCAACCGGGCCGGCACCGTGCTGGTCTGGGCGACGTCGTTGATGACCGACACCCGCCGGGAGCGGGCGATCACCTACGGAGATCCACAGACCGCACGAAAGTCGTTCTGAGACAACAAGGAGCGAATCATCGCGAGGTGAGGGTGGCGTCGAGCCAGTCGAACATGCGCTCGGCGGTCAGCGCCCGCGCCATCGGCTGACAGTGCCCACTCGCGCCGTCGGCGGCGGTGAACTCGACGACGACGGTGCGGGCGCTGGTCATCATCGCGGCCAGCCGCTCGGACTGTCCGGGCCAGAACTGCTCGCCCTCGGGGGAGGTGATCAGCATCGGCGTGGTGATCTGCGCGGCCATCTCGTCGGTGAGGGTGTACTCCCGGACCTTCTGCAGCACATCGAAGTAGCGGCCGTCCCACCCGTAGGGCCGGGCCCGCCACACCCACATCCGCTGCAACGCCTTCTGTCCGGTCATGCCGAGCTTCATGTCGCGGTCGAACTTCGCCGCGGCGGTCGGGTCGTGGAGCATCGCGGCCAGCGGCTTCGGCAGATGCGCGAGCCACGACGCCGAGACGTCGACCACTCCGGGGTCGGCGACGGCCGCGGCGTACCGGTGCTCGACGGCCAGCGCCCGCGGCACCCAGTACCCGGCCTGGCTGATGCCGTAGACCGCGAGCCGGTCCGGATCCACGCCGGGCAACCCGAGCAGCGTGTCGGTGACCGGGGTCAGCACCGCCTCCCAGTCGGGCCGGAATCCGGTCCCGTGCTCGAACAGCATCGACTGCTGGCCCGGGCCGTCGAACAGCAGGACGTTGTACCCGCGGTCGAGCGCGGCGCGCGCCCCGGCGCACCACACCCCCGACACCGATCCGTCGCTGCCGTTCACCATCACCAGCGTCGGCCGGCCGGCCGAACCCCCGGTGGCGGAACCCTCGGTGGCCCGGTCGGGCCGGACGAACCATCCGGGCAGCGTCGTGTCCTCGTAGGGGATCGCGATCCTGCGGGCGGTGAACGGCCCGCACTCGAGGAACCCGTCCCACGCGGCGCGGTGCTCGGCGAACACCGCCAGCCGGGCACTGTCGGTGCCGACGCCGTCGAGGCCGTCGAAGGCGGTCGACAGATAGTTCGCCGCACGCAGATACGCCGACGCGGCGCTGATCGTGTGCCCTGCGGCCTGGGCGGCGCGCGCCGACGACGCCACCCGCCGGCCCAGTGCGAGCCACGCGTGCGCCCATGCGTCGGGGTGACCGTCGTCGAGGCCGTCGATGGTGGCCAGCACCTCGCCGGCGTCGGAGCCGCCGGAGCCGGCGTAGCCCAGCAGGAGCCGCACCTCGAAGTCACGGCCGTCGTCGGGGTAGAAACCCCGCGAGTATGCGCGATGTGTCGGGTGCCGTAATTCCATCTCGTCTCCTCACGAGGTCCCCCGACGTATTCTCCTCGTTCGGAACCGCTCGTGCAGTCGTACTACGGTCATGACAGACAATCGGGGCACAACCCGACAATTCGGGCTCAGGAGGCCAGATGTTCGCGATCGGTGTCATTGCCGCATCCCTGGCGGCGGTGGCCTACGGGCTGTCGACGGTCCTGCGTGCGCTCGGGGCCCAGCGGGCCGCCCGCGCCCAGGGGGAGGCGGCGTCGGCCAAGTCGACGCTGGCGGCGTTCACCGACCCGGCATTCCTGATGGGCACCCTGCTGGTGATGATCGGCTTCTTCGGCGGTGGTGTCGCGGCCCGCATGCTGCCGCTGTTCCTCTCGCAGACCATCGTCTCGGCCAACCTCGTGATCACCGCGCTCCTGGGCACCGTGCTGCTGGGTACCACCCTGCGCGGACGCGACTGGGCGGCGATCTTCCTCGTCGTCGGCGCCCTGTGCATGCTGGGGGCCTCCGCCGGCCACGAGGCGACCACCAAGGCGTCGTTCACCTTCCACTGGTGGCTGTTCGGCATCACCACGGCCCTCGCGGTGGTGGGCCTGGTGGTCCTGACCCTGCTCAAGGAACGGGGCGCCCTGTTCGGCGGCGCGCTGTCGGGCGTCATGTACGGCGCCCTCGCGGTGGCCGCCCGCGTCCTCGAGGGCATCCACCCCTTCGATCTGCTCACGCTGATCACCGACCCGGCCGCGTGGACGATCGCGATCGGCGGCGCGGTCGCGTTCTACGTGCAGACCGTGGCCCTGCAACTGGGCCCGGTGAACGCCGTGACCGCGGTGCTCGTCGTCGGCGAGACCGGCGGACCGTCGATCATCGGGGTGTTGTTCCTCGGCGACAAGGCCGTCGACGGCCTGCAGTGGATGGCCTACGTCGGCTTCGTCGGCGCGATCGTGGGTGCGGTGACCGTCGCCTGGCTGACCACCATCGACGACCCGAGCAGTTCCACCACCACCGACGACGCGGCCGAACCCAGGCGGCGGACGACGCTCCTCAAGGGTGCGGACACCGCGACCTAGACTGGCCGTCATGAGCACCGACGCGGTTGTCGAAGAGATCCTGCGCACCTACGACACGATCACCGTGGTGGGGGCGAGTGCCAATCCCGCCAAGGCGGCCAACGAGGTTCCCGCCCACATGCAGCATCTGGGCTGGCGGATCATCCCGGTCAACCCGACCGCCGACGAGATCGTCGGCGAGAAGGTCTACCGCACCCTCGCCGACATCCCCGAACAGGTCGGGCTGGTGGACGTGTTCCGGCCCTCCGCCGACACCCCCGAGATCGCCCGCCAGGCCGTCGCCGCCGGTGCCACCGCGCTGTGGCTGCAGCTCGGGATCAGTTCGCCCGAGGCGCGGGAGATCGCCGAATCGGCCGGCCTGCTCTACGTCGAGGACCGGTGCCTGATCATCGAGCAGCGTCGCACCGGGATCACCCCGTCGGCCTGAGCGTCCACCCCGGTCGCCCGGGGGAGCACATCGCAGGGGAGTCGCGGGGAATCGGGACCCGCGGCGCCTACCATGGGGAACGCGGGAAGGAGCGATACGCCGATGACCGAATCCGAGGTGGCCACCGCCGACAATCCGCTGCTGCTGGAACGCCAGGTGTGTTTCGCGCTGGCCGTGGCGAACCGGTCGGTGCTGCGGATCTACCGCCGAGTGCTCGAACCACTGGGTCTGACCCATCCGCAGTATCTGGTGATGCTGGCGCTGTGGGAGGAGTCCCCACGCGCGGTCAAGGACATCGGCACGGTGCTGCAACTCGACTCCGCGACGCTCTCGCCGTTGCTCAAACGGCTCGAGGCCAACGGACTGATCGTGCGGCGGCGCCGCGACGACGACGAGCGCAATGTCGACGTCGAGCTCACCGACGAGGGGCGTGCCCTGCGCACCCGGGCGCTGCCGATCCCGCACCAGGTGGTCGAGGCACTCGGGGTGGGTCTGCCCGACCTCGAGGAACTGCACTCGGTGCTCACCCGGGTCAACGCGGCCGCGGTCCGGGCCGTGCGGGAACAGGAGTGACGGCCCGGGGGATCGGCGCGGTGTCGGCATCGACGAGCCCGGTCGAGGGATAGGGTCGGGGTATGTCAACCATCGGGATCATCGTGGTCGTCGTGATCGTCGTCGTCGCAGTGAGCATCCTGGCCGGGGCCGTGTGGTTCGCCTGGGACTCCGACAAGCGCATCCGCGCCTTCGCTCACTCCACCGACCTCATCCCGGGCAAGGCGAGCCGGGCCCCCAAGTCGTGGACCACCGCCACCTCGCCGGAGGCCTTGCTGCACCGCCGGGTTCGGTATGCGATCGCCGACGTGCACCAGAACCCGGCCATCCCGCACGACCCGGCCACCCTCGCCGAGCGTGACCGTCTCGACGACGCGGTGTTCACCCTCGACGACTCGCTGATCGCGGTACAGGATCTCGCCGGCGGGGAGAAGGACGAGCGCCTCGAAGAGCTCGAGACGGCCGTCAAACGCCTCGAGGAGCTCCCCCGTCAGTTGTGGGAGGCCCCGTTCGAGCAGCAGCGCTCCGACATCGACGACGTCATCGCGGCGATCGCCCGCACGTAGCCTCCGCGCCCGGCGGTCAGGCCCAGCGTGTGCTGTCGGCCGGGTCGAGGCGGGGCAGGCGGTCGAACCAGGGGTTCTCGCCCGGGTGACCGATGTTGACCACGAGGATCGACTTCCACCGGCCGTCGGCGAAGAACTCGGCATCGACGCCGTCGGAGTCGAAGCCGGCCATCGGACCCGCGGCCAGGCCCAGCGCCCGAACCGCGAGGATGAAGTAGCCCGCCTGCAGTGCGCTGTTGAAAGATCCTGTGCTGCTGCGCATCTCGTCGTTCGTCGCGAAGACATCGGCGAGTTCCGGCCGGAACGGGAGCAGGGCCGGGATGTGCTCGTGGAAGCGCGTGTCGACGGCGAGTACGGCCACCGCGGGCGCCGACGCGGTCTTCTCCTTGTTCCCGTCGGCCATGTGCCGGACCAGGCGGTCGCGGCCTTCCTCGGTCCGGACGAACAGCACGCGCAGCGGCTGGGTGTTGGCGGCCGTCGGGGCCCACTTCGCGAGTTCCCAGATCTCGCGGAGTTCGTCGTCGCCGACCGGCGTGGGCGCGAAGCTGTTCGCGGTGCGGGCGGCGGTGAACAGCGTCGACCGGCCGTTTCCGTCGAGCGGCGTGGTTGCGGGCAGGTTCTCGGCCAGCTCTGTCATGGTGCTCTCCATCCGGTGGTTCAACTAGGGAATCAGATGACGCTTCGAAAAAACTAGTTACTTGGGGTCACGCTAGCACGATTGCTACGCTCGGCAGCATGGCAACCGGGGAGCGTGAACCGCGCGAGTGTGACGCCGCGCTGGTCCGTGCCTTCGAGTTCCTCGGAAAGCGCTGGAACGGAGTGATTCTCGCGACCCTGCTGTCGGGGCCGGCGGGTTTCGCCGAGCTACGGCGCGCGGTCGGCGGGATCTCCGACTCGGTGTTGTCCGACCGTCTCGGTGAACTCGGCCGGGCCGGACTGGTCGAGCGGGTCGTCGACGACGGGCCGCCGATCACGGTCGGCTACAGCCTCACCGCATCCGGTGAGGCACTGCTCCCGGCGTTGCGTGAGATCACCGCGTGGGCCACCGCCAACCTCCGGACCTGATCACCCTGTCATCACTCGACCAGTGTGATCAGCGTCCGCACCGTGCGCAGGTTGCGTCCGGTGCCCTGCACGCCGAGGGTGCGCGCGATCACCGGGGCGGTGAGCTTGGTGCCGGCCACGCCGTTCGCATACCGGATGTGCAGGTCGGCGCCGATGACGGCGAGCTCGTCGTCACCGAAGTCCTTGTCCACGAGGGCATGTGAGGCATCGGCGGTGGGTGTGCCGGTGAGGAAGTAGATGTGGGCGAACTTCTCCTCGTCGACCACGAACGGATAGGCGGCCACCGCATCCCGCAACTGCGCGGCGGTACGTCCGATGACCTCACGGTAGAACCCGTAACGCTCCTGTATCGCCGACTCCAGGGCGCGGGCGAACTGCTCGGGTGTGTCCGGCGGTGCGGCAAGCAGATTGCCCGACGCGATGTGGGTGGCGATGTCGGTGGCGCCGAGATCGGCTGCGATCTCCCGTAATTCGGCCATCGGGAGCTTGGCCCCGCCGACGTTGATCGCGCGGATCAGGAACACCTGGCGTGTCATGGGTTCCAGTGTGACACGCCCGGTGGCCGGTCATCGGCCGCTCGGTGCGGGGCCGACGTAGCGTGCGGCCGGCCGGATGATCTTGCGGACCCGGGCCTGCTCGAGGACGTTCGCACACCAGCCGACGGTACGGCTGACCGCGAAGGTCGGGGTGAACATCGCCCGCGGTACCCCACAGCATTCCATCACCACGCCCGCATAGAACTCGACGTTGGCGTGGCGCGGCCGATCCGGATGGGCCTCGGCGAGTACCTCGGTGATCGCCGACTCGGCCTCGACTGCCCGATCCACCAGCGGGCCACCGAGTTCCAGCGCGATCTCACGCAACATCACCGAACGCGGGTCGGCGGTGCGGTAGACGGCGTGCCCGAAGCCCATGATCCGACGATGCGCGGCCACCTGTTCCCGGGCCCAGGCGTGGGCGTCGCCGTGGGCGGCGATCTCGTCGAGTGCATCGAGTGCACGGTCGGGGGCGCCGCCGTGCAGCGGGCCGGAGAAGGCGCCGATCGCACCGCAGACCGCGGCGTACACGTCGGCGCCGGTCGATGCGATCACCCGGGCGGTGAAGGTGGAGGCGTTGAACCCGTGGTCGATGGTGGCGATCAGGTACTGCTCGATCGCCCGGACCTGCGCCGGACCGGGGACGTGGCCGGTGACCAGATAGAGCCAGTTGGCGGCGACCCCGAGGTCGGGACGCGGCTGCAGGGGCTGCTCGCCCGAGCGGATGCGGTGCAGTGCGGCGAGGACGGTCGGGGTCAGTGCGGCCACCCGGATGGTCTGGTCGCGGCGGGCGTCGTCGTCGCAATCCCACAGCGGCCGGGCCCCGGTGGCCGGGCCGACCGCCGACAGCACCGTGCGCAACCCGGCCAGCGATTCGCGCTCACCGCCGAGAAGGGCCGCGGTGGTCAGGATGGCGCCGACCTCGTCGGGGATCGCACGACATGCCGAGGTCTCGTCGACGAACGCCGACAGGTCGCCCGCGGTGGGGAGCCGACCGTGGGTGAACAGATACCAGACCTCCTCGAACGAGCGGGTCCGCGCCAGCTCGATCGCCGAGTGCTCGCGGTAGTGGTAGTAGCCCTCCCGGCCACGTACGTCACCGATCTCGGTGTCGGCGACGATCACATCGTGCAGTCCCGGCGGTGCGATCAGGGGTTCGGTCATCAGGTCCTCCTCGTCGGTTCCCGTGATGCCCGGTGAGGGGCGGGGTATGCCCCACGATGACGAGGTTGATCAGGGTGCGTCAATGTTGATTCAATCAATGTGTGGACCGCATGCACAGCCGCCGATTCCCGACGCCGATCCGCCACGACGGCCGGGACTACCTGACCACCGATCAGGTGTCGAAGGTGTTGGGTGTCAAGACATCCACCATCTACTCGTATGTCAGCCGCGGGCGACTGCACAGTCAGCGGATCAGCGGCCACGACGGCAGTGTGTTCGCCGTCGACGAGGTGGAACGGCTCCGCGACGGCGTCCGTCACCGGCCACCCGCCGGTGTCGCCGAACGGATCGCCACCCAGCTCACCCTGCTGCGCGACGATCGGCTCCACTACCGCGGTGTGCCGGCGACCGACCTCGCCCGCGACGAGACCCTCGAGGGGGTCGCCGCGTTGCTGTGGCAGCGCCGGTGGACCGGTGGCGCCGATCCCGCGGTCGCGGCGTCGGTGCGTGCCCTCGCCGGGCCGGCGAGTCGCGGACTGGATCGGATCAGGCTCGTCGTCGACCTCCTGGGTGCACGAGATCCGCTGCGACACAAGATCGACGACGAGTCGGTGACGCGGCGTGCTGCGGCCGTGATCGGCACCGCCGTCGACGTGATCGGTGACGGACCGTCGGAAGGGTCTCTGGCGCAACGGCTGTGGCCGCGACTGACCGACGAGCCGGCGACGGTGTCGACCACCCGGCTGCTCGACGCCGCCCTGATCCTGCTCGCCGACCACGACATGTCCGCCGGCACCGTCGCCGCCCGCGTCGGGGCCAGCGCACGGGGCAGTGTGTATGCGGTGCTCGGTGCCGGTCTGGGCGCCTTCGACGGACCGATGCACGGCGGCGCAACCACTTTGGCGTACCGATTCCTCGCCGGTGCGCTCGACGACCCGACTGCTGCGCTCGCCGAGGCGCACTACGGTGATGTGGCGATCCCCGGTACCGGACACGTCGTCTACCGCCACCACGATCCCCGCGCGGAATGCCTGATCGCGATGCTCGGCCGGATCGGCGGCGGTGACCGGCGTGTGATGGCCGCCCTCGCCGCCGTCGTCGACTCGCTCGCCGAGGGCGACTTCGTCAACTCCGACCTCGCGTTGGCCGCGCTCGCCCTCCGGTTCCGGATGCGCCCCGACGCCGCCGAGACGATCTTCGCGATCGCCCGGATGGTCGGCTGGGTCGCCCACGCCCTCGAGGAGTACCGGGCGCCACGACTGCGGTTCCGGCCCGAGGGCATCTACACCGGGGTCCACCCGCAGGCGCGTTGACCGGCCGGTGCGTCGGGCGCCCCCGGCTCAGCCCTCGAAGGCGGTGGCCACCGCGAAGGTCCGGCGGAACGGCATCGTGGTGCCCCACGGCCGCTCCGGGAACACCTCACGCAGGCGGGTCTTGAGGTCGTCGGCGAACTGTTTGGCGAGGTCCTCGGGCAGGGCCTGCAGGAAGGGGCGGGCTCCGGTCCCCGACAGCCACTCGTACACCGGGTCGTCGCCGACCAGGACGTGTAGATAGGTCGTCTCCCAGGCGTTGACGGTGAAGCCGCGTTCGCCGAAGAACTCGAGGTAGTCGATCGGGTCGGTCAGGCTCAGCCGGCTGACGTCGTGCAGATGTGTGACATACGGTTCGGTGGCGGCGAGGTCGGCGAGCAGGGTGCGGGTGGGGGAGTCGGCGTTGCTCGGGACCTGGACGGCGAAGGTGCCGCCCGGGTTGAGGTGGGTGAGCAGCCGGCCGATCACCTCGAACTGGTTGTCGACCCACTGGAACATCGCATTGGACAGGATCAGGTCGACCGGTTCGAACGGGGCCCAGTCGTCGGCGTCGGCGATGTCGTAGTTGGCGCCCGCATCGGCGTTGGCCCGCAGCGCCTCGTCGATCATCTCCGCCGAGGAGTCGATGCCGAGGATCTGTGCGTCGGGCCATCTCGCACGGAGGTGACGGGTCAGGTGGCCGGGGCCGCAGCCGAGGTCGACGATGGTGGCCGGGTCGGTCGGGACCTGGGCGATCAGATCGAGGAACGGGCGTGCGCGGGCGTCGGCGTATTGGAGGTAGCGTGCTGGATCCCAGACAGGCATGACTCCACCCTAGAGCGATTCGGCGACCGGTGGGAGGGCTGCGCGCACCCAGGTTGTTTCCGTGCGTGACCACCCGCCTGGGTAATCTCGATGGAATGGTGAGCAACGGCAGTCCGGACGACGAACAGGGTGGCGACGACGTCGTCGAGATCTCCACCGACGGCGCCTGCCTGGGCAATCCGGGGCCCGGCGGATGGGGTGCGGTGCTGCGGTACAAGGGGCACGAACGCGAGATCTCCGGCGCCGATCCGGACACCACCAACAACAAGATGGAACTCACCGCGGCCATCGAGGGGCTCGCCGCCCTGACCCGCCCGTCGTCGGTCGTCCTCTACACCGACTCCAGCTATGTCCGGAACGGCATCACCAAGTGGGTGGCCGGATGGCAGTCCAACGGCTGGAAGACCAAGGACAAGAAACCGGTGAAGAACGCGGATCTGTGGCGCCGGCTGGTCGAGGAGGAGAAGCGGCACCAGGTGACGTGGCGCTGGGTGAAGGGCCACAACGGCGACCACTACAACGAGATCGCCGATCAGCTGGCCACCTCGGCGGCCCGGACGGTGAAGTCGTGAGTGCCGCGGGTCTGGCGGTCGCCGTCGAACCGTTCTCCGACGCGCACATCGTCGCCGCCGTGGAACAGACCGGGGCACGGGTGACCGGCCTCGACGAGGCGCGCGTACTGATCTGGCTCGGCGGCCCCGACGGCTTCCCGGCACTGCCGGACGGCATCGAGTGGGTGGCGCTCAAGACCGCCGGGATCGAGGCATTCGTCGCGGCCGGGGTGATCGACGACAAGCGGATCTGGACCAATGCGTCGGGGTTCTACGCCGAGAACGTCGCCGAGCACGCCCTCGCGCTGCTGCTCGCCGGGCTGCGGCAGATCCACACCGCGGTGCGCGATCACTGGGCCAAGGAACCGATCGACACCTCCGTGCGCACCCTGCGCGGTGCGACGGTGGCGATCATCGGCGCCGGCGGTATCGGGGCGTCGCTGATGCCGCGGTTGCATGCCTGCGGTGCCGACGTGCTGGCGGTCAACCGGTCCGGGCGGCCCGTCGAGGGTGCGGTGCGCACGTTGCCGTCGTCGCGGATGGACGAGGTGTGGCCGGCGACCGACCACGTGATCCTCGCCGCCCCGGCCACCGCCGAGACCCATCACCTGATCAACGCCACCAGCCTGGCCGCGTTGCCGTCGCACTGCTGGCTGGTCAACGTCGCGCGGGGACCACTGGTCGATCAGCGGGCGCTGTACGAGGCCTTGCGTGACGGCGAGATCGCCGGTGCCGCACTGGATGTCACCGATCCCGAACCGCCCGCCGACGACGATCCGCTGTGGTCGTTGCCGAATGTCATCATCACCCCGCACGTGGCGAACCCGGCATCCGGGCTGACCCGGGAGATGGCGCCGTTCGTGGCCCGCAACATCGAGGCATTCGTCGCCGGTGAACCGCTGATCGCGACCGTGTCAGCCGACCGCGACTACTGATACGCGAGGATCTGTCACCTGCGCGGGCAGCTACCAGATGCGCGGGCAACTACCACCTGCGCGGTAGATCTACCGCGCACCTGACAAGTGCGTGGGGATTCATATCAGCCCCAACCGGGTCAGCTCCGGCGTGAGGATGCCGACGACGCGGTTCGCCGTCAGATCCGCCCAGATCCACCGGACCACGACCACACCGCATCGTCGGATCTTGTCCTCGCGGATCTTCTCGTCCACCACGACGGCCGACGCATCCTGGTCGGCGCCGAGCAGTTTCTCGTACTTCACGAACCCGTCGAACTCGCCGACGAGACCCTCCCAGTAGTAGTCGGCGCGGGCGAAGAGGTTGCCGTCGTCATCGTGGAAGGCGTGCTGCAACTCGGGGACGGGCAGACCGGCGGCGATCATCTGCGCCCGGCCCCACGACTCCGCCGGATTCTCCGACAACGGATCGGCAAGTCCCAGAGCATATCTCGCGAGGTTCACACCCGCGCCGCGACCGGCGAGCATCTGCGTCATGGGTTCGCGGTCGGCGCCGAGACGCAGAGCGGAATCGCAGACGCTCAGCGCCGGGGCGAACTGACCCACACTGCGGGCGACGTCGACGGCGGTGCGCTCCAGACCGGTCACCCGGATGCCGTCGACGACGACGATCTCCTGGGCGTCGAGGGCGCCGTTGTGGGCATGTTTGTGTGCGTCGATGCGCCCTCCCCTGGCGGCTCCGTCGGTGACGTGGACGCGGCCGAGGTCCGGCAGCAGCATCTCCAAGCCGTGCAGCGTCGCAGCGGACTGATGACTGACCACCTGATCTGCACCGGAGTGGTCCATCGCGGCGCGGACCCGGAGCCGGTGCAGGTCGACGGCCTTGGCCGGGAGCCGGTCCCTCGGTACGAAGGCGCCGGTCCAGATGCGGACCAGCTGACCGCTCCTGGCGGCGCGGGCGAGCTGGTTGTCGGTGATGCCGGAGGCCAGTGCCTCGCGACGCAGGAGGATGCCGTGGGTGTCGGCCGGGAACGTGGTCATGCAGGATTGGACGCAGCGCGACGTCGTCTGGTGCCACTTGCGGCGATATTTCTCAGGGCCGCCGGGTAAATCCCCACGCACTTGTCAGGTGCGCGGTAGATCTACCGCGCACCTGGTAGCTGCCCGCGCACCTAGTCGTGGCCGCGTTCCAGTTCGCCGGCGATGCCGCGTTCGAGGACTTCGGCGGCGGGTGGCGGGACGTCGATGAGGCCGTCGAGTTCGGCACGGGCGCGGCGGTAGGCGGCCTGCCGCTCGGCGGGGGTGGCGGCGTCGTCGGCGGCGATCCCGATCAGTTTGCGGGCCCGGTCGAGGGATTCCCGCTCGATCGGCGAGAAGTCGGACTGCTTGCGCCGGCGTGCCTCACGTTCGGCGGCGTCGAAGGCCACGACGTAGGCCTGGACGGCATCGCGGTAGGCGGCGAAGGACTCCGGGTCGAGGGTCGCCTCCGGGTGGGGCCGGAGGTCGTCGGCGCGCACCTTGGCCTCGTGGAAGGCGCGGGTGAGCGGTTCGCGCATGTCGATCAGCATCGGGTACTCGATGAGTGTGGCGAGGTCGAGCTCGTAGGCGAACCACGTGGCCTGGACCTCGTCGTGGCGCGCCAGCGTGCGTTTCACCTGCGCGGCGTCGGCCTGGGTGATCCGTAGCCGTTCGGTGGCCGCCGCCGCCTTGATCCGGGCCAGCTCGATCTTGTCCTGGCGACGCTTCTCGTTGTACCGCGCAAGCGACCTGGCCCAGCCACCGGTCAGCGCGCCGATCGGGAAGATCAGCCACCAGAACTGGCCCGCGAAGTGGAGGAATTGGTCCACGAGACAACTCTACCCAGATCCCGCGACGGGGCAGGGGACGGTTTCCCGAGCCCGCCTCACCTGATCGAACGCGCTACTCGGTGTCCATCGCACCGGCGAACTGGCTGCGGTAGAGCCGGCAGTAGGCGCCCTCGGCGGCGAGCAGCTGTTCGTGATCGCCCTGCTCGACGATGTGCCCGTCCTCCATCACGATGATGGTGTCGGCATCGCGGATCGTCGAAAGCCGGTGTGCGATCACGAAGCTGGTGCGGTCGGCGCGCAGGTTGGCCATGGCCTGCTGGATCAGCAGCTCGGTGCGCGTGTCCACCGAGCTGGTCGCCTCGTCGAGGATCAGGATGACCGGCTTGGCCAGGAACGCCCGCGCGATGGTGATCAGCTGCCGCTCACCGGCGCTGACACCGCCGCCCTCGTCGTCGAGCACCGTCTCGTAGCCGTCGGGCAGGGTGCGCACGAAGTGGTCGACGTGGCTCAGCCGCGCCGCCTCGAGTACCTCCGCACGGCTCGCCGTGGGGTCGCCGTAGGCGATGTTGTCGTAGATGGTCCCGCCGAACAGCCACGAGTCCTGCAACACCATGCCGGTGCGTTCGCGCAGGTCGTCGCGGGTCATCTGCCGGGTGTCCACCCCGTCGAGCAGGATGCGGCCGGAGTCGACGTCGTAGAACCGCATGATCAGGTTGACCAGGGTGGTCTTGCCCGCACCGGTCGGCCCGACGATCGCCACCATGTGCCCGGGACGCGCCACCAGCGACAGGTCCTCGATCAGCGGCCGGTCTTCCCCATACCGGAAGGACACGTCCTCGAAGGTGATCTCGCCGCGGGACACCGCCGGGGACTGCGGGTCGTCCGGGTCGCCGATCTCCTCCTCGGCGTCGAGGATCTCGAAGATCCGCTCCGCCGACGCCACACCGCTCTGCATCAGGTTGATCATCGAACCGATCTGGGTGAGCGGCTGGGTGAACTGGCGGGAGTACTGGATGAACGCCTGCACCTCGCCGAGCGACAGACTGCCCGACGCCACCCGCAGACCGCCGACCACCGCGATCGCCACATAGTTCAGGTTGCCCAGGAACATGATCGTCGGCATCACCATGCCGGAGATGAACTGTGCCCGCCAACTCGACTGGTACAGCTTCTCGTTGCGCTCGTCGAAGGTGTCCTCCACCTCGCGCTGCCGGCCGAACACCTTGACCAGTTCGTGGCCGGTGAAGGCCTCCTCGATCTGGGCGTTGAGCTTTCCGGTCGACGACCACTGGGCGATGAAGTGCGGCTTGGAACGTCGTGCGATCACCGCGGTCGCCACCACCGCGAGCGGCACCGTCACCACCGCGATCAGCGCCAGCAGCGGCGAGATCCAGATCATCACCACCAGCAGCGCGATCACGGTGAGCACCGAGTTCACGAACTGCGAGATCGTCTGCTGCAGACTCTGCGACAGGTTGTCGAGGTCGTTGGTGACACGGCTGAGCAGATCACCGCGCGCCGAGGCGTCGTAGTAGCGCAACGGAAGCCGGTGCACCTTGGCCTCGATCTCGGCACGCAGCTGCGTGATGGTGCGCACCACCACCACGTTGAGCACGGTGAACGCCAGCCACGACAACAACGACGATGCGGCATAACAGACCGCGACGATCAGCAGCGTCTGTCCGACCGCGGTGAAGTCGATGCCGACACCGGGGGTGAGATCCATCGCCGACACCATGTCGGCGAGCATGTCCTGCCCGCGGTCCCGAAGGCCCTGTACCGCCTCGGCTTTGGAGATCCCGGCGGGCAGCTCGCGGCCGACGATGCCGTTGAAGATCAGGTCGGTGGCATGGCCGAGGATGCGGGGCGCCACGGCCAGCAGGACCACCGACCCGACGATCGCCGACAACACCGTGATCATCCGCAGCCGATACGCCATCAGCCGGGTGACCAGACGCTTCATCGACGGCCCGAACGAATGTGCCTTCTCCAGAACAGGTCCGGCCATCATCGGGCCCCGGCCCGGTCCCGGGCTGCCGGTACCCGCACCGCCGGGTGTACCGCCGCGGGTCATGCCGGTTCTCCGATCGACAGCTGCGAGCGCGCGATCTCGGCGTAGGTCTCGCAGGAGGTGAGCAGGGCATCGTGCCGGCCCAGGCCGACGATGCGACCACGGTCGAGGACGACGATCTGGTCGGCGTCGACGATGGTGGAGATGCGCTGTGCGACGATCAGCACCGAGGAGTCCGCTGTCGCCGGCTTCAGTGCCGCACGCAGTTTCGCGTCCGTGGTGAGGTCCAGTGCGGAGAACGAGTCGTCGAACAGATACACCGCAGGACGTCGGATCAGGGCCCGCGCGATCGCCAGGCGCTGACGCTGGCCACCGGAGACGGTGGTGCCGCCCTGGGCGATCGGGGTGTCGAGACCGTCGGGCATCGCGGCGACGAAGTCGGCGGCCTGCGCGACCTGCAGCGCGTCCCAGATCTCGTCGTCGGTGGCGTCCGGTTTGCCGTGCCGCACATTGGAGGCCACGGTGCCCGAGAACAGATACGGGCGTTGCGGGACGAGGCCGATCACCGACCTCAGCTCATCCGGATCGAGCTCGGCGACGTCGGTTCCGCCCACCCGCACCGATCCGTCGGTGACGTCGAACAGGCGTGGTACCAGACCGAGCAGGGTGGTCTTGCCCGATCCGGTCGACCCGACGATCGCGGTGGTCGTGCCGGGGGTGACCCGGAAGTCGATGTCGGCGAGCACGTTCTCATCCGCGCGCGGATAGCGGAAACCGGCGCCGACGAACTCGACACCCGCCCCGCGGTCGGTGAAGCCCACCGACCGCACCGGCGGGCGCACCGATGTCTCGGTCTCGAGCACCTCGGTGATCCGCTCGGCGCACACCGCCGCGCGCGGCGCCATCATCGCCAGGAACGAGGCCATCATCACCGACATCATGATCTGCATCGCGTAGCTCATCAGCGCGGTGAGCGCACCGATCTCGACGGTGCCGTCGGAGACCGCATGCCCGCCGAACCAGATGATCGCGACGATGGCCAGGTTGGTGATCAGCATGACCGACGGCAGCATCATCGCCATCAGCCGGCCGACGAGCAGCGTCGACGCCGACAACTGGTCGTTGGCGACGGAGAACCGGTCCATCTCATGGCGTTCCCGGACGAAGGCGCGCACCACCCGGATGCCGGTGACCTGCTCGCGCAGGATGCGGTTCACCGCGTCCAGACGTACCTGCATCGCCCGGAAGCCGGGGATCATCTTCGCGATGATCACCGACATCGTCACGCCGAGGAAGGGCACCGCCACCAGCAGCAGCCACCAGAGGCTCGGCGCCACATGGATTCCCATCGCGATGCCGCCGACACACATGATCGGTGCCATCACCAGGATCGCGGTGCTCATCACGATCAGCAGCTGCACCTGCTGCACGTCGTTGGTGGTGCGGGTGATCAGCGACGGCGCACCGAACGACCCCACCTCGCGGGCGGAGAAGGTGTTGATCCGATGCAGCAGATCGTGGCGGATGTCGCGTCCCGCGCCGAGGGCCGCACGCGCCCCGAAGTACTGCGAGGCCAGGGTGCACACGATCTGCACCACCGTGACCAGCAGCATCCACCCGCCGATGTTCATGATGTAGCCGGTGTCGCCGAGGGCGACGCCCTTGTCGATGATGTCGGCGTTGAGGGTGGGCAGGTAGAGCATGGCCGCGGTGGCGACCGCCTGCAATCCGATCACCGCGACCACGTGGAAGGGATAGCGGGCGAGGTATGTGCGGATCAGCTGGGTCAACATACGGCGTTCACCCGATCGACGCTAGCAACTCCCGGTGGTGCCCGGCCATCGGATTCCGGCTCACGGGCGACCGCGCAGGTCCGCGGTCACAGCAGGCCGAGTTCGTGGGCCTGCCGGGTGAGATCGTCACGATGTTCCGGTGCGGCGATCCCGATCAGCGCAGACGCCCGCTGCCGCAGTGACCGGCCGCGCAGCCGGGCCACCCCGTACTCGGTGACGACGTGGTCGACGGTGTTCTTGTGGGTGGTGACGACGCTGCCGGGGGACAGTCGCGCCGAGATCTTGCTCAGCCCCTTGGACGTGGTGGCCCGGGTGACCAGGAAGCCCTGCCCGCCCTCGGAGTACAGCACGCCGCGGGCGAAGTCGACCTGTCCGCCCGACGAGGAGTAGTACCGTCCGGCGATGGTCTCGCTGGCCGCCTGACCCATCAGGTCGACCTCGGTGGTGGCGTTGACCGACACCATCAGCGGTTCGGCACCCACCCGGCGCGGATCGTTGGTCTGGTCCACCGGGATCAACGCCACGCCCGGATTGTCGTCGATCCAGTCGTAGAGCGCCCGCGAGCCGAGTGCGAAGGTCGCCACCGCCAGTCCGCGGTGATGGGTCTTGCGGGCGCCGGTCGCGGTCCCGGACTCGACGAGCCGCATGATCCCGTCGGTGAGCACCTCGGTGTGGATGCCCAGATCCCGGCGATGTCCTTGCAACAGACCGGCGATGGTGTCGGGGACGCTGCCGATGCCGAACTGCATGCATGCGCCGTCGGGGACCCGGTCGACGATGAACTCGGCGATGGCGCGGTCCCGCGGGTCGGTGCCGGCCGACGGCGGCTGCTCGTACAGCGGGCGGTCGACCTCGGTCCAGCCGAGGACCTGGCTGATGTGGATCTGGTTCTCGCCGTGGGACCGCGGCATCTGCCGGTTGGCCTCGAGGAAGAACGGCACCTCCCCGATCAGGGCCGCGCAGTAGTCGGCGTTGGTGCCCAGCGAGAAGTAGCCGTGCCGGTCGGGTGGGCTGGCCGCGGCGATGACCACCTTCGGGCCGTCGAGTGCACGCAGCAGCAACGGCATCTCGGAGAAGTGGTTCGGGACCAGGTCGCACTCACCGCGCGCGAAGGCGCCGCGGGTGCCCGGCCCGAGGTAGTAGCCGACATGACGCAGCCGGTCACCGAACTCGCCACGGATGTAGGCCCGCTCGTCGTACTCGCCCATACCGTGCACGCGTACGCCGGTGAGCTGCTCGTTGCCCTCCTCGAGGGCGTCGAGCAGGCTCTCCGGGCAGCCGACGAAGATGGGGGCGATCACCTGCGTCCCCGGCTCGAGGTGATCGAGCAGCCTCGACGCGGGGACCGGTCCGGACGGACTCACGCCTGGGTCAGGGCGACGGCGGCTTCTCCGGTGTAGGCGAGGAAGGTGAACGACTCCTGGAAGTACAGGTTGACGCGGTCGGCGTCGTGCGAGTCGTAGCCGATCGACACGTCCTGGCCGATGGTCAGCTCGAAGTCGCCGCCGCGGGTGGACAGCACGAAGGCGCCGGAGATCGCGGGGGCCCAGACGATCTCACCGTCGATCAGTCGTTTGATGTGCTGGCTCACCGGGTAACCGTGGTTGGAGGTCTCGTTGATCAGGTTGTACACCTGGGCGGAGACGGCGATCGAGTACGGTCCGTCGATCGACGCGAGCTTCAGGGTCGACAGGGCCTGGCTGAAGGCCTCCGGATAGTCGCGGACGTCCTCGGGTAGTGCGATGGGCTTCGCGGTGGCCTCCGACCGGATTCCCGAGATCCCGGCTGCGGCATAGCCTTCGAAGATCGCGCGATCTTCGGCGAGGGCCAGCTGACGGGCCGCGTCGACCACCGGATCCCAATCCGAGTCGGACGCACCGCGATCCACGTCGTCGATGGCCTCACGGGTGACGGTGAACGGCACCTTGAGCTCCACCAGCGGCTGCACGTTGCGGCTGAACGCCAGGATGCCGTCGGCGGGGGAGTCGATCTTGGTGCGGTGCCCACGGGTGACCGAGGAGGCCTCGAGGCCCAACGGGCCCTTGACCTCCACGAGCCGGCGTCCGGCGATGCTGCGCTTGAACGACCGCGCGGCCTCCTCCTCGATGGCCTCCCACGCCGACGCGGAGATCGGGGCGAGTTCGCGATGCAGGTTGTTCATGATGCGCTCCTTGTGTTTCGGCGGGGTGGGTCGGTGTGCGGTGCGGTCTCGGCCGGTCGGTTCAGTGCAGGGAGCCGATACCCAGCGACCCGTCCGCGGGGCGTGGGCGGGTGGGGATGGGAACCGCCGGAGGTGTGTCGGTGGTGGCGGTGTCCTCGTCGGCGGAGTCGTCGGCAGGCGCGGGTGCCGCCGGTAGGTCCTCCAGGAAATCGGTTGTCGGGGTGAAGAACTGCGCCCCGGTCACCGCGGTGGTGAAATCGAGCAGCCGGTCGTGGTTGCCGACCGGCTCGCCGACGAACATCCGGCGCAGCATCGTCTCGGTGATCTCCGGCGACGACGAGTACGCGATGAAGAAGGTACCGGCCTCGCCGGAGCCGGAGACGTCGCCGTAGGGCATGTTGTCGCGCACGATCTCGATCTCCTCGCCGTCGGCGTCGGTGACCACGTTCAGGGCGATGTGCGAATTCGTCGGCTTGACCTCGTCGGACATCTCGACGTTGTCGAGTTTGGTTCGGCCGATGGCATTTTCCTGCCCGGTGACGCCCAGTGCGTTCCAGGCGGCGAAGTCGTGGATGTAGCGCTGGACGGCGACGTAGCTGCCGCCGGCGAACGCCGGGTCCTCGTCGCCGACGGTGATGGCGTCGATCGCCGCCTGGCCCACCGGGTTCTCGGTGCCGTCGACGAAGCCGATCAGATCGCGGAGATCGAAATAGCGGAAGCCGTGTACCTCGTCGACGGTGGTGACCGCGTCACCGAGGTCGGCCATCAGCAGCCGGCCCAGCTCGTAGCAGAGGTCGGCCTGATCGGACTTGATGTGGATCAGCAGGTCGCCGGGGGTGGCCGGGGCGGTGTGCACCTCGCCGGCGACCTCGACGAACGGGTGCAGGAAACGGGGCCGCGGACCGGTGAACAGCCGGTCCCAGGCGTCCGAACCGATCGAGACGATCGCGGTCAGGGCCTGCTCCGGTGCCCGTGACGACACCGAGTTGATGCGGGACCCCAACTCGCCCAGGAAATCCCGGACGGTGTCCACACCACCGGTGTCGATGGTCAGGACCAGGAACAGGGCTTGTTTGGTCTTCCGTGTCAGGATCGTCTGCGGTACCGGCACCCGATCCACCCTAGTCCTTCTCGTCCGGGTTCACCCGGGACCTTCGGCGTACTTCTGTCCGGGCTGGTGCGGTCGGCGGCATCTCGGTCAGGGCCGGCGTCGGGCCACGGCCCGCCCGGCGGCGCGACCGGAGAAGATGCAGCCGCCCAGGAAGGTGCCCTCCAGCGCGTTGTAGCCGTGCACGCCACCACCGCCGAATCCCGCGACCTCACCGGCGGCGTACAGACCGTCGAAGACGGTGCCGTCGGTGCGCATCACCGCCGAGTCCAGGTTGGTCTCCAGGCCGCCGAGGGTCTTGCGGGTGAGGATGTTGAGTCGCACCGCGATCAACGGGCCGTGCGCGGGATCGAGCAGGCGGTGTGGCTTGGCGACCCGCACCACCTTGTCGCCGAGATACTGGCGCGCATTGGTGATGGCCATCATCTGCGCGTCCTTGGAGTACTTGTTGGCGACCTGTGCGTCGCGTGCGGACACCACCCGTTCGATCTTGCGCAGATCCAGCTGCGGGCCGCGGGCGATCCCGTTCATCCGGGTGACGAGTTCGGCGAGGTTGTCGGCCACCACGAAGTCCTCGCCGTGCTCGACGAAGGCGGCGACCGGTCCGGGTGCGCCCTTGGCCAGACGGCTCTTGGCGGCGAACTTCAGGTCCTTGCCGGTGATGTCGGGATTCTGCTCGGACCCCGACAGCGCGAACTCCTTCTCGATGATCGACTGGGTGAGGATGAACCACGAGTAGTCGTGGCCGGTCGCCAGGATCGCCTTCATCGTCGAGTTGGTGTCGAAGCCGGGGAAATTCGGTGCCGGGAGGCGGTCGCCGTTGGCGTCCAGCCACAGCGACGACGGCCCCGGGATGATCCGGATGGCGTGGTCGGGCCAGATCGGATCCCAGTTGACGATGCCCTCGGTGTAGTTCCACATGCGGTCGCGGTTGACCAGACTGGCACCGGCGTCCTCGGTGATGGCGAGCATGCGGCCGTCGACGTAGGCCGGTACGCCGGAGATCATCTTCTCGGGGGCGGGGCCGAGCCGATCGGTCGGCCAGTTCTTGCGGACCAGGTCGTGGTTGTGGCCGATGCCGCCGCTGGTCACGATCACCGCGTCGGCCCGGATCTCGAACTCGCCGACCACCTCGCGGCCCGAGGCCACCCCACGGTCGAGGTCGCTCGCCTCCAGCAGCGCGCCGCGGACCCCGGTGGCCGCGCCGTCGTCGACGATCAGTTCGTCGACGCGGTGACGGAAGCGGAACTCCACCAGCCCGCGCCGTTCGGCCTCGAGTACCGGCTCGGCGAACACCCGGACCACCTCGGGACCGGTGCCCCAGGTGAGGTGGAAGCGCGGGACCGAGTTGCCGTGGCCGTCGGCGAAGCCGCCGCCGCGCTCGGCCCATCCGACCACGGGGGTGATCCGCAGGCCCAGATCGTGCAGGTACTGCCGCTTCTCGGTGGCGGCGAAGTCGATGTAGGCGCGCGCCCACTGCCGCGGCCAGTAGTCCTCGTCCTCGCGGTCGAAGCCGGCCGATCCCATCCAGTCCTGCAGGGCGAGTTCGGCGGAGTCGTGGATGCCGAGCCGTCGTTGTTCGGGCGAGTCGACCAGGAACAGTCCGCCCAGCGACCAGAACGCCTGCCCGCCGAGATTGTTGCGGTTCTCCTGGTCGACCACGATCACCTTGCGGCCGGCCTGGGTGAGTTCATAGGTGGCGACGAGACCGGCCAATCCGGCTCCGACGACGATGGCGTCGGCCTGCTGTTGTGTCACGCGGGACCTCCTCGGGAGCGTTGGCACAGACACTAATCGTGGTGCGTCGCGGTGGCGGCGACATCGATGGGACGACACGCGAAACCCATGTCAGGGCATTTCGGACATGCCCGTCCGAGCCCGGCGGTGTGATCAATTCGACGCGCGACCGTGATCGTTGCAGGTGATGCCCGTCACCGGCGGCGTGGTTACGCTGAACGGGCTCGCCAGCCTTTGCCGAGGCGTTATGCAGCCGTTACTATCACCCGCGATGGGGATCGGTCTCCGGCGGCGCATCGCCGTGACCGTGGAGAGCCGAGATCCCGGAACAGCCGAATGACGAGCCCGCCCGGGCGCCGATCGTAAGGAACGACTGAAACATGCTGACTCGCGCCCGTAAGCGCCTGGTCGCCGGACTCGTGGCGCTGGTCGCTGCCACCGGTGTCACCATGGTCGCCGCGCCGACCGCTCAGGCAGCCCGCGGCTGCAACGTCGAGCGCGTCTACTCCAACGCCATGCACCGCAGTGTCCCGGTGTGCATCGTCTCGGCCGGCGGCTCCAACAAGCCGACGCTGTACCTGCTCGACGGCCTGCGCGCGCCGGCCAACAACAGCGGCTGGCTGATCAACACCAGCGTCGCCGGCTGGATGGCCGGCAAGGGCACCAACGTGGTGATCCCGTTCGGTGGCGGCGGCAGCTTCTACACCGACTGGCAGAAGACCGACCCGACCCTCGGCGTCAACAAGTGGGAGACCTTCCTGACCCGCGAGCTGCCCGCCTACATGGCGAAGAACCACGGCAGCGACAACCGCCGCAACGGCATCGCCGGTCTGTCGATGTCGGGCACCTCGGCGCTGAACCTGGCCTCGCGCCACCCGAACTTCTACAAGGCCGTCGCATCCTACAGCGGCTACCCCACCGTCACCATGCCGGGCTTCACCCAGGGCATCCAGGCGTCGGTGATCGAGATGGGCGGCAACCCCACCAACATGTGGGGCTTCTACCCGGCCGGTGAATGGTTCCAGAACGACCCGTTCCTGTCGGCGGCCAACCTGTCCGGCAAGCGTGTCTTCGTCTCGGCCGGCACCGGTGTCGGCAGCCGCTACGACTCGTCGCTGACCCCGGGTGCCGCCGGATTCAACGCGGTCAAGTTCGCGCAGATGATCCCGCTGGAGGTCGCCGCGTCGACCAGCAGCCAGCTCTACATCGCTCGCCTCAAGACCCTGCCGGTCAAGCTCACCACCCGCATCACCCCGGATGGTTCGCACTGGTGGGACTACTGGCAGGACGACTTCAAGCAGTCCTGGCGTTCCACCTTCGCCCCGGCGTTCTTCTGAGCCACGGGGTAGGCCTCTGACGAGGCGCCAGATCCACGACGAGGGCCGGTGATCACATGATCACCGGCCCTCGTCGTCTGCTGTGGCCGTCGGTTCGGTGTCGGCGCCCGCCTCTACGCGCAGCCGGCCCACCCTCCGGACGTCCCGGTCGTCCCGTCAGGACGCCACAGGGCACCGGACGGCACAGGGGGAGGCACAGGGCGCCGGACGGCACAGAGGACGCCACAGGCGCACACCGGACGGCACGGGGATACGAACCGGGTCCCAGGACGGCACGGGGGTACGGACGACACAGGGGGTACCGACGACACAGGGGGTACCGACGACACAGGGGGTACGGACGACACAGGGGGTACCGACGACACCGGGGGTACCGACGACACAGGGCCCGGGGCACATGATGTGCCCCGGGCCCTGTCGTCTGATGGCCGCGGCTACCCGCGCGGTGTGATCAGCGTTCCGGGCGGTCGACCGGACCGAAGTCGCCGTCGGTCCGCGGCGCCGGACCGTCGACCTTCGGGATGCGCTGCGTCGGGCGGTCCCACATGTAGCCGTCGTCGGTGGCGGCACCGTCACCGACGGCGGGCGCCGGCGACTTGCCCAGCACGACGGTCGGGGCACCCGCGGCCGGCTCGGCGACGGTGGGTGCGTCCGGACGCTCGACCACCTCGGTCGCCGACTCGTCTGCCGCGACACCTTCGGTATCGGCACCCGCTGCGTAGGCGTCGCCGTCGAGCGGTTCGTCATCACCCGGCTCGCCGGACCTCGCCGAGCGGCCCCGCCAGAACAGGAACAGCCAGGCGAGCACCAGCAGGACGCCGACGATGCCGAGGATCAACGGCAGCCAGAACCCGCCGAGACGCAGCTGGCCGTAGTACTTGTCGGCGCGTGCGGCCTGCTGGGTGACGGTCTCGTCGGACCACTTGAAGGTGGCCTTCAGCGCGTCCAGGCGGAAATCGCGGATCGGCTGGGCGGTGTCCTCGCTCTGGTCCGGTGAACGGAAGTACTGGTGCTGGTCCTCACGGCCGTCGACGATGGTGCCGGTCGCCGGCTCCACCCACACGTGGCGGGTCGCGGTGGCGTAGCGGTGCATGTTGATCGAGTCGTTGGGCTTGACCCCGGTCCCGGTGATGCCCCACCACTTGGCCGGCATGGTCAGCATGGTGCCCAGGGCCGCCTCGTTCTGCGGGTTGGGCAGGCTCGACAGGTCGGTCTCGGGGACCTCGGTGACGAAGTGGTAGGTCTTGACACCCTTGATGGTCTCCTCGCCGACGAACTTGGCCTCGGTGTCCTGGCGGGTGTTGGTGTCGTAGTACAGGTATGAGCGCTGCTGGACGTCGAACCCGAACTTGTACTGGAACCCCTTGCGGTTGGTCAGCTGGACCGACACGTCCTTCGGGTCCACACCCTCCGGTGCGGCCTCGAGCTGCAGTGAGCTGACCGTGCCGTTGGGCACCGACGTCTTACGGTTCAGCGACACCCGGTCGATGGTCGCGGTGAGCAACCCCGACGCGCAGGTGAGATCGCCGGAGGTGTTCGGTCCGGGCGGGGTGACCTCTTCACCGTCGGCGGTGCGGGTCCGGTCGATCTGGACCGTCTGCGCCGACTGCACCGTCGCCTGCCGGCTGTCGGACGGCTCGATGATCACCGATCGGCGCTGCTGGGTCAGATGTGCGCCGAAGGTCTGCGCCTTGGCCTCACCCACCGAGCATCGGTCGAAGATCACCGCCGGGAAACGCTCGCCGGGGGAACCGTCGGTGGCGACGGTCGTGGCGTCGGAGGTGATGTCGAGATCGAGCGGGACCACCCGGAGCTGGGGGACCAGCCAGGCGGGAACGGCGATCGCCGCGGTGATGCAGGCGATCCCGAAGAACGCCAGCACCGCCGGCAAGACTCGCTTCATTGTCGGCTCCTGTGCCTCTCAGCTCGGCAGTATCGGGCGGTCACTCTGCCCGATTTGGTTGCACCACCCTAACCGGGGTCTGGCCACTGTTCGGGTAACGCCCGTCGATGTCGGGAGTGGCGGATCGGCGATCGCGCTCGGCCTCCTTCATGATCCCGGCCATATAGCCGTAGATCTCGCGGTCGCTCATCGCCTTCCAGCGGGGTGCGAGCAGCTTCATGTACTTCTCCACGTAGAGCAGCTGTTTGCCCACCAGGACCAGCTCACGGGGCAGGCGGGCGTCGTGCGCGCGGGCCACCGCGGCGAGCTGTCTGCCCAGGTCGGTGTAGCTCATCGACCCGAGATCGGTGGTCGACAACGGTGCGGCGACCTTCTGGATGTCGGCCGCGCCCTGGACGGTCGATCCGGGGCGTCGTACCGCGCCGAGCAGGAAGATGGCCCGGCCCGCCGACTCGTAGTCGTTGCGCACGATCAGGTCGACGACGAGTTGCCGGAGGATGCGGCGGGTCCGCGGGGTGAATCGGCCGACGATGCCGAAGTCGAGCAGCACCAGCGTGCCGGTGTCGTCGACGAGGACGTTCCCGGCATGCAGGTCGCCGTGGAACAGTCCGCCGTGGAACGCCGATTCCAGCAGCGACAGCAGCAGGTTGCGGCACAGTGCCACACCGTCGTGGCCGGCCGCGCGGACCGCTGCGGCGTCGTCGATCCGGACGGCGTAGATGCGTTCCATGGTGAGCACCCGTGCGCCGCTGTACTCGTCGTACACCTCGGGCACCCGCACGCGGCTGCCGTAGGGGCCGTCGCGCAGGCACTCGTACCATTCGCGCATCGTGGCCGCCTCGTTGCGGAAGTCGAGTTCGGCGGCCAGGCCGTCGGCGAAGTCCTCCACCACGTGCCGGGCGCTGAGCATCCGGCCGTACTCGGACAGTTCGGCGAGGCCGGCGAGTCGTTCCAGGATCGCGACGTCGGGGGCGAGTCGCTCGCCGATGCCCGGCCGCTGGATCTTGACCACCACCTCGGTGCCGTCGGTGAGGGTGGCGGTGTGGACCTGGGCGATCGAGGCCGATGCGATCGGGATGGGATCGAAGGTCGCGAACACCTCCTCGGGCGGACGCCCGAGCTCGGCGACGAAGACCTCCCGGACGGCGGCGGGGTCGGCGGGGGTGACCTGGTCGAGCAGGGACTCGAACTCAGCGGCGAGGGTCTCGGTGAACACCCCGGGACTCGAGGCGATGAGCTGGCCGAGTTTCACGTAGGTGGGGCCGAGGTGTTCGAAGGTGGTGCGGACCTCGTGTGCGGCGCGTTGCGCGCTCGGCAGGCGCAGGTGGACGGCGTCGACGGCGGTCCCCACGGCGAATCGGCCGAGTCCTGCCGCCGCATGGATCGCGGTGGACCCGAACCGGGAGAGTTCGGCGATCGTCGACACCGGCCGGAGGCGTGTCGGGCGTCCGGTCGGTTCGGGGTCGGATGAGCTGCGCGCGGATGGACTGTGCATGGAGGTCACCGCGGGCCAGTGTAACGACACCGGGGCGCCTCGCGGGGCTCACTCGTGGGCGGGTTCACCGGTGATCTTGTGGTCGGCGAGGTTGATCGCCTCCCCGATCAGGCGTGTCATGTGTCCGTCGCGGATGCGGTAGATCACCCGGCGACCGTCCCGGCGGGTTTCGACCAGGCCGGTGAATCGGAGCTTCGCCAGGTGCTGACTCACCGCCGTCCGTGACGCACCCACCGCCTCGGTGAGGGCGGTGACGTCGAACTCGCCGGTGGTCAGCAGCCAGAGCAGGTGCAGACGCGTGGGGTCGGCGAGCATCCCGAAGGTCGACGACGCAGCGGCCAGCCGGTCCGGGTCGGGCTGGACCGGGTGATGCAGGCTGGGACCTGCGGGATCGGGGGCCGGGGTGCGGTGGGCGTCGGTGCCGTCGCTCATGATCGCCGCGTTCACCGCCTCTACCGGGTCGCCGGTTGCCGTGCGCAGACCGTCGGGTCCATCGTAGGCGAGTCGATCCCGGCGGCCGGGACGTTCGGGGCGGTCACCCGGCGCCAGCAGCGGGCCGCACCCACGGTGGCGGCCGCGCCCAGCAATGCCAGCACACCCACCGCGGCGGCGGTCCCGATCAGTGCGGGTCCCCATCCGGCGATCGCATAGGTCAGCAGGAAGGCCGCATGCGAGGTGGAGAACTGGGCGGTGAAGACGTCGTCGCGGTCGGCGTCGGTGTGGTCGCGGATCGTGCGCGGGATGGTGGTGCCGATCATCGAGGTGGCCACCCCGAGCACCACCCAGGTGCCGAACAGTGCGGTCGGCTGCGGGCCGGTGTACGACCATGCCGTGGTGATCGCCAATCCGGTGGTGGCCAGGGCCGCGCCGGCGACCATCACCCGCATCGGGCCGAACCGTCGCAGCATCATCGGAACCGCGAATGTGGTTGCCAGTGAACCGATCCCGAAGGCGGCCAGGGCCAGGGCGACCGCGGTGTCGCCGGCGCCGAGATCGCCGCGGACATAGCCGACGGTGCCGACCAGCACGATCGCGGTGGCCGCGGCGACGGCGACGTCGATCCAGAGGAGACCACGAAGCGACCTGCGGGACAGCATGATCCGGATGCCTCGCAGGATCCGGTCGGCGACAGTGCCGGTGTCGTCGGGGAGCGCGGGCGGGTCCGATCGGTCGAGACGACGCAGACCCGAGCCCGCGACGAGGAGTGCCGATGCGGCGAAACCTGCTGCGGTGAAGGCGAACAGCGCGGAAGAAGGGAGCACGAGCAGTGCGACGCCCGCCAGGAGCGGGCTGGTCAGCGCCTCGAGGTCGTAGGCGATCCGGGAGGCCGACACCGCGACCGTGTACTGGTCGCGGTCGGGGACGACGCGTGCGATGGCGGCGGAGAAGGTGGGTGTGAAGGTGGCCGAGGCGGTCTGCAGCGCGAAGATCAGCAGGTAGATCTGCCAGGTGCCGGTGACCCACGGCAGACATGCGGCCGTGCCCACGCGGACCACGTCGGCGCCGATCAGCACGCCGGTGGCCGGGAGCCGGGTGACCAGCGCGCGCATCAGCGGGGCCATCGCGACGTAGGCGACCATCTTGATCGCCAGGGCGGTGCCCAGGACCTGGGCGGCGTCGGTGCCGGCGAGGTCGTAGGCCAGCAGGCCCAGTGCCACGGTCATCAGTCCGGTACCCGCCAGGGAGATCACCTGGGCCGGGTAGAGGCGGGTGAAGACCGGATTCCGCAGGAGGGGATGCACCAGGGGATCGTATCTCTCATGTGCGCATCTGCGCACATGAGAGTGATGAGGTCGACGACCGCCGAGAACCGGCCCTGTCGGCCACGGGTGTGTCGGCGTAGTCTCGGGGGAGGTTTTCGACTGGGAATCGAAAACACCCCCGGAGGGTTGTCCCGAGGGGAACCGGCGAACGGAGAACGGGATGAGCGGCGTGACTGGTGGCGCGGTGTCGACGAGTGCCGATCTCGTCGTGGTGGGCGCGGGAGTGGCCGGGCTGACCGCGGCGCTGTCGGCGGCGGCACTGGGTCTGCGCGTCGTCGTCGTGCACAAGGGGCCGCGGTGGGACGCCGACCGCGCCGAGCAGGCCACCTCCACCTTCTATGCGCAGGGCGGCGTCGCAGTCGTCGCGCCGGACGATCCGCTCGACTCGGTCCGCCGGCATCTCGACGACACCCTCGCCGCGGGCGCCGGGCTGACCGATGCCGCCGCGTCCGGTGAGATCCTCGCCGGGGGTTGGGCGGCCGTGGCCGAGCTCATCGGGCGGGGGGCGCGATTCGACCGCGACGACACCGGCGCCTATGCGCGCACCCGGGAAGGGGGCCACAGCGTGCGCCGCATCCTGCATGCGGGTGGGGATGCGACCGGGGCGCACCTGCAGCGAACCCTGGGTGCGGCCCTGACCGCGGCGCGGGCGACAGGTGAGATCGACTGCCGCGACGACACCTTCGTGACGCGGGTGCTCACCGACGGGGACGGGCGGGTGGCCGGGGTGGCATGCCGGACGATCCTCGCCGGTGGTGGACGTGACGGTGGTGGACGTGACGGGGGTGGACATGACGGGGGTGTGCGCGACGAGGTGGTCACCGCCCCGACGGTGCTGCTGGCCACCGGGGGCGTCGGCCATCTCTACCCGGCCACGACCAATCCGGCCGGCGCCACCGGCGACGGTATCGGTCTGGCCCTGCGCGCCGGGGCGCGTGTCGCCGACCTGGAGTTCATCCAGTTCCACCCGACCATGCTCTTCACCGGTGGCGAGCGCGGCCGGCGCACCCTGATCACCGAGGCCCTGCGGGGTGAGGGCGGACGTCTCGTGGACGCCGGGGGACGCTCGGTCACCGCGGATGTGCATCCGCTGGGTGATCTGGCGCCGCGCGATGTGGTCGCCAATGCGGTGTGGGCGGCGATGGACCGTACCGGTGAACCTTGCGTATACCTCGACGTCACCGGCGTCGACGACGTCGAACGCCGGTTCCCGACGGTCACCGCCGGGGTGCGGGCGGCAGGTCTCGACATCACCTCGGGGCGTATCCCGGTGGTACCGGGTGCCCACTATCTGTGCGGCGGCGTCGTCACCGACACCGAGACCCGTACATCGGTGCCCGGTCTGCTCGCGGCCGGGGAGGTGGCCCGCACCGGGTTGCACGGTGGGAACCGGCTCGCCTCCAACAGTCTGCTCGAGGGTCTGGTGATGGGCGGGCGTGCCGCGGTGGTGGCCGCCGCACAGGCCGGTGGGCACCATGACCGGCCGGTCGGTCATGGTGCATCGTCGGTGGCACCCGTCCCGGAGCTGTTGCCCGCCCTGGAGCGGACCGCCCTGCAGGACGCGATGGGACGTCACGTCGGACTGCGCCGGGATGCCTCCGGGCTGGCCGAGGTGGCGACCCTGCTGCAGCACGCACCGCGTCGTGAGATGGTCACCGTCGCCGACGCCGAGGACGCCTCGCTGACCCTGGTCGCGAGCGCGGTGGTGGCCGCGGCGTCGGCTCGTGCGGAGTCGCGCGGGTCGCATGTACGGTCCGATTTCCCGCACACCGCCGACCATTCCGGCTCTCGGATCTTCGCCCTCGCCGGGGGCGTGGTCACCGAGATCGGCAGCGACGAGCTCGCGGTGAGCCCGGGGTAGCAACCCGACCGCTTCCTTCGTAGACTGGCCGCGGGCTCCGCCATTGTCGCGATGGTGATCGCCGGCGGTCTGACGGTGACCGATTCACATCCGGTACGAAATGTGCGCGGTGACGGCGCGGTGGGGCGTTGGAACGGAGGGCTCGATGGACGGCGAGGGTTGCTGGTCGACGGTGGTGAGCTCGTCGACGGAACGACGGGCGCTGGGGCTTCCGGAATCCGCGGGCTGGATGTTGCAGTGCCGCCTCGGTGCCGGACACCACGGCAATCACGCCACCGACGGGGGCACGTATCCGGTTCCGGGCCGCCGATTCTGGTTGGAGTGGAACGACTTCGACCCGCGGGCCCAGTCCCTGATCGAACGCAATCCGTGCCCGGTGGGCACCCGTGAGGGTGGTGCCTGTCTGTTCTTCCACGGTCACGGTGGCCCGCACATCTTCGCGCGGTCCAACGGCCACGCCCCGACCGCGATGTCGGGAGCGGCCGCCGGACGCCCGGCCGGACCCGCGCCCTCACGCTCCGGTGCCCCGCTCCCGCATGCGGCCGCCCCGATCCACCGGGGTCCCTCGACCGGGGATCTGCCGGTCAGCGGACCCAGTGGCGCACATCGGCTGCCCGATCACCGGCAGCCGGGCCCGCCGCCGGAGACCACTCCGCCGGTGAGCGCACCCGCTGCACCCGCTGCGCCGGTGAGCGCACCCGCCGGGACACCCGCGGATGCCGGATATCGCGGTGGCCGGCGTTCCACCGATTCGGTGCCGCCCGCCGATCAGGTGCCCTATCGCGGGCATCATCACGGCTTCGGCGACGCGACCTCGGTGATGAATCTCCAACCGGACGCCACGCCGACGCCCGCACGCGGACTTCCGGTGCCGGCTCCGCAGGATTCGGGCCCGGACTCCGACGCGGCGCGTCTGACCGCGGTGGGCGATGCGCTCGCCGACGTCGCGGCGGCGCTGAGCCGTCTCGCCGATGTGATGCGGCGCGCCTGACGCCAGGTCCTCCCGTCGGTCTCCCGTGGGTGACGCACACCCCCGAACTGCATACCCTAGGGGGGTAGCGTTTCCATGTACTCCGATGTATACCAGTAGGGGGTACCAGGAACGGAGGCGCCGTGGACCACGCCGAACACGGATACATCGAGCGCAAGGACGACTATCTGAAGCGTCTGCGCCGGATCGAGGGGCAGGCCCGTGGTCTGCAGCGGATGGTCGAGGAAGAGCAGTACTGCATCGACATCCTCACCCAGGTGTCCGCGATGACCAAGGCACTGCAGGCGGTGAGCCTCGGTCTGCTCGAGGAGCACATGAACCACTGCGTGGTGCGAGCCGCGCAGGAGGGGGATGCCGAGGGCCGCGCCAAGGTCGACGAGGCAGTCCAGGCGATCGCCCGGCTCGTCAAGTCCTGACCCGACCCGATCCACCACCGCCCGGAGGCCGACTCCGGGCCCGATCCCACAGGGAGAACAACATGGCAACCCAGACTTACACCGTCACCGGCATGACCTGCGGCCACTGCGCGTCGTCGGTGCGTGAGGAGATCGAGGAGATCGCCGGCGTGACCGGTGTCGAGGTGACCCTCGAGGGCGGGCTCGTCGAGGTGAGCAGCGATGCACCACTCGAGCGCGCCGACGTCGAGAAGGCCGTCACCGAGGCCGGATACCAGCTGGCATGACCCTGAACGCGATGGCGACCAACACGGCGGTGCGGGTCGCCGCCTTCGCGGTGATGCTCGCCGCCGTGTTCGCCATCGCCTTCGCGATCGGCCACACGGTCGGACCGGCCACCGACACCGCCCCGCACCAGGGCACCCACCAGGCCCCGACGACCGTCGGGGACCGACCCGCCACCGACCCGCACGGGGGCCACCCATGACCACCACCAGCACCAATGCCCGCATCGATCTGGACATCGAGGGCATGACCTGCGCATCGTGCGCCGGTCGCATCGAGCGCAAGCTGAACAAGCTCGACGGCGTCAGCGCCACGGTCAACTTCGCCACCGAACGCGCCCAGGTCGACTATCCGGCGGAGCTGACCCCGACCGATCTGATCGACGCGATCCGGTCGGCCGGATACGACGCAGATCCCGTCGACGACCATCCGGGCGCCGACGACTCCGCCGACGGCACCGGCCACACCGATCCCGAGCTCGACGAACTGCGCCGACGCGTCGTCATCAGTGCGGTGCTGACGGTGCCGGTGATCATCCTGGCGATGGTCCCGGCCTGGCAGTTCACCTACTGGCAGTGGCTGTCGCTGACCCTGGCCGCACCCGTCGTCGTCTGGGGCGCCTACCCGTTCCACCGTGCCGCCTGGATCAACCTCCGCCACGGCGCCACCACCATGGACACGCTGGTGTCGATCGGCACCCTGGCCGCCTTCGGGTGGTCGTTGTATGCGCTGTTCCTGGGGACGGCCGGCGAACCGGGGATGACCCACGGATTCGACCTCGTCCCGCAGCGCGGTGACGGCGCCGCCAACATCTACCTGGAGGCCGCCGCCGGCGTCACCACCTTCCTGCTGCTCGGCCGCTGGTTCGAGAAGCGGGCCCGGCGTCGCGCCGGCGATGCACTGCGCACGCTGATGGAACTCGGCGCCAAGGACGTGGTGGTGCTGCGTGGCGGCGTAGAGACCCGCATCCCGATCGAACAGCTCGGTGTGGGAGACGAATTCGTCGTCCGGCCGGGCGAGAAGATCGCCACCGACGGCGTCATCGTCGACGGCTCGTCGGCGGTGGACACCTCGATGATCACCGGCGAGTCGGTGCCGGTGGAGGCCACCGAGGGCGACACCGTGGTGGGGGCCACGCTCAACACCAGCGGACGGCTCGTGGTGCGGGCGACCCACGTGGGCGCCGACACCGCCCTCGCACAGATGGCCAAGATGGTCGCCGACGCCCAGGCGGGCAAGGCCGCGGCCCAACGTCTCGCCGACCGCATCTCGGCCTGGTTCGTCCCCGTGGTGATCGCGATCGCCGTTGCCACACTGGGCTTCTGGCTCGGTGCCGCCGTCGCCGACGGCTCCGGGGTGAGCCTGGCGTTCACCGCGGCGGTGGCCGTACTGATCATCGCCTGCCCCTGTGCACTCGGTCTGGCCACCCCGACCGCGCTGATGGTGGGTACCGGACGTGGTGCGCAACTGGGCATCCTGCTGCGCGGCCCCGAGGTGCTCGAGCAGACCCGGCAGGTCGACACCATCGTGCTGGACAAGACCGGCACCGTGACCACCGGCGTCATGCAGGTGTCGGGGGTCCATGCGGTGGATGCCACCGGCGCCGCCGACGACGCCACCACCAGCCGGGTGCTCGCCGCCGCAGCCGCCGTCGAGGCCGCCTCCGAGCATCCGATCGCCACCGCGATCGTCCAAGCCGCACAAGATCTTCCGGTCGGGTCGGTCAGCGGGTTCCGCAGTACCGAGGGTGTGGGCGTGACCGGCATCGTCGACGGTGCCACCGTTCGGGTGGGCAGTCCGCGCGAGTTCGCCGACAGCCTGCCGGCGGCCCTGCGGACGGCGGTCGACGCCGCCCACGAGCGGGGTGCCACCGCGGTGATCGTCACCATCGACACCGCCGACGGCTCCGGCGTCCCCTCCGCGCAGGGGGTGATCGTCGTCGGCGACGAACTGAAACCCACGTCGGCAGAGGCGATCTCGGAGCTCAAGCGGATGGGCCTCACCCCGGTGCTGCTCACCGGCGACAACCCGGGCGCCGCCCGGCACGTGGCCGCACAGGTCGGCATCGAGATGGTGATCGCCCAGGTCCGCCCCGACGAGAAGGTCGCCGCCGTCGTCGAGCTCCAGCAGCAGGGGCACACCGTCGCGATGGTGGGGGACGGCATCAACGACGCCGCCGCCCTCGCGCAGGCCGACCTCGGATTGTCGATGGGGACCGGTACCGACGTGGCGATCGCCGCCGCCGACCTGACGATCGTCGACGGCGATCTGCGCAAGGTGATCGACGCGATCCGGTTGTCGCGCCGGACCCTTGCCACGATCAAGGGAAACCTGTTCTGGGCGTTCGGCTACAACGTCGCTGCGCTGCCGCTGGCCGCCGCGGGACTGCTCAATCCGATGATCGCCGGTGCGGCGATGGCCTTCTCGTCGGTCTTCGTCGTGGCGAACAGTCTGCGGCTGAGGCGATTCCGATCCGAGATTGGCGGCTCTAAGGCCTAGCTGCCGGTGCTCTCGGGCCTAGCTGCCGGTGCTCTCGGGCCTGGCGGGCGGTGCTCTCGGGCCTAACGGGCGGCGGCGTGCCGGCCCGCCCGGCGCCCGAAGTAGGAGCCCTCACCGAGCTGGGTGCCGCTGGCATAACCCTTGCTGTCCTGGGCGATGTTGGCGGCGCACGCACCGGCGGCGTACACGCCGCCGATCGGTGTGCCGGTGGCGTCGAGCACCTCGCCGTCGACCGATGTGGACATGCCGCCCATGGTGAATCCGGCGTACATCGCCTTGCCGAGGCTCATGTCGAACACCGCCCACGGGCCGTTGTCCTGGGCGGCGAGGAATTCCGGCGCCTTGTGGAAGTCCGGGTCCTCGCCGCGGGCGGCGTTCGCGTTGTAGCGATCGAGCGTCGCCTGCAGCCTTCCGGCCGGGATGCCCAGGGACTCCTCCATCTCGGCGATCGTCTCGAAGCCGTCGAGCAGCGGCACCAGGGGCATCCGCGGACGCTTGAGGTGGGCCTCGTCGACGATCAGGTAGGCCCTGGACTCGGGCTGTTCGAGCGCGAAGGCCGACGTCCGTGAGTGATAGGAGTCCTCGGCGACGAAGCGTTCGCCGTCCTTGTTCACCGCGATCCCGGTGAGCAGGATCGCCGGCGGATACAGCGGGGCGGTGCAGAACGCCTGGTCCATGTGCTCGAGCACGGCACCCACCGACACCCCCAGCCGCAGGCCGAGGCCGTCGTCGTAGGTGTTGCCGAGCACGTAGGGCTTCTCGGCGAGCCACGGCACATGCTCGGCCACCATCTCGGAGTTCATCACGAAGCCGCCCGCGGCGATCACGGTGCCCTTGGCGCCGATCACCCCCTCGGTGCCGTCGAGGGCACGCCAGGCCACCCCGGCCACCGAGCCGTCGGTGCCGACGACGAGGTTGCGGGCACCGGTCTCGTAGCGCACCTCCACACCCAGCTCGGCGAGCCGCTTGACCAGCAGGTCGACGATCATCGCGGCGCCACCGGTGTCGCCGGGCACCGGGACCTTGTGGCCGCGCGGTGCGGGTACGGCCATCGTGTTGAACGGCCACACCTTCTCGTTGCCGGTGTACATCAGCCCCTGGGTCTCGGGCTGGACGACGTCCTTCTCCGGGTAGTAGCTGCGCTCGAAGGTGAAGCCGAGGGCCTCGAGCCAGTCGAAGTGGTCGACACTGTCGACGCAGTAGGCGTGGATCTTCTCCGGGTCGGGGTGCGCCGACACCGCGGTGATGTACTTCTCCATCTCCTCGGCGGAATCGGCGTGGCCGGTGGCCTGCTGCACCGCGGTACCGCCGCCGAGATAGAAGTGTCCGCCGGCCAGGGCGGTGGTGCCCCCGGCCTGCGCCGCCCGCTCGAGTACGACGACCCGGGCGCCGTGCGAGGCCGCCTCGACCGCGGCGCATCCGCCGGCGATGCCGAGGCCGATGACGACGACGTCGACCTCGTCGCTGAATTCTGTGACGTCGCCGAGGGCGACGGTGTCCGGGATCTCGGTGCCAGCTGCCATGCCGACAGCGTAACCAAGAACTAGAACTTGTTCTAGAACTTGTTGCAGTTTTGTCCCGGGGGTGGCGGGCCGGTGTCGCGCGTCCGATCGACGCCGGGACGGTGCACCTGTCCGCGGTGGCCGGGCAGGCGTATCAAGGGGACATGACATCCGCGACCGGCCGTCGATCACCCACCGGGATCGGCGCGTCGACGGTGGCCGCGCTGGTCGCCGGACTGATCGCGGTGGGTGCGGCGCTGGCCGCCGGTGAACTGGTCGCGGTGATGGTCTCACCCGACGCGACCCCCTTCCTCGCCGTCGGCTCCACCGTCGTCGACCACACCCCGACCGCGGTGCGGGAGTGGGCGATCACCACCTTCGGCACCTCCGACAAGGTCGCCCTGTTCACCGGGATGGCGGTGATCATCGCCCTGATCGCCGCCGGATGCGGGCTGCTCGAACGCCGGTGGCCGCCGGTGGGTTCGGTGGTGATCGCGGTCTTCGGTCTCCTCGGGGTCCTCGCCGCACTCGGCCGTCCCGGATCGACGGCGTCGTTCGCGGTGCCCTCGATCGCCGCTGCGATCGTCGGCGTGGTGGTGCTGCGCGTCCTGATCGGGCTGATCGGGGCTCGCGGGACCACGCCCGCCACCGCCACCGCCACCGACGGCACCGACACCACCGAGACCGCCGACGCCGGGGTGTCGCGGCGTTTCGTCATCACCGCCGCGGCGATCGCGGCGGGTGCGGCCGCCGTCGGTGCGATCGGGCGGGCCCTGATCGCCGATGCGGCCGCGACCGTCGCCGACCGTGCCCGGGTGCTGCTGCCGACCCCGGCGCACCCCGCGCCGCCGGTTCCCGCCGATGCGGATCTGCACGTGCCGGGCGCCACCCGCTTCGTCACCCCCAACGCCGACTTCTATCGCATCGACACCGCATTGCAGGTACCGCGGCTGACCACCGAGGGGTGGAGCCTGCGGGTACACGGGATGGTCGACGAGGAGTTCACCCTCGACTGGGACGACCTGGTCGCGATGCCGATGACCGAACGTCTGGTGACCCTGACCTGCGTGTCCAACGAGGTGGGTGGCGACCTGATCGGCAATGCCCGGTGGCTGGGCGTGCGGATGGCCGACCTGCTCGAGCGTGCCGGTGTGCGGCCCGGCGCCTCCATGCTGCTCTCGACCAGCTCGGACGGCTGGACCTGTGGCACCCCGGTCTCGGCGATCACCGACAACCGGGATGCGCTGCTGGCGATCGGGATGAACGGCGAGCCGCTGCCGATCGAACACGGATACCCGGTTCGGCAGGTGGTGCCGGGCCTCTACGGCTATGTCTCGGCCACCAAGTGGGTCGTCGACTGGGAGCTGACCACCTTCTCCAAGGCACGCGCCTACTGGACCGATCGCGGGTGGTCGGCGACCGGCCCGATCAAGATCGCCTCGCGGATCGACCGGCCGTCGTCGAGGGGGGACCTGCCGGCCGGGAATGTGGTGATCGCGGGCACGGCGTGGTGTCAGCACGTCGGGATCGAGGCGGTGCAGGTCCGCGTCGACGACGGTCCGTGGCAGCCGGCGACGCTCGCCGCGGACTACAGCGAGGACACCTGGCGGCTGTGGCGTTTCGACTGGGCTGCGACGCCCGGTGTGCACCGGGTCGCCTGCCGTGCGGTGGGCAAGGACGGGCGGGTGCAGACCTCGCAGATCGCCGACCCGGTGCCCGACGGCGCGACCGGTCTGCACTCCCGTCAGTTCACCGTGACCTGAGCTGACCGGCTCGGCAAAAGATCGTTTTGCTAAACAATTAGCTGTGGAAAGACGATGTGCGGACAGGCGCCGCGACATGCGCCGGATCACGACGGCGGCCGCGGCGGCATGTGCGGCAGTGTCCTTGTGGGCACCGGCGTCCTCGTGGGCACCGGCGGGAGCGGCCACCGACGAGCCCGCGACGCCCGTGGTGCGCGCCCAGCCGGGCTGGCTGCCGAAAGACCTGGGCCGCGACGCGACGGTGATCCTGACCCCCGGGACCGGCGACGAGGTCGCGGTCACCGGTGCCGACATCGTCGGTGGCGGCTCGGCGGTGGGCGGTGCGCAGTACGGCCGCACCGTGGGGATCGGCTTCTACGACCCGTTCCGGCCCGATGTCCGCTTCGTGAACTACCCGCAGGCATTCGGGTTCAACGCATTCGGTCGCACGATCGATCTGCTCGGTGAGGGCACCTACAACGACTCGGTGGACGACGGCACCCGGGAGGCGATCTCGGATGCCCGAAAGGCCTGGGCTGCACAGGGTTCCGCTGGATCTGTCATCCTCAACGGCTACTCGCAGAGCGCCCCGGTGGCGATGAACGCCGCCTACCGGCTCCATCGGCAGTCGCAGGCCGGTGTCCCCGGCGCCATCGGCGACGACCACCTCGTCGTGATCTCCGGTGCCGACACCCGGTTCCCGGAGACCGGGGTGGAGGCGGTGATGCCGAGCGTGATCCCGGGTCTGTTCACCAACGGTCCGCGGGACGAGTCCGCCACCGGCGACATCGACGTCATCCAGTACTGCGTGCGCGGGGATGCGGTGTGCGGCATGGGAAATCCGCTCGCCGACCCGTTCGCCTCGGCGTTCTACCTGATCCCGGGTGCCACCATCCACGGCAAGCTCGGCGACCAGGTCAACACCTATCCGGTGGAGCGGACGTGGACGGTCGGCAACACCACCTATGTGGTGCTCGACGCCGGCAACCCCTGGGGGGTCGAGCTGCGGCGCAACGGAGTTCGGCTCCCGAAGGACTTCGACGCCACCCTCGACCGGCTCGTCCCGGTACCCGTGCCCGGGCAGGCCGCACACGATGCGGCCGGGCGACGCATCGCCACCCCGCGCGAGATCCAGCAGCAGTGGATGCACTCGCTCGGGCTGCAGGCACCGGTCACCGATCCCGACGCCGTCGCCCATGAGCGGCAGGCGACCGCCCCGCAGAATCACACCCCGCAGAATCCCACTCAGCAGAATCCCACCCCGCAGAATTCCACCCCGCAGGCCGAGGTCTCCCCGAATCCGGTCCCGCGGAATCCGGGCGCGATGCCGACCGTGCGTCAGGACGCATCCGGGACCTCGGTGAGCATCGCGGGGATCACGCTCACCGTCGGCGCACGCGGGGTGTCGCTGGGTCTCGCCGACGCCGATCCCGCTCACTGAGTCGCCCCGCCGACCCGGCATCCCCGACATCCGACGCCGCCCCGCC
Source organism: Gordonia desulfuricans NBRC 100010 (assembly GCF_001485495.1). Classification (GTDB taxonomy): domain Bacteria; phylum Actinomycetota; class Actinomycetes; order Mycobacteriales; family Mycobacteriaceae; genus Gordonia; species Gordonia desulfuricans. Next base: position 67,387 of record NZ_BCNF01000022.1, on the reverse strand, counting down.
GACCCCCCGCTCGGGGGGTCGGCGGTTTTGTCGGTCCCGCACACCGACCCGTACACGGCTCGCGACGACCGCCCATAACGCGAGGTCGGGGCCGATTCGGTGACGTCGAGATGAACACAGGACGCTGGTGTACCAGCGGGTAAGTCAAGACTAAAGTGACCAAACCAACTGAGTGATCTCCCACGGATGTCCGCATGTTATGTTCGTCGGACGTTTTTCTTGAATGTCGGGCCGGCGGCTGACCGCGTCGTGCCCGGCGCATCCTCGTCGCATGGCCGAAGCGTGACCCGACCGGGCCGCTCGCCGCTGCCGACAAAACCGACTAAGTGAGAGACAACAAGATAATGAGTGTGGGTGTCGTTCGCGAGACGGCCCCGGGGGAGCGCCGTGTTGCGCTCGTCCCGAAGGTGGTCGCCTCGTTGGTGGGCAAGAAGGTGCCCGTGATCGTCGAGGAGGGAGCCGGTCTGGGGGCATTGATCCCGGATCAGGACTTCGTCGATGCGGGCGCGACGATCGGTGATCCCTACAGCGCCGATGTGGTGCTGCGGGTGTCGCCGCCGTCGGATGCCGAGATCGGGCGGTTGCGCAATGGGCAGAAGCTGATCGGTTTCCTGGCGCCGCGGAACTCCGACAACAAGATCGGTGCGCTGAAGGCCGCGGGTGTCGAGGCATATGCCGTGGAGGCCATCCCGCGTATCTCGCGTGCCCAGGTGATGGACGCGTTGAGTTCGCAGGCGAATGTCTCGGGCTACAAGTCGGTGATCGTGGCGGCGGATCTGTCGACACGGTTCTTCCCGATGCTGACCACGGCTGCGGGCACGGTGAAGCCGGCGACGGTGCTGGTGCTCGGTGTGGGCGTTGCGGGTCTGCAGGCCCTGGCCACGGCGAAGCGTCTGGGTGGTCGGACCACCGGGTACGACGTTCGCCCCGAGGTCGCCGAACAGGTGCGGTCGGTGGGTGCGCAGTGGCTGGATCTGGGTATCGACGCCGCCGGTGAGGGCGGCTATGCGCGTGAGCTGACCGATGCCGAACGTGCCCAGCAGCAGCAGGCGCTGGAGGATGCGATCAAGGGCTTCGACGTGGTGATCACGACCGCGTTGGTGCCGGGTCGTCCGGCGCCGCGGCTGGTGACGGCTGCGGCTGTCGAGGGCATGAAGCCGGGCAGCGTGGTGGTCGATCTGGCCGGCGAGACCGGTGGCAACTGTGAGCTGACGGTGCCGGGTGAGACGGTCGTGCGCCACGACGTGACGATCACCTCGCCGTTGAACCTGCCGGCGACGATGCCCGAGCATGCGTCCGAGCTGTACTCGAAGAACGTGTTCGCGCTGATCGATCTGATGCTCGACGACAACGGTGCGCTGGTGCCGGACTTCACCGACGAGGTGGTCGCGTCCGCCTGCGTCACCCGCGATTCGGAGGTGTCTGCCTGATGGTCACCGGAATGTATACCGGCCTGTTGGCCAACATCGCGATCCTCGTGCTCGCCGGCTTCGTCGGCTTCGCGGTGATCTCGAAGGTCCCCAACACCCTGCACACCCCGCTGATGTCGGGCACGAATGCCATCCACGGCATCGTGGTGCTCGGTGCGATCGCCGTCATCGGTTCGCTGCCGCCGAATGCGGGCTGGGGCGTGTACCTGATCTCGTTCGTCGCCCTGGTCTTCGGAACGCTCAACGTGGTCGGCGGCTTCCTCGTCACCGACCGCATGCTGGGCATGTTCAAGAGCCGTCCGGAACCGAAGAAGGACGGTGACAAGTGAACATCGACATCTTCAACGTCTTCATCGTCCCCACCCAGACCGCTCCGTCGAGCTGGAGCTATCTGGTGTCGGGGCTCTACATCCTGGCATTCGGTCTGTTCATCTACGGTCTGATGGGTCTGACCGGCCCGAAGACCGCGGTGCGCGGCAACTGGATCGCCGCGATCGGCATGATCATCGCGATCATCGCGACCATGCTGAACGTCCCGATCCGCAACGGTGAGCTGGGTGGCCCGGCCGGGTCGGATGCGTCGACGCCGACCATCAACTGGGTGCTCATCGCCGTCGGTCTGATCGTCGGTGTGGCACTGGGTATCCCGCCGGCGCTCAAGACCAAGATGACGGCCATGCCGCAGCTGGTGGCGCTGTTCAACGGTGTCGGTGGTGGCACCGTCGCGCTGATCGCGTGGGCGGAGTTCATCGAGACCGACGGGTTCCATCACTTCCGTGACACCCCGGCCGGTCCGGTGGTGGCCGGTTCGCTGATCGCCGCGATCATCGGTTCGGTGTCGTTCTGGGGTTCGCTGGTCGCCTTCGCGAAGCTGCAGGAACTGCTGAACAAGAACCTGGAGAAGTCGCTGGTCAAGGCGGCCAAGAGTTTCCAGCTCGCCAACATCGTGCTGATGGTGATCTCGCTGGCGATCGCGATCTTCCTCGCGGTCGACGCCGCCAATGGCGGCGGCGCGAGTGTGTGGTGGATCGTCGGTCTGCTGATCGCCTCCGGTGTGATGGGTCTGTTCGTGGTGTTCCCGATCGGCGGCGCGGACATGCCGGTGGTCATCTCGCTGCTCAACGCCCTGACCGGTCTGTCCGCGGCGGCTGCGGGTATCGCGCTGAACAACACCGCGATGATCGTGGCCGGCATGATCGTCGGCGCGTCGGGTTCGATCCTGACCAACCTGATGGCCAAGGCGATGAACCGGTCGATCCCGGCCATCGTGTTCGGCGCCTTCGGTGGCGGCGACGAGGGTGGTGCGGGTGCGGCCGGTGCGGCCGGCGGCACCGTCAAGGCCACCTCGGCCGCCGACGCCGCGATCCAGATGGCCTACGCCAACCAGGTCATCGTGGTGCCCGGCTACGGTCTGGCCGTGGCGCAGGCGCAGCACGCGGTCAAGGAGATGGCCAGCCTGCTCGAGAGCAAGGGCGTGGAGGTCAAGTACGCGATCCATCCGGTCGCCGGCCGTATGCCCGGGCACATGAACGTGCTGCTCGCCGAGGCGGATGTGCCGTATGACGCGATGAAGGAGATGGACGACATCAACGGTGAGTTCAACCGCACCGATGTCGCCATCGTGATCGGCGCCAACGACGTGACCAACCCGGCCGCGCGGAACGATCCGAGCAGCCCGATCCACGGCATGCCGATCCTCAACGTCGACCAGGCGCGCTCGGTGATCGTGCTCAAGCGCGGTATGAGCTCGGGTTATGCCGGTATCGAGAACCCGCTGTTCTACCTCGATCAGACGTCGATGCTGTTCGGCGACGCGAAGAAGTCCGTCGACGCGGTGATCGAAGAGCTGAAGGCGCTGTAGGACCGCAGTACGGTAGCGGTACACACCCTCCGACCGCCCCGGGGCCACTGGCCTCGGGGCGGTCGGCGTTATCGGACCGTCACCGGATGCGTGCCGGGCTGTTGCCGAAGACCGTTACTGTTACGCCAGTGACTGGTGTGACCAGAGTGAAGCGATTCCGTTATGTGGCGGCCGGGGTGATCGTGGCGTCGGCCGTGACCGGTGCCGCGGTGGGCTCGATTCCCGTGGGGGAGCATCCGCGGGTACAGACCGTGGCCGTGGCCACCGATCCGGCGACGCTCTACAACGACGCCCAGCAGAAGTTCGGCACCGGCGACGTGACCGGTGGCCTGGATGCCCTCCGGCAGGCGGTCACGCTCTCGCCGGCCGACGGCCAATCGCTGGCCCTGCAGGCGATCTGGAGCGATCAGGTCGACGATGCGAGCACCGCGTCCGCCGCCCTGAGGCGGCTCGCCGTGGTCAACCCGCTGCTCGCCGGAACCGCGCGAACGGTCACCGAGGCGGTGACGGCCGCCGCGGCCATCGTGCCCGCCACCCAGCCGCAGCAGGTGGCCGGCAACCCGGCCATCGTCATCCTCGGATTCGGGTTGAGTCCGAAGGGTGAGATGGCCCCTGAACTGGTCAAACGGCTCGAGGCCGGGCTCGCGCAGGCGCAGGTGCTGCCGTCGGCGCCGATCGTCGTCACCGGCGGCAAACCGCAGAACGGGGTGACCGAGGCCGGCGCGATGCGGGCCTGGCTGATCCGCAAGGGTGTCGACGCCACGCGGATCGTCACCGAGGAGCAGTCGGTCTCCACCGTGTCGAATGCGCAGAACACCGCCCCGATCCTGCGGCCCCGCGGCATCACCGACATCGTCCTCGTCACCTCGCCCAACCACATTCGCAGGGCGGCAGCCGATTTCGGATCGACCGGGCTGAAAGTGGTGAGCACCGTGACCACTCCCACCGATCTGGCGAAGTACACCACCCCGCTGGCCAAGGACAAGCAGACCGGTATCCGGGTGGAGGCCACCCGCACCGCCGGACTTCCCGCCTCCCGCAAACCGCTGTTGTCCACCGACGAACTGCCCGATGTGGGTCCGGGTCTGCTCGGTGAGATCGGCGGCAAGGTGCTCGAACAGTTGCGCAGTGGAGGGTCTTCCGGAGGCTGAATCCTGCTCACCGTAGGATGACCGCCATGAGCTCACCTGGCGCCTACGACGTCGACCTGCGCTCACTGATCGACGTGCTCGGCACCAACCTGTACTCGAATCCGGGTGTCTACGTTCGCGAATTGGTGCAGAACGCCCTCGACGCACACACCGTCGCCGGTACCGCCGACACCGAGATCGCCATCGAGACAGACGGTGTGGAGTTCCGCATCGACGATCACGGCTGCGGGATGTCGCGGTCGGTGATCGCCGACCTGCTCGGCACCATCGGGCGCAGTTCCAAACGCGACGATCTCGGATTCGCCGCCGAGGACACCATCGGACAGTTCGGGGTGGGGCTGCTCAGCGCCTTCCTCGTCGCCGACGCCATCGACGTCGACTCCCGCACGCCCGGCGGGCAGCCGGTGGGATGGTCGGGGTCGGTGGCCGGCCGGTTCACGGTGGCCGACGGCACCCGCGCCGAGCCCGGCACCACCATCCGGCTGCGTGCCCGGCGCGGCAGCGAGAAATGGTTGCATCCCCATCGGGTGCGGCGGCTGGTCACCGACTACATCGGTCTGCGCCGGACCCCGGTCCGGGTGAACGGTGAGACCATCACCCCCGTGGCCGATCCGTTCGGTGCCGATCTCAACGCAGGCGAGCGTGCGGCCCGGCGGATCGCCTTCTGCCAGGACGAATTCGGATTCACCCCGCTCGAGACCTTCGAGTTGTCGGTGCCCCAGGCCGGGTTGCGTGGCGTGGCCTACGTGCGGCCGTCGGCGTCGGATCCCACCCAGCGGGCCGGGCACCGGTGCTACGTCAAGGGGCTGCTCGTCGGCGACCTCGCCGACCTCCTGCCCGACTGGGCCTATTTCGTGCGGGTGGTGATCGACGCACAGGGCTTGGCGCTCACCGCATCCCGGGAGGGGCTGGTGCGCGACGAACTGTTCGCCGAGGTCCGTGACGGCCTTGCCGCCCAGGTGAGTGACTGGCTCGTCCGACTCGGTGATCACACCTCGGCGCGCGAACGGTTCCTCGCCGTTCACGAACTGGGGATCAAGTCGATCGCCCACCGGACACCGGAACTGCTCCGCTTCGTCGACCGGCACTGCCGGTACGAGACCAATGTGGGGCCGATGTCGTTGTCGGCGTTCCGCGCCCGCTTCGGCACGCTGCGATACACCTCGAGTGTCGACGACTTCCGGGTGCTCGCCGACATCCTCACCCATCGTGGTGTGGGACTGATCAATGCCGGTCATGCCTTCGAGACCGCCGTCATCCGGGAACTGCTCCACGCGAACCCCGACGTCAGCTGTGAGCCGGTCACCCAGCAGTACCTGCTGGGCCAGATCGGGGTGGCCGGCACCGACGACGCCGACACGTTCGCGGTACTGCTCGACGCCGCCCGGCGTGCCCTGCTGCGTTTCGACTGCCGTGCCGAGACCGGCGCCTTCGACCCGGAATCGGTTGCCGCGCTGCTGATCACCGATGATTCGGCACAACTCGACCGCGATCGTGAGCAGTTGCTGGCCAATGTCGAGGGCAAGGCCGACGCATGGTTGTCGGCGTTGGCGGGCCTGGTCACCGACACCGAGCCGGTGGACGGACGGCCGACCCTGGTGCTCAACACGACCAATCCACTGATCCAGCGGCTCAACGGAATCCACGATGAGCTCGTCCGCGGGGCGGTGCTGCGGACCATCTACGGCCAGGCCGCCATCCGTACCCGCCGACCGGTCAGCGGGGTGGTGGCCGCGGAGGTCGACGAGGCACTCGGAATCCTCGCCGATCTCGCCGCGCGGAGCGTTGATGTGGTGAATCCACCTTCGCCACAGTCGGACTCATGAAGAATGGAGACCTCGAGAGGTGACGATGGCCGGCCCGTCCAGGGATGACGACGAGCTCGAGCGGTTGCAGCGCGACCTGTGGGAGGCCCGCCACGGGCACGGCGGGCCCGGGGAACACGACTTCACCCCGTATCCGTCGCTGATCGCCCGGGCCGACGCGCTCGGGGATCGGCGGACGATGTTCACCGCCCGGCTCGATGCGGCGATGGCGGCGGCGTCGTGGGGTCCCTCGGTGGACCAGCTGACGCTGGTGGCCTGGATGCTTGCCGACCTCGACGCGCGCGGACCCGAACTCCGACTGCACGAGTACGAGATGTTCGAGGTGTACGTCAACGTCGCCGACGTCGTGATGAACGCGATCGAATTGCCGGCGATGGGCTTCGGCCAGATCCGGGCCCTGGTCGCCGACTGGACCGTGCGCGCCACCGCCGGGGGCTACGACCCGGCGGCCGTCGAGGCATACGTCGAGGCCGAGATCGCGCTCCACCAGGGCGATCCGGGGCGAGCCGTGGAGATCATGGAACCGATGCTGGGTGCGCCGCCGCCACCGGGATTCTGTGACGACTGGATCGAGGCCTGCCTCACGCGGTACTACGCCGAGGCCGGACGTGACCACGACGCGGTGTCGCTCGGCGAGGGCGGACTCGCCGACAACGGGAACCGGTGCGGGTTCTTCCCGGCCGAGCCGTCGTATCCGCTGGTCGGTCCCTATGCGCGCGCCGGCCGCCGCGACGACGTGGTCACCGCGGTCCGCGCCGTCGACCGGGCGTGGCGTCATCCGGCGATGATCGGCCGTGCCGCCGAGTCGCTGATCGGCCTGTTGCACGTCGACGAGCTCGCCACCGCACATCAGCTGGTCCTGCGCCACCTCGACCGGATCGACGAGGCGTTCAGTCCGATGGCCGAGCTGCAGCAGGCGACGGCGATCGGTGCCGTGTTCGCGTCGGTGGCCGCAATCGATCCGGATTCCGTGGTGGCGCAACGTATCTCGCCGTCGCAGCCCGCCCGTGTCCGGCCGGTCGGTGAACTCGCCGACGAATTCGCCACGCGCGCCCGCGAACTGGCGCAGCGGTTCGACATCCGCAATCGCACCACCGCGATCTCCGACCGCACCGAGCGGCTGCTGGCCGTGCGGGGCGGCGGATACCCGGAGTCCGAGGTGGTCCCGGTGGCCCGGCGGGATGCCGCCGGCCTGCTGTCGGGGATGTTCGTCTTCCGCCCGGTCTCGGAGCGTCGTGCCGAACAGTGTGCGGAACTGTTGCGGGACAAGCTTTCCGATCTCACCAAGCTGGAACGGGTCCGTGCCGAACAGGCTCTGGCCTGGGATCGTCGGCGTACCGATCCCGACCTGTCGGTCGCCGAACTGCGTGCCGCCGCGGAGCGGGCGTCGGCGATCGGCCGGCCGCACTGGGCGATGCAGTCGAGGTTGCTCGCCGACGCACTCGAGGTCGATCTGAGCACCGGGTCGTCGCTGCCGGCGGCCGATGCCGTCCCCGATCCGGGCTGGGAACCCGAACGGCAGGCGAATATCTGGAACATCCGGGCCATGCTGATCTCGGGCACCGACACGTCGGCGGCGATCGCGACCCTCGACCGGGGACTGGCCGTCCTCGCCGATCCCGATGCCGCTGTCCGGTTGCGTGAGGGCGCGGGTTCACCGGTGGCCGACTCCTGGATGCTCAAGGCCACGATGCACCGTGCCCGCGCCAATCTGCGCGGGTCGCAGGATCTCGAGTTCGCCGACGACGCCGACGCCGCGGTGTCGGCGGCCCGTCGCGCCGTGGCGTCGGCGACCGGTTCGGATCAGCGGATGGAGGCGCGGGCCGAACTGGTCGAGGCGTTGCGGCTGGCATCGGCCGATCAGCAGCAGCGGGACCCGGCCGGGGTGGAACCGCTGCTGGACGAGGCGCTGACCCACTCCCGCTACGTCCAGCGTGCCGAGGTGCTCATGCATCGTTACGAGATCCGGCTCGCGGCAGGCGATCTCGGCGGCGCGGTGGATGATGCCGAGCATGCGCGGGCGGTCCTCACGGTGGAAGGACTCGCCCACACCGCCGACAGCGTCGCCCTTGATCTGGCGGGGGTGATGGTGGAACGGGGAGACGACGCGCAGTCGGTGATCGACATCGTCGGACCGGTCACCGACCGGATGACCGCCCTCGGCGACGACTATCACGCCGATCGTGGCCGGCGGGTGATGGCCACCGCCCAATCGCGGGCGGGCCTGCACGCCGAGGCCGCGATGACGGTGACCGCGGTGCTGGAGACGCTCCCGCCGGACTCCCCCGAGGACGACAGGGCGCGGCTGCTGCGCTTCCGGGCCGACGAGCGCGATGCGGTCGACGACGCGCCGGCCGCGATCGTCGACTACCTCGCGGCCGCCGACGTCTTCGAGGCGATCGGGGCGGTGGTCGATGCGGTGGATGCCCTGCGCCGGGCCGCGATGGCGTCGCACACCCTGCACGATGTCGCCGTCGCCGAGGCCCACCTCGCCCGTGCGGGCCGGCTCCTGGCCGTGCTGCCCGACGGCCCGGAGACCGTCTACACCCGCGCGCAGGTCGACATCGCCGCCGCGGACCTCCGTGCGGCGGAGGATCCCGATGGTGCGCGGGTGCTGCTCGCGGCCGCGCTCGAGGCCGCCCGGCACAACGGGTGGATTCCGCTGGTGGTGGCCGCCTGTGCGTCGGCTGCCTGGGTGGAGTACCAGCAGGACGACCGGCAGGCCGCCGACGCCCGGATCGCGGAGGGGCTCTCCTATGCCCCGGACGACTCGACGCTGCTCGACATGCGGACGTTCATCGGCGAACTGCCCGACTGAGCCCCTCGGGTACCGACCGAGCCCCTCGGGTACCGGGTGGGGTCAGAACATGACCGAGCGGAAGTGTGTGATCAGCCGATCGCCGTCGAGCATGTGGAAGGCGACGCCCGGCGGCTGACCGCGGTTGACGATGTCCTGGCCCTCGAACGGCAGGTTGAGGGTGGAGGCGACGCCCGGCGCCACGCACAGCGGGCGGCCGGCGAATCGGGTGACACATGCCGAATGGGCGTGACCGCACAGGAATCCGACGATGTTCGGGTGCCGGTCGACGAGTTCGGCGAGCCGTTCCTCCCCGGTCTGGCGGATGGTGTCCATGAAGGTCATCTGGATCACCACGGGCGGATGGTGGAAGGCCACCAGCACCCGGGTGTCCGGACCGGCCGCGGTGATCTGCGCCGACATCCAGGTGAGCGTGTCGTCGTCGATGAATCCGTCGTTGCGGCCGGGGATGGAGCTGTCGACGACGAGGAACAGCACACCGTCGATCAGGCGTGCGGAGTTGACCGGCGCCGAACCGGGCTCGCCGAGCACGAACTCGCGGAACCCCTCACGGGTGTCGTGGTTGCCGACGGTGATCAGGGTGGGCAGCGGGCTGTCGATCACCCGGTGCGCCTCGCGGTACTCCGACGGGCTGCCCTCGTCGGCGATGTCGCCGGTGATCAGGAGTGCGTTGATGCCGTCGGCGCGCGCGTTGACGTAGTTGAGCGCCGACTCGATACGGGCGCGGTTGAAGCGCGTCCCGTTGAAATGCAGGTCGCTGATGTGGGCGACGACGAACACTCGGGCTCCCTCGGTCTCGGCTTCCCTGAGGCTAGCCGCAGGTGCCTACCGGGGCACGGTGAGGGTGCCCGCCACCCCTCAGTGCAACGTGCGGGCGAACAGCTTGCGCAGTTCCGCGAAATGATGCTCGGCGGCGTCGTGGTTGTACTCGGCGGTGTCGGACATCGTGTAGCCGTGTCGGGCACCCGGATACACCGTCGTGTGATGGGTCACGCCGGCGGAGCTCAGGGCGTGCTCGAACCGGGCGATCGCCACCGGCGGCAGGGAGCGGTCGTGGTCGGCGTGCACCGCGAGCACCTCGCCACGCACGTCGGTGACCCACAGGTGGGGACTGGCGGAGGTGTCGGTGACGAGACCTCCGGTGTGGAACATCCCGATGGCGGCGACGTCGTCGGGCAGGGTGGCCCCGGCCAGCAGGGCCAGCCGTCCGCCCATGCAGTAGCCGGTGGCCCCGATCGGTCCCGGCGACACCTCCGGGCGGGCGTGCAGGGCGTCGACGTAGGCGCGCAGATCGGGGGTCGCGAGGTCGGGGGTGAGCCGGCGGATGCGCGGCATCGCCCCGGCGAAGAACTCCGCCCGCGACTCGTCGTCGAGGAACTCCACCGAGGGCGAGGTGGCCGCGGCGTCGCCGTCGCGGTAGAAGACGTTGGGGGCGAGCACCACATATCCCCACGAGGCGATCCGGTCGGCCATCGTCTCGATCCGGGGCCGCAGACCGATCGCATCCATGATCAGCAGCACCCCGGGCAGCGGGCCGCCCGGATTGTCGGGGTCCGGAACGGGTTGTGTCAGATAGGCTTCGGCGGTTCCGTCGGGGGTGGTGACGGTGATCGTCGTACCCCGGGTGTCGGTCATCTGATGGTCCTCTTTCCGCTCATGGGCCCGTTGTGATGATCACAGATCGCCGGGCAGTTTGTCCCGGCGAATGCCGCGCCAGCTCGGGTGGCGCAGATGTCCGGTGGAGGTCCAGTCCATGAACTGCACCTCGCCGACGATCTTGGGCAGCACCCACACCGCGTTCGCGGCGACCGGCCGGTCGAGCTTGTCCAGGAACGGCGACCGCGAGATCCGCAGCGGTTCCAGTTCTGCGGCCAGAGCGGCGAGCCCGGCGTCGGTGAACCCGGTGCCGACGCGTCCGACGTAGCGCAGCCCGGTCTCCTCGGGCAGGCCGAGGAGCAGCGAGCCGATGGTGTGGGCGCGGTTGCCGTTTCCCGGTCGCCAGCCGCCGATCACCACCTCGATGTCACTCCAGTTCTTGTGTTTGAGCCAGGTGGAGGTGCGGCGTCCCTGCTGGTACGTCGACGTGCGACGTTTGGCGACGACCCCCTCGAGATGGTGTTCGCGGCTGTGGGCCATCGCCGCGGCGCCGTCACCGCCGAGCAGTGGCGGGACCTCGACGTGGCGGGAGTGCCGGAATGCGGGTGCGAGCGCCTCGAGCAGTGCCCGTCGCTGCTCCCACGGCGTGCGCAGCAACGACGTCCCGTTCAGGTAGAGGATGTCGAACAGGTACAGCTTGAGGGTGAGCGGTTCGGTGGCGCTGTTGCGTCCGGCGAGCAGGGTGAAATTGGTGCGACCGGCGGAGTCGAGGGCCACCACCTCGCCGTCGAGGACGGCGTCGATCAGCCCGAGATCGTCGGCGATGGAGGCGAGTTCGGGGAAGTCGGCGGTCATGTCGAGTCCCGAGCGCGATGTCAGCCGGAACTCACCGCCGACGTATCGCACCAGAATCCGGTAGCCGTCCCACTTCCCCTCGAAGGCCCAGTCCTTCTCCGACAGTCCGTCGATCGGTTCGTCGGTGGCCAGCATCGGTCGCGGATCGCGCAGGCTGTCGGGCAGGATCGGGCGGGCCTCGTCGGTCATCAGATGCGCCAGCCAGTTCTGCTCGCCGGTGCGGATCAGGGCGTAGCGGCCCTGGATTCTGGTGCCGTGCAGCCGCACGATGACCTCGTCGTCGCGCCACTTCTCGGTCTCGTAGGTGCCGCGGTCCCAGATCTCGACATGCCCTCCGCCGTACTCGCCGGCCGGGATGTCGCCGGCGAAGTCGGCGTAGTCGAGCGGGTGGTCCTCGGTGTGCACGGCGAGGCGGTTCTGGTCGGGGTCGGTGGGCAGGTTCTTGGGGATCGCCCAGCTGACCAGCACCCCGTCGCGTTCGAGGCGGAAGTCGTAGTGCAGGCGCCGTGCCCGGTGTTCCTGGATGACGAAGATCGGTCCATCCGATGCGGGGGCGGTCTCGGCGCGCTGCTCGCGGATCGCGTCGTCGCCGAACGGTTCCGGGGTGGCCGTTGCGTCCCGTTTGCGCCGGTACTCCCGCAGGTTGATCACCTGGCCGGAAGTGGTTCCCGCGGGCGGGGATTCGTCGTGTGATCCCGGGTCCGCGGATTGCTCGGCGGGGTACGGATCGTCGAGTCCGTCGAGCAGGTCACCCATCTCGTCGATGCGTTCGAGGACCTCGGTGTAGAGCAGTTGCCGCACATCGGGGTCGTCGAGTTCGTCCCAGGTGCGTGGTGCGGCCACCCACGGCTTCTCCCGCCCGCGCAGCGAGTACGGGGCGAGTGTGGTCTTGGCGGCGCTGTTCTGGCTCCAGTCGATGAAGATCCGCTGGTGGCGTTCGGCTTTCGCCATGGTCGCGGTGATCGCGTCGGGATGCGTCTGGGCTAGGGTGGTGGCGATCTGCCTGGCCACGGTGCGGGCCGAATCCGACGACACCGGGGTGGGGAAGCGTGCGTAGACGTGAATTCCCTTGCCGCCGCTGGTGACCGGATACGACGCCAGTCCGGCGTGGTCGAGCATCTCGTGGATGGCGAGGGCCACCTCGGCGCATTCGCGTAGCGGCACTTCCGGTCCCGGATCGAGATCGAGGACGAGGCGGTTGGCCTTGGGGCCCTCGGCGGCGAACCTCTGCAGCGACTCGTCGTCGCCGGTGGGTAGCCGCCACTGTGGGGTGTGCAGTTCGAGGGCGGCCATCTGCGCGAGCCACACCAGGGTGGCGGCGGAGTCGGCGACGACGTACTCGATGATCCGGCTGCTGTGTTCGACGCCGTGCCGGGCCACCCAGTCCGGGATGCCTTCGGGGACGGCCTTCTCGAAGAACGGTGTGCTCTGCACGCCGTTGGGCCAGCGTTTACGGGTGATCAGGCGCCGTGCGAGGTGGGGGAGCATGACGTCGGCGACGCGTGCGTAGTAGTCGATGACGTCGTATTTCCGGGTCCCGGTCTCGGGGTAGAGGACCTTGGCCAGGTTGGTCACCGTGATGTGGTGGCCGTCCACCTCCAGGGTCTGTCCGGATGCCATGGGTCCAGCGTGCCACGCCCGCAGGCGCAGATGTGATGGCACAATGGCCCACATGCGCTCGATCTGGAAGGGCGATCTGAGCTTTGGCCTGGTGAACGTGCCGGTCAAGGTGTACTCGGCCACGGAAAGCCACGACCGCAAGTCCTATCAGGTCGACTCGGCCGACGGCACCCGCATCCGCTATCGGCGGGTTCGGGAGGGCACCGACACCGAGGTGGACTTCGCCGACATCGCCAATGCCTACGAGGCCGAGGGCGGTGAGACCGTGGTGCTCACCAAGGACGACCTGTCCACGCTGCCGGTGCAGAAGAGTCCCGAGATCTCGATCCTGGAGTTCGTGCCGGTCGATCAGGTCGATCCGATCTACTTCGACAAGCCGTACTACCTGGAACCGTCGTCGAAATCCCCGAAGGCCTATGTGCTGCTGGCGCGGGCACTGCAGGAGACCGACCGGCTGGCGATCGCGTCGTTCACCCTGCGCAACCGCACCCGGATGGCCGCCTTGCGCGTGATCGAGCCGGGTGTGATGACCCTGCAGACGCTGTTGTGGCCTGACGAGGTGCGCGTCCCGGACTTCGGTTTCCTCGGTGAGGACGTCGAGATCCGGCCGCAGGAGCTGTCGATGGCGTCGTCGCTGATCGAGTCGATGGCACAGGACTACGACCCGAGCGAGTTCTCCGACACCTACCAGGAAGAACTGGCCAAACTCATCGAGGCGAAGGCCACCGGAGACGAGGCGTTCCCGGAGACCGACGAGGATGCCGGCGCCGACGAGGACTCCGAGGTCGCCGACCTGCTGGCCGCCTTGCGTGCATCGGTGAAGGACCGCGGCGGATCCGCCGAGCAGGCCGCAGAGAAGGCCCCGGCGAAGAAGGCCCCCGCGAAGAAGGCGGCTGCCAAGAAGGCCCCCGCGAAGAAGGCGGCTGCCAAGAAGACGACGGCTGCCAAGAAGACGACGGCTGCCAAGAAGACCACCGCGAAGAAGACGGCCCGCCGCGCCAGCTGACCGGTCTGCCTGTGGTGGGGTTTCGAGGTCGGCCGGCGGAGGTTTCGACTCGTCTCGTCGCTTCGCTCCTCGTCGGCTCAACCAGCGTTTTTGTGCTCCTCGCGGGGCTCGAACAGTTTCTGATCGGGTGATGACCACTTCTGAGGTGGTGGGGTTGGGGACGCCGGCCGGCGGAGGTTTCGACTCGTCTCGTCGCTTCGCTCCTCGTCGGCTCAACCAGCGTTTTCGTGCTCCTCGCCGGGCTCGTACAGTTTCTGATTGGGTGGTGGGTAGTGATTGCTGATTGAGCCGGGACCGAGCCCTGAAGGGCGAGGACCCGTGTCGAAATCTGCGCAGCGTGGGGTGGGTGGTGACTGGTCTCGTCGCTTCGCTACTCGTCGGCTCAACCAGCGTTTTTGTGCTCTTCGCGGGGCTCGAATAGAGCTGATCGGGTGGTGGGCAGTGATTGCTGATTGAGCCGGGACCGAGCCCTGAAGGGCGAGGACCCGTGTCGAAATCTCCGCAGCGTGGGATGGGTGGTGACTCGTCTCGTCGCTTCGCTCCTCGTCGGCTCAACCAGCGTTCTTGTGCTCTTCGCCGGGCTCGAACAGTTGCCGATCGGGTGGGTGGTCGCGACCGCGGTTCGAGCCGGTGGTGACCCGCTCCGAGGCCGTCCAACCGGCGAGGGCGAGCCGACCGGCGCCGAAATCCGTTCGCCTCGGCGGGGCCGAATCGGGCAAGCTCTAGTGGTGAGTTCTACCGCGTCGTCCACCACCGTGCTGCCGAAGGCACTCCGACCGTTCGTCGGCGGTCAGTACCGGTTGCTCGCCGCCGGCCTGGTGTTCGCGCTGTTCTCCGACGGCGTGTGGACCATCGCCCTGGTGTGGCAGGTGATCGCCCTGGGGGGCGGGCCCGCGCAGGTGTCGATCGCGACCGGTGTGGCCGCGATCGGGATGGTGGTCTCGACGCTGGCCGGTGGTGTGCTCGCCGACCGGGTGTCGCAGCGTCGGATCATCATCGGCCTCGAGGTGGTCAAGACCCTCGCCTTCGTCTCGGTGGGCGTGTGTGCGCTCGTCGGGGTGCTGTCGTTGCCGATCGTGGTGCTCGCCGCATTGTTCGGCGGGATCACCACCGGCATGTACTACCCGGCGTATTCGGCGTTGCTGCCGAGCATCGTGACACCGTCGGAACTGCAGGCCGCCAACGGGATCGAAGGATTCCTGCGGCCGGTGCTGTTCCAGGCGGTGGGTCCGATGGTGGCCGGTGCGGTGATCGCGGCAGCGGCACCCGCGCAGGCGATCGTGGTGGCCGCCATCGCCAGTGTGGCCGCCGGTGTCTGCTATCTGGCGATGCGCCCGGTCCCGTTGCGTCGTGACGTGACCACGCTGCGCGGCAACGCTTTCCGATCGATCGTCACCGACATGGCCGAGGGTTTCGTCTACATGTGGCGGACCCCGTGGCTGTGGTCGACGTTGTTCTTCGCGACCATCCTGGTGCTGGCGACGATGGGTCCGATCGAGGTGCTCATCCCGTTCGCGCTGCGGGAACGCGTCCACGGTGGTGCCGGTGACCATGCGCTGGTGCTGGCCGGTTTCGGTGTGGGAGCGGCGATCTCGTCACTGGTGTTCGCGTCCATCCCGATGCCGCGGCGCTATCTCAGCGTGATGTTCGTGGTCTGGGGATTCTCCTCGGTCCCGTTGGTGCTCATGGGGATCGCCGGTCACACCTGGGTGTTCATCGTCGCCGCCTTCGTCACCGGTGTCCTGTTCGACGGTCCGATGGTGTTGTGGGGCACGCTGTTGCAGCGTCGGGTCCCGCCCGCTCTGCTCGGGCGGGTGGCCTCGCTGGACTTCTTCGTCTCGGCGGTGCTGATGCCGGTGTCGATGGCGCTGGCCGCACCGCTGGCCCATGCGATCGGCCTGCAGGCCACGTTCATCGTCTGTGGGCTGCTCCCGGTACCGTTCGCGCTCTGTTTCTATCTCGCCGCCCGGTTGTGGCGTGACGAGGTGGACCACCCTCTCGTCGACGACGAGCCGCACCTCACCGCGGTGCCCGCGCCTGCGGACTGAGGTGCCCGACCGGATCGAGATGGGTGGCCGCGGCGTCGGCGATGTAGTCGGTGAGTGCGGTCAGCAGCGGTGAACTCACCGTCCAGTACTGCCAGTACAACGGGACGTCGACGTGGCGGTCGGTGAATCGGACCAGCCGACCGTCGGCGAGTGCGCCGGCGATCTGCACGGTCGGCGCCGCACCCCATCCCATCCCGAGTTCGATCGCACGGTGGTACTCGACCGACCCGGGGATGTACACCCCGGGCGGATCGCCCGGGGTGTCGGTGAGGATGCGCAGGACGTCGCGTTGCAGCTGGTCACTGCGGTCGAAGAGCATCATCGGCGCGCGGGCGAGTGCGGCGTCGGTGGGGCCGTCGGGCATCCACGTCGCGAGGAAGTCGGGGGTGGCGACCGGTAGATAGCGCATCGAGCCGAGCGGCTGCACCCGGCAGCCGCGGATGCGGTCGGGGATCGAGGTGAGGGCACCGAGCACCTCACCGGTCCGCAGGTACTCGCTGTTGCGGGACTCGTCGTCGCGGCGGACCTCGACGGCCGCGGCATGGTTGCGGTGGAAGTCGGCGAGGGCGGGCAGCAGCCAGGTGGCCAGGGAGTCGGCGTTCGCCGCGATCGGCAGATGGACGAGCGGCCGGTCGGTGCCCGGTGGGCCGTCGGCGGACCCGGCGAGTTCCTGACCGGCCTCGGTGACCAGCAGTTCCCACTGTTCGGCCAGACGCACCAGGACCTCGCCGTCACGGGTGGCGCGCACCGGTTTGGTGCGGCGCACCAGGACCCGGCCGACCGAGCGCTCGAGGGCCTTGATGCGCTGGCTGACCGCCGACGGCGTGATGTGCAGGACCGTCGCCGCGGCCTCGAACGTGCCCTCGCGCAGTACCGCCGACAACGTCTGCAGTGCGTCCTGACCGATCTCCATATGAAGTGAGTCTAATGATTCATGAAAAACATTCGCTGGTCTTTGGATGGAGCCGCTCCTAGCGTCAGAGAACGTGAACGCATTCCTGCTGCCGGCGCTGGCCGGCCTGCTAACCGGTATCGGGCTGATCGTGGCGATCGGACCGCAGAACGTCTTCGTCCTGCAGCAGGGGGTGCGCCGGACGCACGTCGCGCCGGTGGTCGCGGTGTGCGCGCTGTCCGACGTCGTGCTGATCGTCGCGGGGGTGGCCGGGCTCGGGGCGCTGATCGCGGCCCATCCGCGGGTGGTGACCGTCGCGACGATCCTGGGCGGCATCTACGTGATGGTGCTGGGCGGGATGGCCGCACGGCGATGCCTGCGTAGTGGTGAGGCGATCACCGCCAACCGCGCCGAGGCGGCGACGGTCAGCCGGTGGGCCGCCATCGGTACCGCGTTCGCGCTGACCTGGCTCAATCCGCACGTCTACCTCGACACCCTGGTCACCATGGGCGCCATCGCGAACGGACAGGGCGCCGGGAAGTGGGCGTTCGCCGTCGGCGCGAGCCTGGCGAGCGTGCTGTGGTTCTCCCTGCTCGGCGGCGGCAGCCACCGCGTCGCACCGCTGTTCGCCAGACCTGCGGCGTGGCGGGTGATCGACGGGGTGGTCGCGGTGATCATGATCGGGATGGGGGCGGCCCTGCTGGTGTCGGCGTGAGCGGCCCTGCCGGCCCGGGGCAACCGGGCAACCGGGCCGGGGCAACCGGGCAACCGGGCCGGGGGTGCGTGCTTTACTGTGGCCACCGTCGAATTCGGGAGGGGTCACCGATGACCGCAGGCTGGGGCCGGGCACGTCAGAACGACATCTACGGTGCAGGTGTGCACGGGCGGAAGCCGGTGGTGCCCGCGGATTTCGCCGGCCTCGAACGTCGCGCACGCACGGTGATGTCGGCGCGGGCGTGGGCCTACATCGCCGGCGGGGCAGGTGAGGGCCGGACGATGACCGCCAACCGCGAGGCCCTCGACCGGTGGGCGATCGTGCCGCGGGTCCTGCGTGATGTGTCGCAGCGCAGCCTCGAGGTGGATCTGTTCGGGACCCGGTTACCCGCCCCGATCCTGTTCGCACCGGTCGGCGCCGGCGGCCTGGCACATCCCGACGCCGATGTGCACATCGGTCACGCAGCTGCGGAACTCGGTGTGCCGTACATCTTCTCGAATCAGGGCAGCGCCCCGATGGAACGCGTCGCCGCGGAGATGGATGCGGTGCGGCCCGGCGCGCCACGCTGGTTCCAGCTGTACTGGTCGGTCGACGACGACCTGGTGGACTCGCTGGTGCACCGCGCCGAGACGTCCGGGGCGCAGGCCGTCGTCGTCACCCTCGACACCACGATGCTCGGCTGGCGCCCTCAGGATCTGGCCCTCGGGTCGCTGCCGTTCGCGCGGGCCGAGGGGATCGCCCAGTACACCTCCGATCCGCGCTTCGCCGAGATCGTCGCCGAGCGGACCCGCGCCGCCGCCGATTCGACCGAGCGGCAAGAGATCTCGGTGGGTGCCATCAAGACCTTGTTCGCCATCGCGCGCAACACCCCGGGTGCGTTGCTACGCAATCTGATCCGGCCGGAACCGCGGGTCGGTGTGCAGACCTTCCTGGACATCTATTCACGGCCGTCGCTCGGCTGGGCCGAGATCGCATCACTGCGGGACAAGACGTCGTTGCCGATCGTGCTCAAGGGAATCTTGCACCCCGACGATGCACGCGCCGCCGTCGACGCCGGGATCGACGGCATCGTCGTCTCCAACCACGGTGGCCGCCAGATCGACGGGGAGATCTCGTCGGTCGACGCCCTGGCCGATGTCGCCGACGCCGTCGACGGTCGTGCCACGGTCCTGGTGGACTCCGGGATCTACACCGGCGCCGATGTTTTCAAGGCGCTCGCGCTGGGTGCCGACGCAGTGTGTATCGGCCGGCCGCATATGTACGGGCTGGCACTCGCCGGTGCCGACGGTGCCCGCGACGCCGTGGCGAACATCATCGCCGAGCTCGACCTGACGCTCGGGTTGTCGGGGCACACGTCGGTGTCCGAGCTGGATCGCGATGCGCTGAAACAGATTCGGTGAGTCCGTACCGGCCGGCTGCGCTCAGACCAACGGCCGGTGGGTCCGCATACGCCACTTCACGTCGGCGAGCAGGAGATTGAACGGGAAGGCGCGCAACGGCTTCGGGAATCGTCGGATCAGGGCGCGGGCGATGGCGTTGTGGATGTCGAAGAAGCGTTGCTGCCACGGCCGCATCTCCACGCCCATGGCGGTGCGGAATCCCTCGGGGAGGAAGCCGATGGTGAAGATCTCCGAATGCCAGCCGAACAGCTTCGACATCACCGGCCCGGCGAACTCCATCCGGGCGATCGACATCAGGTGCTCGCGGATCACCGGATCGATCTCCAGGTCGTCGAGCATGCCGTTCCAGTAGTCCTCGAAATCGGCGCGTGTGGCGGGCCACATCTCCCGCGGCATCTGCAGTGTGGTGCCCATGACCGCACCCTGCTGGTAGGCGGTCTCGGTGATCGCCGCCGGATCGCCGTAGATGCGCTGCACGTCCTCCCATCCCTTGTACAGGCATGCGGCCACCCACAGCTGCAGCGTCGGATCGAAGGCGTTGTACTTCACCGGACTCTCCGGAGTCGAGCGAACCTTGGCGTGGGAGCGGCCGACCGCACGACGATATGCCTTGCGCACCTTGGGATCATCGCAGCTGGCCACCGCCAGGTACGACAGTGTGGTGCGGGTGCGCTTGAGCGGATGCTTGAACAGGTTGCCGGAGTCGACGCGGCTCTCGTACACGCCGTACCCGACGGCGGGCAGGGCCAGCTGCATGATCACGTTGGCAGGTCCGGCGAGTGCGGCGATCCCCAGCAGCTCCAGGTTCGCGGCCGGGAGTGCGTCGAGCTCGGCGCGCGACATCCGCGCGGCTTTCGGCAGGAACTCGGTGTCCGGTGAGTCGGCGGCCAGGTGGGCGGCCAGGGCGGATTCGGCTGTGCCCGGGTCGTTCCCTGCTGTGCTCAGGTCATCGCGTGCCGCGGTCATGACGTCCTCCCCGATCTGTCGTGTGCCCGGTGTGTGATCGTCACCCGGTGTGTCTGGCGAATGTCGGGACGGCACCCCTCGAGCCGTCCGGAAATTCTGGAAACGCATGTTTCCTGATTGATTGAACCGCTCCGTGCGGTGGGATGTCAAGGGTGAGGATGCCAAGATGGGAGCCGTGACCGACGCTTCCCGGCCCGTCGACGGCCAGTCCGAGCGGAGTGCCGCGCTGCGCTCCTACGGTGGGGTCGACGGTGACGAGCGGATCGCGCGGCGTCGGATCGCCCTGATGGATGCCGCCCTCGACCTGCTCGGCGCCGACGGCGGGGGATCGGTGACCGTCCGGGGGGTGTGCCGCGCATCGGGGCTCAACCCCCGTTATTTCTACGAGAGTTTCGACTCGGTGGAGGCCTTGGTGGCCGCGACCTTCGACCGGGTGGTCGACGAGATCTCCGACTCCGCCCTCGCCGGATTCGGTGCCGGCGACGACATCGACGACAAGGTCGCGGGGGCGGTGGGTGCGATCGTCGACATCATCGACGACGACCGGCGCAAGGGCAGATTGCTCTTCTCGCCCAAACTCCTGTCGCCGACGATCGCCGACAAACGCAGCGAATCGACGGCCCTGTTCGCGATGCTCACCGTCGACACCGCGTCGAATGCGCTGGCCAAGCAGGTGTCGCCGGAGGCGATCGGCGCGGCCCAGTTCGAGGTCGGCGGGCTCGCGCGATTGCTGTCGGCCTGGCTCGACGGCGATGTGGCGCTGGGGCGTGACGAGGTGGTCGCGCTCAGTGTGCGACTGATGATGTCGCTGGTGGATGCGGTGGCCGGGTAGGCATCGGGATATGTTGGTCACATGAGTGGCGGAGTCGAGCAGACGCAGGTGGAGTCCGCGGACACCCCCGAGGGCACCGAGGACGGCTGGCGGGACTACGGGGTCGAGGAGCTTCCCGTGCCACTCGCGGCTGCGCTCGCGGCGTTCGCCGAGCACGGCTATCACGGCACCTCGGTGCGTGAGATCGCCGCGCGGGCCAATCTCTCGGTACCCGGTCTCTACCACCACTACCCGTCCAAGCAGTCGCTGCTGCAGGGCCTGCTCGAACGCACCATGACCGATCTGCTCGCCCGCTCGGAGAAGGCCATCGAGGAGGCCGGCCCGGAGCCGATCAACCGTTTCGATGCCGTCGTCGAGTCGCTGTTGCGGTTCCACATGTACCGCCGTGAACAGGCGTTCGTCGGGTCCACCGAGATCCGCAGCCTCGACGACGACTACCGCCCCACCTACATCGGCTACCGCGATCGCCAGCAGCGGATGGTCGACGAGATCGTGTTCGCCGGGGTCGGGGAGGGTGTCTTCGCCACCGAGTACCCCAAGGATGCCGCCCGTGCGGTGGCGACCATGTGTGTCGGTGTGTCCACCTGGTTCAAGCTCGACGGCGAACTCGGTGCCGACGAGCTCATCCGCCGCAATCTGCAGCTCGCGCGGTCCATCGTGGGATACCGCCCGCAGTCGTGAGGGGTTGACCCACGCGGACGAGCCTGGCAGTCTGACTCCGACAGAACGAGCGATCGGTCGGTACGCTGATCGTGTGCCCTGAGGAGGAATGCATGGCCATCGACCTGCGGTACGGCCCGGACGTGGTCGACGTCGTCGAGAAGACGACCCGCTTTGTCCGCGAGTACGTGTTGCCGATCGAAGATCGCTTCGGCGGCGACATCACCGCCGCCGGCGGCGACGAACTGCGGCGCGAGATGAATGCCAAGGCCCGCGCCGAGGGCATCCTCGCCCCGCACGCGCCGGTCGAGTTCGGCGGACTCGGACTCGACATGTCCGACCGTGTCCCGGTGTTCGAGGCGGCCGGATACTCGACGTTCGGGCCGGTGGCCCTGCACATCGGCGCTCCCGACGAGGGCAATGTGCACATGCTCGCCCACATCGCCGACGACCGGCAGCGCGAGCTCTACCTCGGTCCGCTGGCCACCGCCGAGGTCCGATCGGGCTTCGCGATGACCGAACCGGCCCCGGGTGCGGGCGCCGACCCCAATGCGCTGCGGACGCAGGCCACCAAGGTCGACGGCGGCTGGAAGATCAACGGCATCAAGCACCTGATCACCGGTGCCGAGGGTGCCGGGTTCTTCATCATCATGGCCCGCACCGCCGGTGCCCCCGGCGACCGTGGCGGCGCCACGATGTTCCTGGCCCCGGCCGACACCCCGGGTATCGAGGTGGGCCGGCATGTCCCCACCATCGACCGGTCGATGATCGGTGGTCACTGCGAGGTGCTGTTCACCGACGTGTTCGTCCCCGACGAGGACGTCCTCGGTGAGGTCGACGAGGGCTACCGCTATGCCCAGGTGCGCCTCGGTCCGGCCCGCATGACCCACGTGATGCGCTGGCTCGGCGCGGCCACCCGCTGCCACGACGTCGCCCTCGACTATGTCTCGCGCCGTGAGGGTTTCGGTGGCCGGCTCGGTGATCTCGGCATGATCCAGCAGATGGTCGCCGACAACGAGATCGACCTCGCCGCCACGCGGTCCCTGCTCGTCAAGGCCTGCTTCGAGCTCGACCAGGGCAGTCATGCCTCCATCGAGACGTCGATCGCCAAGACCTTTGCGGCCGAGGCATTCTGCCGGGTGGCCGACCGGTCGATGCAGATGTGCGGCGGACTCGGTGTGTCCGACGACCTGCCGATCGCCCGACTGCAGCGGGAACTGCGCCCGTTCCGGGTCTACGACGGGCCCTCCGAGGTGCATCGCTGGTCCATCGCCCGTCGGTCGATCGGGCGCGCCCGCAAGGCTGCCGCGGCAGCAGAGGCGGGCCAGGCATGAGCGACACCGGGACCGGGATCGACCCGCTCAGCGTCCTCGACCCCGTCGTTCTGCGGAAGTTCTTGGTGGACAACGGTGTCGCGGTTGCCGGTGACCTCCAGATCAGCCTGATCAGCGGCGGCAAGTCCAATCTGACGTTCACCGTCACCGACGGGGTCACCCGCTGGATCGCGCGCCGCCCGCCGACCGGTGGACTGACGCCGTCGGCCCACGACATGGCACGCGAGTGGGCGGTGACCAGCGCGCTCGGCGGTACGGGCGTACCGGTCGCGCCGACGGTCGCCTTCGATGTGGAGGGTGAGGTCCTCGGGGCGCCGTGCACCGTCGTCGAATTCGTCGACGGGCGGGTGATCCGTACCCGTGCCGATCTCGATGAGCTCTCCGACGCCGAGGTCGACCGCAATCTCGACGGCCTCGTCTCGACCCTGGCGGCCCTGCACGCGGTGGACTACGAGGCGGTCGGGCTCGGCGAATTCGGCCGTCCGGCAGGGTTTGCCGCCCGCCAGGTGAAGCTGTGGGCGCGGCAGTGGGGGATCGTCAAGTCCCGCGAGCTGCCCGACGTGGACAAGCTCGTCGGGCTGCTGTCCGAGCGGGTGCCGGCGGACGCCCGCAACACCATCGTGCACGGCGACTACCGGGTGGACAACACGATCCTGTCCGCAGACGACCCGGGAAAGGTTGCGGCCGTGGTCGACTGGGAGATGGCCACCCTGGGCGACCCGATCACCGACGTCGCCCTGATGTGTGTGTACCGGGAGCCGGTGTTCGATGCGGTCGTCGGATTCGACGCCGCGTGGACCTCTCCGCGCTACCCGTCGGCCGACGACATCGCCCAGCGCTATGTGACCGCCACCGGAAACGAGCTGGGGGACTGGGACTTCTACCTGGCCCTGGCGAACCTGAAGCTCGGCGTGATCGCCGAGGGCATCGCCCACCGGGCGCGTGCCGGGGCGTCGTCGGGCGCCGGCGCGGAGAAGGCCGACCAGGCGACCGGTGAGTTCATCGCCGCCGGTCTACGCCGGCTGGCCTGACCGGCCGCAATCCCACGAGATCATCGCGAGGGCGTGTTGCCGTCACCGGAAAGTGGCGACACCGCCCTCGCGGTCGTCGAGGTGGGCGTGCTCGTTGAACGACACCACCGACACCCCACGACGTCCGACGATCAGCTTGGTGACCGAGGCGTTGACCATCGCGCGTGACACCGCGGGCCACTGCCGTCCGGGAACGTCCCACAGGGCGGCGATCCACTGACTGATCACGCCCGCCGACGACACCACCAGCACCGTCTGACCACTGCCGGCCTGCTCGGTGGCGGTCTGCGCGGCCGCGCCCACCCGGTCGCGGAATCCCGCGTAGCTCTCGCCGCCGCTGCCCGCGGTCGGCACGGTGTCGTCGAGGTCGATCCACGCCCCGAGTGCGGCATCGAGACGCTGCTGATAGTTGCGGCCGTCGGCGTACTCGGCGGCGCTGGCCTCACCGACGAGCGCGGGCAGGGCGTACTCGTTCCACCGCGGGTCGATCAGGGGTGCCGGTGTGGAGTCGAAGGCCGACAGGACTCCGGCGAGCGTGTCGCGCTGACGCGGGAGATCGCCGCAGAACGCCGAGGTGATCTCCCCGGTCCGGGCGGCGAGCAACTGCCCGGTCAGCTTGGCCTGCAGCACCCCGGTGGGCGTGAGGCCGCCGATCTCACCGGACGCGCTCTGCGATGCGGCATCGACGATGCCGTACGCCTTGGGATCGGCCTGACCGTGCCGGACGAGATAGATCACACCCATGACTGCAGCCTAGTGCTTCTCATGTGAGTCCCAAAATACTTGGGGGGCTGGAGCAGTGCACCAAGGTCGGCCCTGGGCGGTTCGAGATTCGGGTTGATCGCCGCCGACATTTCCGAATACTGCAGCTGTCAACAGACCGGGACGTTCACGGCGAGCCCACCGAGTGCGGTCTCCTTGTACTTGGAATGCATGTCTTCTCCGACCTGGGCCATGGTCCGGATTGCCGTGTCCAGGGATACGTGATGGTGGCGTGGTCCCTCGTACAGGCTCAGCGTGGCCGCCTGCACGGCGGTCACCGCAGCGATCGCATTGCGCTCGATACAGGGAATCTGAACGAGCCCTCCAACGGGATCGCAGGTCAGCCCCAGGTGGTGTTCGATGCCCATCTCGGCGGCGGCCCCCACCTGCTGAGGTGACCCGCCCATTGCCGCGCACAGGGCGCCGGCCGCCATCGCACAGGCGGTCCCCACCTCACCCTGGCAGCCCACCTCGGCTCCGGAGATCGAAGCACCGGTCTTGACGATGCCGCCGATCGCCGTGGCGGTCAACAACATCTCGGCAACGCCCTCGGGTGATGCACCTGCGGTACGTGTGTAGTGGTCGATCACTGCAGGCAGGATGCCTGCAGCACCATTGGTCGGTGCCGTCACCACGCGGTTGCCGGCCGCATTCTCCTCGTTGACCGCCAGCGCGGAGAGTTGGATGCGGATCAGGTCGGCTGCGGTCCCGGTCTCCCGCGCTTGCAGGGCAGTGGCGAGATCTGGGGCACGGCGCCGTAGTCCCAAACCGCCAGGAAGCGAGTTGGTCTGGCGTTCCTTGCCTCTGGCGATGCAGTCGCTCATCGCCGACCAGATGGCAGCGGCATCGAGATCTGGTCGATTGCCCAGTCCGATCTCGTTGCGCCTGACCACCTCGGCGATGCTCCACCCTGTGCGCCGGCAGACGCCGACCAGTTCGTCGAAGCTTGCGTACTCGATGTGGACTCGACTGGGCTGAACCGGTTCCCGGCCCGTCTCGACGATGAAGCCCCCACCTGTCGAGAGGTAGCAGCGCGCCACCAGTGGTATGTCGTCGCCGTCGAGGGCGATCACCTCCATTGCGTTGGGATGAGCGGCGCTCCGGTCCTGCGGGGCGAGGACGATATCCAGCGAACTCAGTGCGACACGTCGTCGGCCGATGGTGATGAACGGGTTGGCGTCCGATGGCTGCCAGAGACCGTGAACCCGCTGTGGATCGCAATCATGTGGTTGCCAGCCAAGCAGTCCTGCGACGACTGCGTCGGGTGTGCCGTGCCCGATTCCGGTCGCCCCGAGCGCGCCGAGGAGTCTGACCCGGATGCGACTCACTCGGTGTATCGACGACCGCAGCAGGGGGTCTCGGGTGAAGGCGCGAGCAGCACGCATCGGCCCCACCGTGTGGCTGCTGGATGGACCGATACCGATTGTGAACAACTGGTTCATCGGCACATATGACGGCACTGTTTCTCCCGCACTAACTGAAGTATTCCGCACAGGCGCTATCGTGCCTGCTCTGCGCCGTGGGTCGCAACCCGGGCCGCACCAGCATGTTTCGTGGATGTTTCGTTCCGGAAAACAGAGACGGCGCGGTATTGCACTCTTACCGCACAGCGATAAGTTTGCCGTACAACTTCCTCATGCTTCCCCTCTCGACCCCCGGAGATCCGTATGACACAAACCAACTCGCCGCTGATCGAGGAGCTGACGATTCAGCCCGTGCCGGCCGACAAGCGCACGGGCAGTGCGCGCCACCTGTTCGCAGTCTGGTTCGGCGTCCAGGTCATGCCGCTGACCCTGGTCACCGGCGTCCTGGGGCCGACGGTTTTCGGACTCGGCGCAGCAGCATCGATCGTCGCCATCGTCGTCGGTAACCTCATCGGCGCCGTCTTCATGGCCCTTCACTCGGTGCAGGGGGCCAAACTGGGTGTTCCTCAGATGATTCAGGCGCGTGGACAATTCGGGATGTACGGCTCCCTCTTGGTCCTGGTGGTCGTCATCCTCATGTATCTGGGATTCCTGGCCTCGATCATCGTTCTGGCCCGAGATACGTTGGTTGCTCTCGCCCCTGGCCTCGATCCGACACTCGCCCTGGTGATCACGACTGTGGTGGCCCTGGTCGCGGTGGTCTTCGGATATGAACTGATTCACCGACTCAACCGAATCTTGCTGGTGCTCTTCGCGATAGCCGTCGCGCTCGTCGCCGTCTATGTCCTCAGGGCGGCAGGTTCGGACACGACGGGCACCGTCGCCCAGTCATTCGACCTCATCGGCTTCGTCGGTATGGCCTCGATCGCAGCTGTGTGGCAGATCGCCTATGCCCCATATGTATCGGACTACTCTCGCTATCTTCCTGAAGAGACACCCGCGCGCACCGCATTCGGCTACACCTTCTTCGGTTCGATTCTCGGTGCGATTCCGATGATGGCGCTCGGTGCACTCCTGGTCACCGCTGCTGGTGGAGACGGAACCATCGGACAGTTGGTCGACATCATGCCGGGCCCGGTGTCGGCGTTCGTACTGGCGATGTTGTTCCTCGGCGCCATCGACGCCGCCGTCATCAATCTCTATGGTCCGGCCTTGTGCACGTTGACTTTCATTCAGACATTCCGTCCGACCTGGTCGCCCGGAGCGGCGGCACGTAACACCGTCGCCACGATCACCGCGGGTATCGCTTTTGTCGTCGCGCTGTTCTTTGCGGACAACTTCTTGGTCAACTACTCGAGCTTCATCCACTTCCTGATGTGTCTGCTCATCCCGTGGAGCGTGGTCAACCTCGTCGACTACTACCTGATTTCGAAGGGGCACTACGACGTTGCCTCCTTCAGTGATGCCAATGCCGGATACGGAAAGTACAACATCCCCGCGCTGGTCACATATGTCGTCGGGTTCGTGGTGCAGATGCCCTTCATGTCGGGGGCGTTCTACACGGGATGGATCTCGGCGGCAATGGATGGTGTCGACATTTCCTGGCTTGTCGGATCCATCGTCAGCTTCGCGCTCTACCTGGCACTCGTTCGAGCCCGCAGTACCTCGCGTGTCGAGGCCGTGGCATCACCTTCCACGGTCTTCTGAAAGGAGAACCATCATGCAGATCACACCCGCCACCGATTCCCCGGCGCTCGATCACATCATCGGGGACGGAGCCGACCGCCAGCGTTTGATGAACAGCACGTGGACGCACCATATCCCCACACCGTTCGCGCAGGGGTGGCGAGTGGGAAATCTCGTTGTCACCGGAGGCCAGCTATCGGCCGACATGCACGGAAACGTCGTCGGTGAGGGGGACATCGAGGTACAGACCCGAAATGTGTTCGAGTCACTCACCTCCATTCTCACCGAGGCCGGGGCGACCTGGAGCGACGTCATCAAACTCAACACCTACTACTGCTTCGAGGGTTCCGGCGACGAGGTTCAGCAGAACTGGGAGACCATGACGCGCGTTCGGATGGAGTATCTCCCGGACGACGGTCCTGCGGGGACCGGAGTCCGCGTCGCCGGGCTCATGTACGACGGCTTCCTGATCGAGGTGGAAGCCATCGCCGTCATCACCCGAACCACTCCTGATACCGAAAGCTGAGGCAGATCATGACAATCAGTACCACCTCTATGGCCCTTGACGATGCCGCTGCGCACCGGCTCCGCATCCACAAGGTGACCGAACAACTGAACGCGACCGGCGGTCACCTGCTCTCCGGGGACGCCTACAAGGCATCTCTGCGCGACGGACGTCGTGTCATCAGCTCTCAGGGCGAGGACATCGCTGATGTGACCACGCATCCCGACCTGCGCGCGGTCAACACCCTCGCCGCCATCCAAGACGCCCAGTTCGATCCCGCCACGCGGGATGTGCTCACATATGTCGGCGAGGACGGTGGCCGACGTGCCATCGGCTGGCAGGTCCCACGCACCCGTGAGGATCTGATGGCCAAGCGTGAGGCCACTCGGTTCATCACCGGTCAGACCATGGGAATGTACGGTCGACCCAATGACTATGGCGCAATGATGGCATTGGGATTCCTGTCCACCATCGATCGTATCGAGGCCGAGAACCCCGAGTTCGCCCAACATGTCCGTGATTTCGTGGATCTATCCGGAGACCACAATCTCCTGAGCACGGACTTGATCGCCGATCCTCAGTCGGACAAGAGGATTCCTCGAGACAAACGCCCGTCTCAGCTGCGAATCGTCGAGGATCGACCCGATGGCATCGTGGTCTCGGGAGCGAAGGTCGCCGGCAGCATTGGGTCGCTGGCACACTTCTTCACGCTGTCGACGACACTCGGCGGAGGCGTCGGACCGGAGGCGGCGATCTGGGCAGCGATTCCGGTCAACTCTCCTGGTCTGACCCTGATCCTGCGAGAGCCGACCGCCAAGATGAACGCTCCACGCAGTGACCATCCGCTCGATCATGCCGGGGAGGAGCTCGACCAGACCATCATCTTCGACAACGTCTTCATCCCGCGGGAGTACGTCTTCAGCAAGTACAACCTTGATCTGTTGACGTTGTACTATGAGTCCTGCGCCTACTCGCTCTGGTCTGTGATGACCCGGTTGGCTTTCCGTGCGGAGATGTTCACCGGTGTCGCGCAGGTGATCACGGAGATCCTGGGTACGGACAAGATCCCCGGTGTCCAGGCGGCTGTCGCAGATATCACCCTCTACGCGCAGACACTGAAGGCCTACTCGCTTGCCACCATCCACGAGTCGGTCGAATGGTGTGGGTTGCAGGTGCCGAACCCTGAACTGACCACGGCCGGGCGCCTGTACTCCATCGAGAACTACCCGCGGATCACCTATCAACTGCGTGACCTGTGTGGTCAGGCATTGATCGCGCGATGGCCCGAGAAGGTATGGGATCACCCAGAATTCGGTGATCGAATGGCCGAGTTCTTCCCAGGAACCGGAGTCAGCGCCCGAGACAAGAACACCTTCTTCAACTTCGTCTGGGACTTGGTGGCGGGGGCGCATGCCGGACGTGTCGGTCTCTTCGAGAACGTCAATGCCACACCGCCGGCCTTCGTACGGCAACTCGTCTACTCGAAGACCGACCGATCGGCCGCTGCTCGACGTGTCCGTGACTACGTGGGGATCGAGTGATGACCCAGATGGTCCCCGACAAGCGAAATGCGCTCTTGTGGCAGGGGACCGGGCCGGTCTCCGATTCTGTGGCCGCCGAGGATTTCCGCGCATCGATGCGCAAGCTCGCCTGTGGGGTCGTGGTGGTGACAACGTTGACCGACGGGCGCCCATGGGGAGTCACGCTCAGCTCGGTGTCGTCCTTTTCCGCTGATCCGGCAAGAATCTCTTTGTCTGTTGGGAAGAACACTGCGACTGCGCAATTCATCGTCGAGCAGGAGAAGTTCGGGGTCGCGATCCTGTCTGCGGAGGACGAGGCGCTTGCCAGGTCGCTCGCCGCTCCTGGGCAACCGAAGTTCATTCCGGACGAACAGCTCGATCGACCGAGCGCAGAGTTGGGCGTGCCGGTGATCGCGCAAGCGCTCTACAACCTCGAGTGTCGCGTGGCCTACATCGTGGAGGCGATAGATCACCTGCTCGTCATCGCCGACGTGATCACCGCCCGGATCGGCGCGGGGGCCACCGGGGTCGGACCGTTGACCTTCTACGACAGCACATTCGGTTCATTCACTGCCGCTCATTCGAAAGGTAACCTCACATGACCACCACCGAACGCAGTCAGGTTCCCGCGCTGGGGGCGCAACTCCTCGATGGGAGACCGACGATTGTGGATCTCACCCGACCGATCTATGAAGGGATGCCGATGTGGTTCGGCCATCAACGCACCTTCACTCCGGTCAACCAGACTCACGAGCAGTTCAAGGAAATGTACGGTACGGCGGACGGATTCTATGCTCGGAATCTGGTCATCAGTGAGCATGCCGGAACCCATACCGATGCCACGATCGAGTACGACCCCGCCGGATGCACGATCGACAACACGCCGTTGAGTTACTACTACGGTTCGGCGGTTTGCTTGGATCTGTCACATGTTCAGTTCCAGAGTCCTGACGACGATCACCTCGGGTATGCGGATGTCGCCGCCATCAAGCGCGCAGAAGACAAGCTTGCCGAAGCCGGGCAAGAGATTCGCCCGGGGGACATTGTTCTTGCCTGGTTTGACTACGGTGACCGCTGGTTTCCGCAGCGTAAGTACATCGATGAGAATCCGGGATTCTCTTGGGAGGGTGCGGAATACCTCGCGCAGAAGGGGGTGGTGAATATCGGTACGGACTGTAATGCGATCGACAACAGTCTCGACAACACTTTTTCCGGTCATATGGTGTGTAAGAAGTATGGAATTGTCAACACGGAACATCTGACCAATCTGGGGCAGCTGATCAACAAGCGCTTCGACTATTTTGGCCTACCCCTGAACCTCGTCGGAGGCACCGGATCGCCGATCCGCGCTGTCGCGGTGATTGATTGACCGTGGGACCTGGTCGCAGGCAGAGGATCGCCCGACGACACGGTGGACGACATCAGAAAGTGGGTGGAGTGTTCACCCACACTATGCGGGCCGTCGTCGGGCTTCGATTGAAGTAGCTGTGAGGCCGAGTGCTGGTGAAGGTCATCGAGTCGCCGGTACGGAGTTCGATGGTCTCGACTCCGTCGAGCGTCAGCTCGATCTCGCCCTCGATGACAGTCAGGAACTCTTCACCTGCATGGGTCATCGGCTCGCCGCTACCGAACCCTGGTCGTACCGTGACCATTTGGGATTGGAGTACCGTCGAGGACTCGTAGAGATTCTCGATGATGACGCCTTCGGCCCCAAGTGGTAGTCGCTTGCGGCAATCGGCCCGTACCACCGCGCTCTCCTCGGCGGCAGGAACGCCGAGGAGGTCCGGGGTCGTTGTTCCCAGAGCGTGCGCGATCTGGGTGATTCGTCCGATGCTCGGCTTACTCTGGCCTCGTTCGAAGGAACTGAGCGCTGATGGGCTCATCCCGATCTCACGTGAGAGTTCACGCAGGCTCATGTGCTGACGCTGCCGCAGCGCCTTGGCCCGGGCGCCGAGTACCGGGTTCGCATCGTTGTCGGAATCGGCTGGTTCTGCTGGATGATCGGGATCGGCTCCCAATGCCTGACGGACACCTACCGCTGTCATCGACTTCGAGTCGAAGAGACGTCGGATGCGTTCGAGGCGACGCACGTCGGCGACAGTGAAAAGTCGCTGCCCGGTGGGCGTCCGGTGAGGGCTGATCAGTCTCTCGCTTTCCCACAGCCGAATACGCGACGGCGAGACACCGACCAGTTGAGCGACCTGGCCGATCTTGAGCATTGCTGATGTCTCGCCGTTGCCGTCCGGGCTCGGCGACCGGGATTCAACAGACATGTACTCAGCAAACCTCTCACGAAAGGAGAAAGCACGTTGGCCGCTGTAGATCATATCGTTCTGGTGGCCGAGGACCTCGATCGAGGTGAACGCGTCCTCGCCGATCGGCTCGGCCGGCGCTTCGTCGGTGGCGGTGTCCATCTGGGTGTCGGCACCCGGAATCGGATCATGCCGTTGGGTAACTCGTTTTTGGAACTGGTCACCGTAGAGGACGAATCCCAGGCGGCCACGCATCCATTCGGGCGGCTTGTGGCGGCAGCTCTGGCGCATCGCCGAGCATTGGCTGCGTGGGTCGTGTTGGGGACCGCTGCCGGCGAAGCCTCCGTCGAGCTGCGGCGCGAGGGAGCGGCGGTCTGGTTGGTCGGGTGTGATCGGTCCATCATGCGCCCAGACATGCCGTTCACGCTGGAACGGCCACCCGGGCAGGAGTTCCCAGGAGGGAACGGGGCGCCCTTGTTGAGATCGATCGAGATCAGCGGCCCGGTGTCGCGTATCGGAGGGCCTGCCCCCGACCACGCCGCAGACACCCCGACCATCTGTCGGCAAGCCGGCCCGCCTGGGCTGATCGCGGTCACCATCATGTCGGGATACGGACCACCGGTCCGTATCGACAATTCGGTATGGGAGCAGATGTGAAGGACGCTGAACTGATTGCGCTGCGTCACGAGTTGCACCGGGTGCCGGAGGTCGGAATGGATCTCCCTGTCACTCAGGGCATTCTTGTGAAGCACTTGCGGGACGGAGGTCTTGAGGTTCGATGTGGGGCGGCGATGACCTCGGTCACCGCGATCGTGCGCGGCGGTGCAGTCGACCGCACACGGCTCGACCAGGTACCTACCGTGCTGGTCCGTTCAGACATGGACGCGCTGCCCATTCAGGAGGAGACCGGCCTGGAATGGGCGGCCACCAACGGGGCGATGCATGCGTGTGGACATGACGTGCACATGGCAGTCGTCGTCGCGGCCGCCATGTCCACCTATGCGAACCGAGACGAACTGAAGGGTGACGTCATCTTCTTCTTCCAGCCCGGAGAAGAAGGCCACGGGGGTGCGCAACGTGCCTTGGCGGAAGGGCTGCTCGACGCTGCTGGTGCCAGGCCCCGTGCTGCCCTCGGGCTACATGTGCTGTCGCATCTCCTGTCCCAGGGGGAGATGGCCTCGCGTCCGGGCGCGGTGCTATCGGGGTCGACCCTCGTCGACATCGTTGTCACCGGTCGGGGAGGCCACGGATCGGCGCCGCATCTCGCGGCCAGTCCGCTGACCGCCGCCGCCGAGATGGTGGGAGCGACGACCGCCGCCGCCGCACACGCTGTGTCGATGTTCGAGCCTTCGACCGTCACATTCGGCGCCCTCCAGGCAGGCGAGGCGCGCAACGTCATCCCCGACAGAGCCGAGTTGTCAGGAGTCATT
The DNA here is from genome assembly GCF_001485495.1 of Gordonia desulfuricans NBRC 100010. Classification (GTDB taxonomy): domain Bacteria; phylum Actinomycetota; class Actinomycetes; order Mycobacteriales; family Mycobacteriaceae; genus Gordonia; species Gordonia desulfuricans. The sequence goes on along the minus strand of NZ_BCNF01000022.1, from coordinate 33,827 downwards.
CGGGCGTTCTCCGAGGCGACAACGAAGACGCTCGAAGGTGTCGTGCGGCGAACCGTCACCGGGATCGCCGCTGCTCACGATGTGACGGTGGAGATCGAACTGCGTCGGGACACGCTTCCGACGATCAGTGACCCGGGCGAATTCGATGCACTGCTCGCGATCGCCGACAAGTACGGCCGTCAGGTCACACGACTGTCTGAACCGGTGAGTATCTCGGAGGACTTCTCCTGGATCCTGAACGAGGTCCCAGGGGTATTCCTGCTGGTCGGTGCCCGAACCTCGGACGAACCGAACCTCCCGTCGAATCACTCGTCGCGAGCGACCTTTTCCGACGTTGTGTTGTCTCCGACGGCCGAGCTGGTGACCAACTGGGTGCGTGAGCGTCTGGAAGGATTTGCCGCCTCGCTCGCATAACGTCACCGACCACCGTGTGCGGCGGCCGTCTCCAGATCGCAGAGGCGGCTGCACCGATGAATTCCACGGCCCTCGTTGGTCATACCCGTGGCGCCCGGGGTGGCCGAGTCCCGCGGGCCGAGGAGGTATGTCGTGTCGCCGACACTGTTCGTCAATCTGGCGGTTGCCGAGATATCGCGTACCCGTGGCTTTTTCGAAGGGCTCGGGTTCGTCTTCGACGAGATGTTCAGCGATGGCTCCACCCTGTGCATGCCGGTCACGCCGAACGCCGTGGTGATGATGCACCGGAGTCACCGGTTCGCGGGATACTCGGCAGGTCCGGTACCCGATCCCGCCGTCGGCCGGGAGACGGTGCTCGCGATCTCGGTGCCCGCGCGCAGCGACGTGGACCGGCGCCTCGACGCGGCGCTGCACTGCGGTGCCACCGTCCTGCGGCCGCCCACCGACCTCGGCTTCCTCTATGCCCGCACGTTCTGCGACCTCGACGGCCACGCCTGGGAGGTGGTGTGGACCGATCCGCGCCGCCCGGCCACGTCAGCCTGCTGAGACCTCGTACGGCACGGCCGGCAGACCGAAGCGGGCGAACTCCGCCTCGAGGTCGTCGCCGAAGAAGGCGACGACGTGGGCGACCTTGCCGGATGGATCGAGGTCGAGGACCTGCAACTGGAACGGGCGATGCACGTCGTCGGGGCCGCGCATGTACAGGCCGAAGGCGGGCTGCCCGTTTGCGGTGGCCGGCAGCAGGATCTGGTCGCCGGCCTTCTCGGCGGGGCAGTTACCCCGGATGAGGGTCGCGATCGACTCGGCCCCCTGATACCACCCGGTGAACGGCGGCATCTCCCAGATCGAGGAGTCGGTGAACATCGCTGCGATCGCGTCCACGTCGTAGCGTTCGAACGCCGAGACATAGCGTGCGAGCAGGTCGCGCGTCGCCGGATCGTCGATGGTGACCGGGGCGTCGGGGTCGGGCCGGTCCGCGCGGAGCTGTTCTCGGGCGCGCTGCAGCAGACTGTTGACCGCCGCGGTGGTGATGCCGATCGCGTCGGCCACCTCGGCGGCCCTCCACTGCAACACATCCCGCAGGATCAGGACGGCACGCTGCCGCTCCGGGAGGTGCTGTAGTGCGGCGATGAAGGCGAGCCGGATCGATTCCCGGGCACCCACCACATATGCCGGGTCGGCGTCGTCGCCCGGGGCGACCTCGTCGACGGTGCCCGCATACGGCTGCAGCCACGGCACCTCGTGGTCTTGCAGCAGCGTGTCGGTGGGGTCGAAGGCGTTGCCGCCCAGCCCCGACGGCAGGGGCCGGCGCCGCGATCCGTCGAGTGCGGTGAGGCAGGTGTTGGTGGCGATCTTGTGCAGCCAGGTCCGGACCGAGGCGCGGTGATCGAACTTCGGATACCCCCGCCAGGCGCGCAGGTAGGTCTCCTGGGTGAGGTCCTCGGCGTCGTGATGCGACCCCGTCATGCGATAGCAGTGGGCGATGATCTCGCGTCGAAAAGGCTCGGTGACCTCCAGGAACTCGCTCTCCGAAGGGCTCGTCTCGGTGCTCGTGGACATGTGATCCAGGCTACGTCGGGCCACCGACACCGGTCGGGGTGTGACGAAGTCACCTCGCTGTCCGGGTTGCCATGCGGTGACGCACGTTGTTAGCTTGACACCCATGCACGCGAACGAGCAGACCCGCATCCCGGAGGTGACCTATATGATCACCGCCCTGGGCTGTCGCCTGCCGTTCGCTCGTGTCCTCTGTTGTTGTCGAATGCGCTGACCAGCCGCTCTCGAGGTGCGTCCATCGTCGGACGCCGTGCGGCTGCTGTTTCTCCGATCCGCCCCGAAACAACGAACTCGCCGCAGAGTGTCGCCCCACCGGTCGCCGACGACCGGTGTCGGATGCCGACAACCGCCTGCGGTCCACTCCGTGAGGACACGAAACATGACTGCCACCATCGATCACCGCAGCACCGCCACCGTTCCGGCCCCGGCCCGACCGGCACCGCCACGGATCTCCCGTCCCCGCCCCACCGGCAGCCGGGTCAGCTCACCCCGAACGACCCGCACCCAGGGAGGCCGGCCGATTCACGTCGCGACCCCGCAGCTCGAACTCTCCACCAAGCCGGCGGCGCTGGTCCTGCGCACCGCCCGGCTCTCGGGCCCGCTGTTCCGGGACGAGGCCGCCGAACTCACCGGTCTGTCCATCTCCACCGTCAACCGCCAGGTCGGCACCTTGCTCAAGGCCGGGCTGCTGCGTGAGCGCGCCGACCTCGCCCCGGCCGGCGCCATCGGCCGTCCGCGTCTGCCGTTCGAGCTGAACGTTGCCGACTACCTGACCCTCGGCATCCACATCGGCTTCAAGGTCACCTCGATCACCACCCACGACCTGCTGCACCGCGTCGTCGGCGCCATCCAGATCCCCACCCCGGTCGCCGAGTCGCCGGAGCAGACACTCACCGCGATCGGCGACAGTGCGCGCCGCTTCCTCGGCCGCTGGAACAACCGCCGCATCCTGTGGGCCGGCGTCGCCGTGGGTGGCCGCGTCGCCTCCGGTGGCTTCGTCGACCACCCCCGTCTGGGCTGGACCAACGCGCCGGTCGGGCGGATCATCGCCGAGTCGGTGGGCCTGCCGGTGTCGGTGGCCTCGCATGTCGAGGCGATGGCCGCCGCCGAGCTCGTGGTGAACCCGGGCACGGTCACCGACGACGATTCGCAGCGCGCGAGCTTCCTCTACTTCTACGCCCGTGAGATGGTCGGTATCGCCTTCAGCGTCGACGGCACCGTGCACACCCCGGCTGCCGGTCCGCCGGTGATCGGGCACTTCCCGGCGGCGGGCACCACCTTGCTCGACCCCAATCGCACCGGTCGGCTCGAGCCCGCGGTGAGCGACACCGGCGTCGTCGAGGCGGCGCAGTCGCTGAATCTTCCGGTGGAGGATGTCGACGGGGTGATCGCGCTCGCCCGTGCCGGTGATCCGACCGCGCAGGCGCTGCTCGAGGAGCGCGCCGAGGTCCTCGGCCGGACCGTCGCCCTGATCGCCGACATCTTCAATCCCGATCACGTCATCCTGGGCGGTCAGGCGTTCACCGACTACCCGTCCACCCTCCCGGCCGTGGCAGCGGCCATCCGGGGAACCTCGGTGGTTGCCAATCGTGATGTGCGCGTGTCACATTCGGGTGCCTCTGTCCAGCAGCAGGCAGCCGGTGCGGTCTCGCTGGACGCGGTCTACAGCGACCCCATCGCAGCACTCGCCGCGACGGAGTGACCGACTCGATCCCCGTTCTCCGGACGGTGGGTCGGGTGCGTCCGTCGTCGTCGGCTCTTCTTCTTCCTTCCGCTCCTCCTCCCGAAAGTAGGGGAAGGTGACTTCCCCTACTTTCGTGGCCTTCCCCGGGTTTCAACCAGGGAAGGGTGGCGAAACTAGGGGAGGAACAGCCTTCCCCTGGTTTCGGGAGGCGGGTGCGGGTGCGGGTGCGGGTGTGTTGTCGTTCGGGTCGTCGGCGACTTTCCCGTATTTTCGTGGCCTTCCTCGGGTTTCAACTAGGGGAGGGTGGCGAAACCAGGGGAAGAACAACCTTCCCCTGGTTTCGGGGAGGGGGCGAACCGTTCGAAGTGCTGGAGGGCGGCGGGGTCGTCGACGGTGTCGGCGCCGACGACCTCACTCATGGCCGCTCCCTGGATGATCCGTTTCACCGGGATCTCGAGCTTCTTGCCCGTGCGGGTGTGGGGGATCGCGGGGACCGCGATGATCTCGTCCGGGACGTGGCGCGGGGATGCGTTGGTGCGCAACGCCTCGACGATCCGCCCTCGCAGCGCGTCATCGAGGACATACCCCTCGGCGACCACGACGAACAGCGGCATCCAGTACCGGCCGTCGTCGAGTTCGGCTCCGATGACGAGGGATTCGCCGATCTCGGGGAACGGGTCGACGACGGCGTAGATGTCGGCGCTGCCCAGCCGCACGCCCTGCCGGTTCAGGGTGGCGTCCGAGCGTCCGGACACCACGACCGAACCCCTGCCGGTGATGGTGATCCAGTCACCGTGGCGCCACACTCCCGGATAGGTGTCGAAGTAGGCGTTCCGGTATCGCCGGCCATCCGGGTCGTTCCAGAAGGCGACGGGCATCGACGGCATGGGGGATGCGATGACGAGCTCGCCGACCTCGTCGACCACATTCTCGCCCAACTGGTTCCAGGCCTGCAGATCGACGCCGAGCAGCGGCGCGGAGATCTCGCCGGGCCACACCGGGGTGGTGGGGGCGCTGCCCGCGAACCCGCTGACCACATCGGTGCCACCGGTGGTGGAGGTGAGCTGGATGTGCGGGCCGACATTGTCGTGGACCCACCGGTATGCATGTGCCGGCAGAGGCGCACCGGTGGACCCGATCGACCGCAACGCCGACAGGTCGACGTCGACATCCGTTCGGACACCGGCAGTTTCGGACGCGGCGAGATAGCCGGGGCTCACTCCGAGGACGGTCACCCGGTGCTCGGCGGCGATCTCCCACAGCCGCGACGGCGCCGGATGGCCGGGCGCGCCGTCGTAGAGGACGACGGTGGCGCCGGTGAGCAGTCCGGACGCGACGAGATTCCACATCATCCAGTTGGTCGTGGTGAACCAGAAGAACCGGTCGCCGGGCCCGAGGTCGTTGTGCAGGCCGAGCAGCCTCGCGTGGTCGAGGGTGACGCCACCGTGCGAGTGCATGATCCCCTTGGGGACACCTGTGGTGCCGGAGGAGAACAGCACCCACAGGGGTTCGTTGAACTCGACCCGCTCGAAGACGGGCTCGGCCGGGGTCGAGATCACCTCGTCCCACAACCCCACGGGCACAGTCTGATCGGGAAGGCCGCCGGAGTGGACCCGGGGGACGTGCAGGACCGCGCGCAGCCGGGGCATCGACGCCGCGAGCGCGGTGGTCTGGTCCCGGCGATCGTGGGTCCTGCCGTTCCAGCGGTACCCGTCGGCGGCGATCAGGACGACCGGATCGAGCTGCCCCAATCGTGCTGTGGCACCGTCGGAACCGTAGTCCTGACCGCATGCCGACCAGATCGCGCCGAGTCCGGTGGTGGCCAGCATGCCGACGAGTGCGGCCGGCGAGTTCGGCAGGTAGCCGACCACCCGATCCCCTGGCCCGACCCCTTGCTCGCGCAGCCACCGCTGCACCGCACCGACCATGCCGCGCAGTTGCTCCCACGACACCGCCGTGGTGGTCCCGCCCTCGTCGACCGCGACCACCGCGGTGCCCTCGCCCCGGTGCCGGAGCATGTTCTCGGCATAGTTGACACGTGCACCCGGGAACCAGCGTGCACCCGGCATGACCGGATCCGGCAGGACGTCGGCCGGTATCCCGTCGACGAGGATGTCGAAATGGTCGACCACGGCAGACCAGAAGTCCTTCGGATGATCGACCGACCATCGCCACAGGTCGGGATATGACGGAAACCGTTGTCCGGTCGACGTTTCCACCCGTTCGGTGAAGGCGTGGAGCCGGGTGGCGGGGAGGGCGTCCGGGTCGGGCTGCCAGATCGGGTGGGGTGAGGAACTCATGGCGGTGTCCTTGACATGCTGGGGGTGGGAACCGTGGACGTGGCGTCAGGCCGCGCTGTGTGCCCCGGTCATGAGGGCCGCGAGGTCCTCGGGCTGCAGGAACGACGGCGGCGGCGGAGGTCCCCAGCTGAACAGACCCCGCGCCCCCTCGACGATCTCGGGGGTCCACAGCTGGTCGTCGACGATCGAGTCCATGTCGGAGTAGTACTCGCTGAAGTTGCCGGCCGGATCCTTGAGGTACCAGAAGAAGTTCGAGCCCGCGTAGTGACGGCCGAGGCCCCACACGTGGCGATCCGGATCGGCCTCCAGCATGCGCATCGCGCCCCGACCCACCTCGTCCACGTCGTCGACCTGCCACGACGTGTGATGCAGGAAGTTCACCGGCGCCTGCTGCACCAGCACATTGTGGTGGTCGGTGGAGCAGCGCAGGAAGGCGGCGAGTCCCGGGACCTCGTCACTGATCTTGAATCCGAGTCCGTGCGTGAAGAACCGTTGGGTGACAGCGTGATCGGTACTGCCGATCACCGCATGACCCAGTTTGCGCGGCCGGATCGGTCCGTCTCGCAGCACGCCGGGTGCGCGGCAGGTCTCGCGCTCGAGCCGGCCCGGACCGTTGTACGGTGTGCCCTCGACGGGTGACTGGGTGACACGGGGCGCGACCTCGACGCTCACCGTCACCCCGGTGGCGGCCTCGACGGCGGTGATCCGGGTTGCGTCGCCCTGGTAGGGGATGTCGAGTCCGGTCAGGTTGTGTGTGATGCGCTCGAGGTCGTCGGGGTGGTCGGCACCGACGGTCATCGCGACCAGACGGCGGGACGGTGTTTCGACGATCCGCAGCTGCCGTCCGCCGTCGGCGGTGGAGAACCAGCCGTCGGGTCCGGGGGCGAGCCCGAATTCGGTGTAGTACTGCGATGTCTCGGCGACATTCGGCACACCGATGGTGACCGAGGCGAGTCGATGAAGGGACATGATGATTCTCCTGTTCGGCTAGTCGGTTGCCCGGCCGGCGGCGACGAAGGTCTGGTGCAGCGAGCCGATGCCGGTGATCCAGCTGTCGAGACGCTCGCCCGGCTGCAGGAAGCGCTGTGGCTGCCGGCCCGCACCGACACCGGCCGGGGTGCCGGTGAAGATCACGTCGCCGGGGTAGAGGGTGACCGAACGCGACAACCCGGCGACGAGCTCGGGCACCGAGAAGATCAGGTCGCGGGTACGGCCCTTCTGCATTTCCTCACCGTCGATGGTGCAACCGAGTTCGAGATCGTCGCGGTCGCGCAGCTGATCCGGGGTGACCAGCCACGGACCCTGGGGAGAGAATCCCGGGAACGACTTGCCCAGGCCGAACTGCGGTGCCGGACCGCGTGTCTGGGTGATCCGCTCGGAGATGTCCTGCCCGACGGTGAGACCGGCGATGTGATCCCAGGCGTCGTCGGCGGACACCTCGTGTGTCTGGCGGCCGATGATCGCGACGAGCTCGACCTCCCAGTCGACGGACCCGCCGTCGGGGATGGTGACGGTGGTGTCGGGTCCGGAGAAGCTCGACACGTACTTGGTGAAGACAGGCGGAAGGTGTTCCGGTGACTCGAATCCCGACTCCGAGGCATGCGCGTGATAGTTGAGTCCCACCGCGAAGACCTGCCTCGGCCGGGGTGACGGTGCGGCCAGTCGGGCACGATCGAGCGGTGTCGACGTCGCCGCCGGGATGTCGAGGTCCTGTGCCCACGAGAGGAACTCGGACCAGTTGTCGTACAGGGAATCCGGATCCGGACCGAAGCGTCCGGCGGAGGCGGTGGCGAGATCGATCACCCGCTCGTCACCGTCCTCGCCGATCACCAGGGCGGCGCGGTTGTCGTGGTTGGCGATACGCATGTGAGTTGCTCCTCAGGGTTTCGGGGGTGGCCGTCAGATCATCGGGGTGATCGGTTCGTCGACGCCGAGCAGCGCCTTGCCGTACGCCTCGTAGCTCACCGCCGGCGAGACGATCGCATGGCGGGCGGCGGTGGCGGAGTCACGCCAGGTCCGTTGCAGCGGACTGAATTCCGCGAAGGAACCGGCCCCGTGTGCCGAGAGCAGGATGTCGATGGCGCGGGTGATGCAGTCGGCGACGTAGCCGGTGTCCGAGCGCACGCGCGCACGCACCAGGTGGTCGGGGTACTCGCCGCGGGCGGCGGCCTCGTCGATGTCGGCGGCCGCGCGGTAGGCGTGCAGATGTGCGGTGTCGATGAGCCGGGACGCCTCGGCGACCTGCAGCTGGAAGGCCGTCGACTCCTTCTGTGAGTCGAAGAAGGTGTACGAGATGGGCTTTCGGGCTGCCTTCTCGACGACGAAGTCGAGGGCGGCGCGTCCCATACCGAGCTGCGGGCCGACCAGGACCAGGGCCAGCATGGGGATCAGCGCCGAGCGATAGAGCACCTCGTCGGTGTGCGGGGTGGGGTAGTGGCCCTCGATGGCGGGCGGCACACTCATGACCCGGTGATCCGGGACGAAGACGTCCTCGGCGATCAGGCAGTTGCTGCCCGATGCCCGCATACCCGCGACGAACCAGGTGTCCTCGAATCCGAGGTCGGTGCGCGGGATCAGGGCACAACCCTGGTCGACGACGGCACCGTCGGCGTCGGTGATCGGGATGCCCATGACCGCCCAGGTGCAGTGATGTGAGCCGGAGTTGTAGTACCACTTGCCGTTCACCCGGTAGCCGCCGTCGACCTTGCGTGTCTCGGCGGTGGGGGCGAGCACCCCCGACACCCGGGCGTCGGGATCGGCGCCGAACACCTCGTCCTGTGCCTCCTGTGACATCAGGCCGACCAGCCAGTTGCAGACATTGGTGAGCGTGACGACCCAGCTCGTTCCACCGTCGGCCTCGGCGACGACGGCCGACACGTCGAGCATCGTGCGCATCGACGTCTCGTATCCGCCATAGCGTTTCGGCACCGACAGGCGGAACAGTCCGGCGTCGGTGAGTGCCTGGATGCTCTCGGCGACGACGCGCCGGTCGCGTTCTCCCTGGGCGCTGTTGGCGGCGAGCAGAGGCTTGAGTTCGGTTGCCCGGGCGACGAGTTCGGCATCGCTGGGGACGGCCTGGGTGGGGTTGGGGGCGGTGATGGTCATTGTTTCTCCTGGTGGGGGGTGCGTCAGACGGCGCAGGCGGTGATCTGGTCGACGATGGTGGGGCGAGGGCGGGCGGCGTACCGCGAGTGCGTGCCGAAGGTCCGGTGGGCGTAGACGAGTGGGGGCCGGTGCACCGACGCGGCGCGGGTGACGGTGCCGACGAGGAGCAGGTGATCGCCTGCCTCGACGGTCTGGGTCACGTCGCAGGACGCCCAGCCGGCGATGTCGTCGAGGCGGGGGAGCCCGTCGCACGTCGACCACCCGGTGGTGCCGAACCGGTCGACGCCGCGTGAGGCGAAGGCCGTGGCGACGTCGTCCTGCGTGGCGCTGAGCACGTTGACGCCGAATCGGCCGGTGGCGCGGATGCGGCCCAGCAGCTGTGAGTTCTGGTCGAGGGCGATCGAGAGCAGCGCCGGCCGCAGTGACAGCGATGCGAGTGAGCTGACCGTGGCGCCGTGCGGACCGTCGGCGTCGCCGGTGGTGATGACGGTGACGGGTGCGCACACCCCGGCCATCAGGTCGCGGAACTCCTGGGTGAGCATCGTCGACCACCTCCTAATAAGTAATGATTAATTGCGTAGGTCACATCATGACCGTGATGCGGATCACCTGTCAAGGGATTGATCGTATTGATCATGATTGTTTTTCTGAGGCAGGGAAATGCCTGATCAGAGGTGTTGTCGAGAAGGTCGCGAACGTCCGGAACGCCGGGGTCGGGCGAAAAGCGGTGTGCGGGTACCGGGGCCGAGGCGGCGGGGTGCGCCGGTCAGTCGGCGGAGGCGGGCGCCCGCAGGATCATCGTCGGGTCGGTCCGGCAGAGCGCGGCGACGGCGGCGTCGGCGTCATGCGCGGCGAGCGCGTCGACCAGCTGTTCGACGACCTCGGCGAGGCGGTCGAGGTACACCGGCGTGCGGCCGTCGACGGCCTCGAGCTGGGCGCGGAGATGGGACGTGCCGACGTCCATGATGCTGAGGTAGAGGCTGTTGAGCAGTTGACTGTGGCCGACGCTCGCGAGGTGTTCGTGAACGTGCCATGCCGCCCAGACGAAGCCGGAGATGTCGTGCTCGTCGCGCGTCCGGCGCATGTGGTCGACGCGTGTGCGCATCTCGCGCACGTCGTCGTCGGTCAGCATCGAGAGTGCCTCGGTCACGACGAGAGGTGCGATCGCATCGCGGATCTGGATCGATTCGGCGAGCGCCGAGCTGTCCTCGGCGGCGGATCGGAACCACCCGTTCATCCGCGACAGCGGCGAGGGGTCGGCGGCGAAGATCCCGCCGCCGGGGCCCGGTCGAGAGGTGATCACCCCGCGTTCCAGCGCGAGCTTGATGGCCTCGTTGACGGTGCCGACCGACACCCTGGTGATCTGGCGGATGTCGTCCTTGCTGCCGATCCGCTCGCCCGCCGGCGTCCCGGCGGCCAGGCGCGCTATCTGGTTGGCGGCCTGCTCGGCGCGGGAGAGGCCGATCGAGACGGTGCCCGGCAGGTTGATCGGGCGTCGCCACATCTCCGGCGTGTAGGCCGGGATGTCGGGTGCCCCCGAGTCGGGGTCGTCGTCGGACACCGTTCGATCGTAGCCATGTCGATCATGATGGATCGCCGCGACCTGCGGCGGAGCCCTGCCCGGTGTGAAGTCCTGACCGGTGCGGGGGCTGATCAGTCGGCGGTCCGGCGGTTGTAGCCGCGTACGGCGAACGGGGCGAACACGGCGGTCAGGACGATCGCCCAGATCAGGGTGGCGAGCTCGGGATGGCGCATCGGCCAGGCGGCGGTCTCGGCGGCCTCCGGCCCGTTGCCCCACAGGATGCGCATGGCCTGCACGAGCGCCGACAACGGATTCCATTCGGCGATCGCGCGCAGCCACGGCTGCATGTTGGCGGTGGGGACGAAGGCATTGGACACGAAGGTCAGCGGGAACAGCAGGGTGAACATGAACCCGTTGACCGCCTCGACCGATCGCAGCCAGGAGCCGATGAGCACACCGAACCAGATCATCCCGAAACCGAACAGCAGCACCAGGGCGAAACCCAGGATGCCCTCGCCGACCGACGTGGTGATCCGCCATCCGATGATCAGCCCCGTCACCGCCATCACGACGATGCCGATCGAGGAGTGGATCAGGCTGGCGATACTGCGGCCGACGAGCACCGAGGAGCGTCGGATCGGCAGCGAGCGGAAGCGGTCGACGATTCCCTTCTCGATGTCGGCGGTGATGCCGGTGGCCACGATGAACGCGGTGAACACGATGGTCTGCCCCATGATGCCGGGCAGCAGGTACTCCTTGTAGCTCACGCCGGGCACACCGAGGCTGATCGCCGGTCCGAAGACGTAGGCGAACAGCACCACGAACATGATCGGCTGGATCGTGACGTCGGAGAGCATCTCCGGCATGCGGCGGGTGTGGATCAGGTTGCGGCGAACCATGATCCAGGATTGCTGCCAGATGTTGGTCTGATGGATCGCAGGTGCCGAGGCCGGCGATCGCGGCGCGGATGCTGAGGTCGAGGTGGCGGCGGTGGCGGTCATGCGGATTCCCCCTTGGTGGAGGCGGTCGGGTGGGCGGCGCCGGAGGTATCTGCGCCGGAGTTGTCTGCGGTGTCCGCTTGGGCACGATGTCCGGTGAGCGAGAGGAACACGTCGTCGAGGCTCGGCCGGGCGAGGCCGAGATCGTCGACACCGATCTGTGATTCGTCGAACCAGCCGGCGATCCGGGTCAGATCCGACAGTCCCGAGGCCGGGGTGGTGACGGTGCGTGAGGCGGCGTCGACGAAGACCTCCTGGCCGTACCGGGACAACAGTTCGCGTGCCGGTTCGAGATCGGAGTCCGCCGACACGGTGACCACCACACTCGCCGCCCCGGCCTGCTGTTTGAGTTGCAGCGGGGTGCCGTGCGCGATGATCGTGCCGCGGTCGATGACGACGATGTCGTCGGCGAGCTGGTCCGCCTCCTCCAGGTACTGCGTGGTGAGCAGCAGTGTGGTGCCGCCGTCGACCAGTTCCCGCAACACATCCCACAACTCGTTGCGGCTGCGCGGATCCAGTCCGGTGGTCGGCTCGTCGAGGAACAGCACCGGTGGTGCGGCGAGCAGACTCACGGCGAGGTCGAGTCGTCGGCGCATACCGCCGGAGTACGACTTGACCTGTTTGTTGCCGGCGTCGGTGAGGGAGAACTGCTCGAGCAGGCGGTCGCTGCGTTCGGCGAGTTCCCGGCGGCGGATTCCGTAGAGGCCGCCGATCATCCGGAGATTCTCGCGGCCGGTCAGGATCTCGTCGACGGTGGCCGCCTGGCCGGTCAGGCCCATGTGCCGGCGGACCTCCTCCGGGTCGTCGCGGATGTCGAACCCGGCGATGCGGGCGGTACCCGAGGTCGGCTCGGACAGCGTGGTCATCATGCGGACGATGGTGGTCTTCCCGGCGCCGTTGGGGCCGAGCAGTCCCAGGACCGATCCCTGGGGGACGGAGAACGAGACACCGTCGACGGCGGTGAACTCACCGAAGGTCTTCACGAGGTCGACGGCCTCGATCGCGGGGGTGTCGGAACCGATGGCCCCGGTCTCGACTGCTGGTTGTGCGGTCATGTTTCTCCAGGCTAGGGAGGCGCGGGTCGGGGCGCCAGCGATTTTCGGTGAGCTGTCCTCGATACAGACCACCACACTCGGCAGAACTCATCGGCAGATCGCCGCCGCAGGTCTGCGACCATGAACGAATGCCAAGCGACAGTTTTGATCACGATTCCGAATCATTCGAGAACGGCCTGCGGGTGCGGCGCGCGGTGATGGGCGACGACTTCGTCGACGCGGCACTCGCGCGGACCGACGGAACCGCCTCGGCGACGCTGCAGCAGTTCGTCACCGAACATGTGTGGGATGCGGTGTGGAACCGGGAGGGACTCGAGCGACGGGACCGCAGCCTGCTCAACATCGGCATCCTCACCGCGTTGCGTGCGCACGAGGAACTCGTCGGGCATGTCCGTGGCGCGCTCACCAACGGACTCACCCAGGAGGAGATCGTCGAGGCGATCGTGCACACCGCGGGGTATTGCGGTGCGCCCGCGGCGTTGTCGGCGATGAAGGTGGCCCAGCAGGTCTTCGACGCTCACAACGCGTCCTGACGCGAGTGAGGCGTCCCAAGGTTCCGTGTTTGCGGACCTAGAACTGACATCTGTCCGCAAGTGCGGTTAGGGTACCCGCATGGTCGCAATCAGGATCAAAGAAGCGGCGGCGCTGCTCGGGGTCAGTGACGACACCGTGCGCCGGTGGATCGGTGCAGGGGCACTGACGGCCACCAGCGCCGAGGGCGCGACCACCGTCGACGGTGCCGAACTGGCCGCACTCGCGGCCGACCGTGCCCGCGACCCGGGAGGCGACGACGACCGTGTGCTGACGTCGGCCCGCAATCGCTTCACCGGTCTGGTCACCGACGTCGAGATGGACGGGGTGATGGCCAAGGTCGGCCTGCAGTGCGGGCCGTTCACGGTCACCTCACTGATGAGTGCCGAGGCCGCTCGTGAACTCGGCCTCGAACCCGGCGTGATCGCCAGTGCGGTGGTCAAGGCGACCACCGTGATCGTCGAGCGTGACGCGCACCGCTGACGCCGCCCGGCGTCGGACACCACCATGGACAGTTGTCGAGGGAGAAGCAGGATGATGCTGCGCAGCAAGAGGATTCGTCAGACGTTCGCGGCCGTCGGGGTGGTTGCGGCCGCGGCCGTCACCGTGGTCGGGTGCTCGTCGTCGGACGACGGCGGAAGCGGTGAGAAGACCGTCCTCAACGTCTACGCGGCCGCATCGCTGAAGAAGACCTTCACCGAGCTCGAGAAGGCTTACGAGGCGGAGCATTCCGACGTCGACGTGAAGATCAACTTCGATGGGTCGTCGGCGCTGGTCAACCAGATCCAGCAGGGCGCCGACGTGGATGTGCTCGCCACCGCCGACGAGGCGACCATGAACAAGGTGACCGACAAGGTCAACCCCCCGCAGATCTTTGCCCGCAACACCCTGGTGATCGTGACCGCACCCGGAAACCCCAAGCACGTCACCGATTTCGCGAGCCTGCGCAACCCCGACGTCACCACCGTGTTGTGTGCGGTGGAGGTTCCGTGCGGTGCGGCGACCGCCGAGGTCGAGAAGAACACCGGCGTCGACATCACCCCGAAGAGCCAGGAGACCTCGGTGACCGCGGTGCTGACCAAGGTCACCAGCGGGCAGGCCGACGCGGGTCTGGTCTACGTCACCGACGCCAAGGGCGCCGGCGACAAGGTCACCACCGTCGTGGATCCGGCCTTCGCCACGGTGGTCAACAACTACCCGATCGCCACCCTCAAGGCGTCGAAGCACGAGCAGCAGGCCCAGGAGTTCGTCGACCTGGTGCTCGGGAGCACCGGTCAGAAGATCCTGACCGACGCCGGCTTCGCCGCGGCCTCCTGATCGGGTTCAGCGTCAGCAGATGAGGCGCGTCCCGCTCTGGATTCACGTCCCCGCCGCCCTCGGGGTCGCGCTGATCCTGATGGGTCCCATCGCGATCCTGTGGCGGATGCCGTGGGGGACCTTCTGGGAGTCGGTGACGTCGCCGGACTCGGTGGAGGCACTGCGGCTGGGCATGCTCACCGCGGTGACCACCACCGTCGCCTGTCTGGTCCTCGGTGTGCCGATGGCGATCGTGTTCGCCCGGTACGACTCGATGTTCATCCGGGTGATCCGTGCGGTGGTGCTGCTGCCGCTGGTGCTGCCGCCGGTGGTCGGCGGTGTGGCGCTGCTGTATGCGCTGGGCCGGTACGGGCTGATCGGGCAGTACCTCGACCGGGCGGGGATCGTCATCGCGTTCACCACCCCGGCGGTGGTGATCGCGCAGACCTTTGTGGCACTGCCGTTCCTGGTGATCAGTGTGGAGGGTGCCCTGCGAACCGCCGGTGATCGGTACGAGCAGGTCGCCGCCACACTCGGTGCGGGGCCGACGCGCACTCTGTGGCGGGTCACGTTGCCGCTGATCGTGCCCGCCCTGATCGCCGGCAGTGTGCTCGCCTTCGCCCGGGCGCTCGGCGAGTTCGGTGCCACGATCACCTTTGCCGGCAACCTGCCCGGGACCACCCAGACGGCGCCGTTGAAGATCTATCTCGACGCCATCTCCGATCCGCTTGCCGCACTGCCGATGTCGCTGGTGCTGATCGTGATCGCCCTGGTGGTCGTGGTGGGCGTGCACCTCCGGAAGGGATCGGGGGTGATGACGTGACCGAGGAATCCGCGGCCTTCCGCGCCGCGGTGCGGTGTGAACTTCCCCCGCTCACCGCCGATCTCGAGGTACCGCCGGCGACGACGCTCGGCGTGATCGGCCCCAACGGCGCCGGGAAGTCCACCCTGCTGGGCGTTCTCGCCGGATTGCGCCGCACCCCCGGTTCCGAGGTGTGGCTGGGTGAGCGGGTGCTGCAGGGGCGCGGTGTCTTCGTCGAACCGCACCGGCGTTCGGTGGTGCTGCTCGAGCAGAAGGCGAAGCTGTTCCCGCATCTCGACGTTCGGCGCAACGTGGCCTTCGGGCCGGCGGCGGCCGGGCTCTCCCGCCGTGCGGCACGCGCGCGTGCCGAGCACTGGCTGGAGGCGGTGGGCGTCGCCCATCTCGCCGACCGGATGCCGTCACAACTGTCCGGCGGGCAGGCCCAGCGCGCGGCGATCGCCCGGGCGCTGGCCACCGAACCGTCGGTGCTGCTGCTCGACGAACCGTTCGCGGCACTCGATGTGGATGTGGCACAGCAGATGCGAACCCTGGTGCGATCACTGCTGTCCGAACGTGCCGGGTGTACGGTGCTCGTCACCCACGACCTCGTCGACATCGTCGGACTCGCCGACACCGTCGCCGTGCTCGACCACGGCAGGCTGGTGCAGACCGGCCCGACCACCGAGGTGCTCACCCATCCGGAGACGTCGTTCGCGGCGTCGCTGTCGGGGGTCAACCTGGTCACCGGTCGCTTCGCCGGGTCGTCGACGATCGAAGGGCCGCAGGGGATCACGGTGGTCGGGGAGCCCTCCGAACCGCTGACCGCCGGACAGGCGGCGGCCGCGGCGTTCTCCCCGCGCGCCGTCGCGGTGTATCCGCAAGCGCCGCACGGGAGTCCGCGGAACAGCTGGACGGGCACCGTCACCGAGGTGATGCCGCGTGGCGATCATGCCGTGGTGTGGTCGGACTGCGGCGGAGTGCGTATCGGTGCCGAGGTGACCTGGGAGTCGGTGGCCGAACTCGGTCTCGGCCACGGCAGCCCGGTGTTCCTGGTGGTCAAGGCCACCGAGGTGCGGATCTACGGGACCGTGGGACCGGCGTCGGTGTTCTCCGATCCCGCCGAATCCGACCGGTTGTAGCGGTTGGCCGTCAGCACCCTCGCCTTGAGCCGGCGGTAGCCGCGCACCGAGAGCGTGGGGATCGGCCGCAGATGGACCGACGGTGTGTCGGCGAGCTCGTCGGCCACCGCCTGATCGACCAGAGTCGTTCCCGGACGGGCCGATCCGCAGAGCCGGGCCGCGATGTTCACCGGCTCGCCGAAGACGTCGCCGAGCCGGGTGAGGATGTGGCCGCGGGCGAGGCCGACCCGTAACGACGGGATGCGGTCGTCCTCGCTGAGCCGGTGGATCGCCAGCGCGGCCTCGGCGGCGCCGGATGCCTCGGTGAAGGTGAACATGACCGCGTCACCGAGGGTCTTGATGACGGTCCCGCCACTCTTCGCGATGATCTCGTGTGTCTGGTCCTCGAAGATCTCGAGCAGGATCTCGAGTTCGGCCATCCCGATCCGCCGCGACAGGCTGGTGTAACCCACGATGTCGACGAATCCGACCACCAGTTCCTGGGATTCGTCATGCGGATGGGCGATGTCACGTTCGAGCGCCGCCGACAGGTGACGCCGCCAGATCATCTGCTGGATCAGGCCCAGTGCCAGCGCCATCTGGTCGCGCGTCCACGGGATCTCGGGATTCTTGTCGAACTCGATCAGCTGTTCGGCCTGCCAGTCGGCCAGCCGTGACATGGTCTGGCCGATCGCCCGCGCGACCGGAACCTGCGCGGCCTGCGGGATGGTCTCGTCGGAGTGGGCGAAGAACCGCAGCGCCTCCACCTCGGCGGCGGTGAAGACCTTCTCGTCGGTGTTCTGCCGCGCGAAACCGAAGGCATTCCACATCTTCTCGGCGTACTCGGTGGAGATCCCGAGTTCGGCGATCAGTTCGTCCCGGGTGTACTCGGGCTCGCCCGCGCTGGTCATACCGAGAGTATGCCCTTCATCAGGTACGCCATGGTGGCCGGGAACTCGGGACGGTTGACCCCGCGTCGCACACGGACCGCGTCGTTGACGATCGACAGCGCGGCATGGACCGCGATCGCCGCCTGCGCACGGTTGAGGTCGGGATGGGCGGCGCCGAGCAGGTCGATCCACCGTGTGACATACCGTCGCTGCACGTCCAGGAGATCCCCCGCGGCCGGTTGACCGGCCAGTGCGTAGGAGTTGTTGAACGCCACCGACAGGTCGGGGCTCGACGTGATCACCCCGACGTACGAATCCACCAGCCGGGCGAGCAGTGCCGCCGGATCCTGGGTTCCCGGTTCGGTTGCGTCGTCGCGGACGGCCGAGTTCGGTACGGCGGCATAGGCGGCCATCACCCCGGCCTCCAGACGGGTGCCGCTGCGTTGGCCGATTCCCAGCAGGATCGCCAGCTTGGACGAGAAGTGTTTGTAGACACTGGGTCCCGTGATCCCCACCGCGGCACCGATGTCGTCGACGCCCACTCCGGCATAACCCCGCTCGGCGAACAGATCGGCTGCGGCGTCGAGGATCTCGTCCCGGCGCGTCCGTGTGGAGGTGCCGATCTGGGGTGGGGCGGTCAGCGGTGGCGCCGACGACGGCTGCAGCGCGACCAGCCGGAGCACCAGGACCCCGAGCTCGGCCTGCGCCCGAGTGGTGGAGAGCCGGGAGTTGTGGACCGCGAGGCTGCCCGCCACCGAGAGCATCGCCCAGGCGATCTGGATGGCATTGCGCTCACCCATACCGGTGGCGGTGTCGATGGTGGCCGCCCATCGGTGCAGCACCTCCCGGGTGCGCAGCACCACCTCGCGGTTCTGCTCGTCGGTGAGGTGCTGGCTGGCCGAGCGCCACAGTGACGTCGACTCCGGTCGTTTGGCGCCGAGCACGCACAGCCGGGTCACCAGCCGGTCCATGCTCTCGCCGCCCGCCAGCGCGCGGTCGGTACACGACTCGAGATCGTCGACGGCGGCGATCACCGCGGCGTCGAGCAGGGCCAGCTTGTCGGTGAAGTGCCGGTACACCGACGGCGCGGTGACCCCGGCGGCACGGGCGATGTCGGCCACCGAGACCTGCTGGTATCCGCGTTCGGCGAACAGCGTCGTCGCGTGGTCGACGAGCTGCCGTTTACGGTCGGCCGGACGCGTGCGGCGCGGTCCGGACGGCGGGGTGGAGGTAGACATGGTGAATCGACCTTAGCTGAAAATCGGAGAGTTCATCTAGTCCTTGACCTCCAGGTATAGCCAAACAAGTTATTCCGCGTTAGCCTGAGGTGAAACCATCGCTGGTTCGTGTGAAAGGAACACTCTCTCGTGGCCGATCAAGCATTCATCTACGAGGCACTCCGCACGCCTCGTGGCAAGCAGCGCGGTGGAGCGCTGCACAGCGTCAAGCCGGTCGATCTCGCTTCCGGAATCATCAACGAGGTCCTGGCCCGCCACGGCAGCCTCGATGCCTCGCAGGTCAACGACGTGATCCTCGGCGTCGTCTCGCCCGTCGGTGAGCAGGGCGGCGTCATCGCCCGCACCGCGGCGCTCAACTCCGGTCTGCCGGAGAACGTCCCCGGCACCCAGATCGACCGCTTCTGCGCGTCGGGCCTGGAGGCCACCAACCTCGCCGCGGCCAAGGTCGCCAGCGGCTTCGACGACCTGGTGCTCGCCGGTGGCGTCGAATCGATGTCGCGTGTGCCGATGGGCAGTGACGGCGGTGCGCTCTTCACCGACCCGATGACCGCCTACGAGAACTACATCGTTCCGCAGGGCATCGGTGCCGACCTGATCGCCACCATCGAGGGCTTCACCCGCGACGACGTCGACGCCTACGCCGCCGAGTCGCAGGCACGCGCCGAGAAGGCCTGGACCAGCGGCTTCTTCGCCAAGTCCGTGGTACCGGTGCGCGACATGAACGGTGTCATCCTGCTCGACCACGACGAGCACCGTCGTCCGGGCAGCACCGCCGAGTCGCTGGGCAAGCTCAAGCCGGCATTCGCCGGGCTGGCCGAGATGGCCGGCTTCGACGACGTCATCCTGCAGCGTTACCCCGAGGTGGAGCGTGTCAACCACGTCCACACCGGTGGCAACAGCTCGGGCATCGTCGACGGTGCCGCAGCCGTCCTGATCGGTAGCGAGGAGGCGGGCAAGCGCAACGGCCTGACCCCGCGCGCCCGTTTCGTGTCGTTCGCACAGGTCGGCTCCGAGCCGTCGATCATGCTCACCGGCCCCACCCCGGCCACCGAGCTCGCGCTCAAGCGCGCCGGCCTGACCGTCGACGACATCGACGTCTTCGAGCTGAACGAGGCGTTCGCGTCGGTCGTCATGAAGTGGATGAAGGACCTCAAGGTCCCGCACGAGAAGGTCAACGTCAACGGTGGCGCCATCGCGATGGGTCACCCGCTCGGTGCCACCGGTGCCATGATCCTGGGCACCTGCCTCGACGAGCTCGAGCGCACCGGCGGTCGCTACGGCCTGGTCACCCTGTGCATCGGCGGCGGCATGGGTATCGCCACCGTCATCGAGCGCGTCTGATCCCCCCTCGACAGATCAAAGGACTTTCGAAAACACCATGACTGACAACATGATTGCGTGGGAGAAGGGCGCCGACGGCGTCGTCGTGCTCACCATGGACGACCCGAACCAGGGCGCCAACACCATGAACGATCTCTACATGACGTCCATGGAGGCCACCGTCGATCGGCTCGAGGCCGAGAAGGACGACATCACCGGTGTCGTGCTCACCTCCGCGAAGAAGACCTTCTTCGCCGGCGGCGACCTCAAGGACATGACCGCCGAGCGCACCCAGACCAAGGAAGAGATCGCCACCGCGATCACCACGCGCACCAACGCCATGAAGAAGGTGCTGCGTCGACTGGAGACCCTGGGCAAGCCGGTCGTCGCCGCCATCAACGGTGCCGCCCTCGGCGGTGGCCTGGAGATCGCGCTGCATACCCACTACCGCGTCGTCGCCGACGTGAAGGGTGCCGTCGTCGGCCTGCCCGAGGTGACCCTCGGCCTGCTGCCCGGTGGCGGCGGTGTGGTGCGCACCGTGCGTCTGCTCGGTATCCAGAACGCCCTGATGGGTGTCCTGCTGCAGGGCCCGCGCCTGAACCCGACCAAGGCCAAGGAGATCGGCCTGGTCAACGAGGTCGTCGCCTCGACCGACGATCTGGTCCCGGCCGCCAAGGCATGGATCGCCGCCAACCCGGAGGCGCAGCAGCCCTTCGACGTCAAGGGATACAAGATCCCCGGTGGCGACCCGAAGAACCCGAAGTTCGCCGCCAATCTGCCCGCGCTGCCGTCGCTGCTGCGCAAGCAGATCAAGGGCGCCAACATGCCGGCCCCGCGCAACATCCTCGCCGCGGCCGTCGAGGGCGCCTACGTCGACGTCGACACCGCCGACATCATCGAGACCCGCTACTTCGTGAACCTCGTGACCGGTCAGGTCGCGCAGAACATGATCAAGGCGTTCTTCTTCGATCTGCAGCACATCAACAACGGTGGTTCGCGGCCCGAGGGTTACCCGAAGTACACCGCCAAGAAGGTCGGCGTCATCGGCGCCGGCATGATGGGTGCGGCCATCGCCTACGTCTCGGCCAAGGCCGGCATCGAGGTGGTCCTCAAGGACATCGACATCGAGGCCGCCAAGCGGGGCAAGGGTTACGCCGAGAGCCTCGAGGCCAAGGCGCTCTCGCGCGGTAAGACCACGCAGGAGCGCTCCGATGCGCTGCTCGCCCGGATCTCCCCGACCGTCGACCCGGCCGACTTCGCGGGCGTCGACCTCGTCATCGAGGCCGCGTTCGAGTCGGTCGAGGTGAAGAACAAGGTGTTCCAGGAGATCGAGGACGTCGTCGAGCCCGACGCCATCCTCGGCTCCAACACCTCGACGCTGCCGATCACGATCCTCGCCCAGGGCGTCAAGCGCCAGGAGGACTTCATCGGCATCCACTTCTTCTCGCCGGTCGACAAGATGCCGCTGGTGGAGATCATCCGCGGTGAGAAGACCTCGGATGCGGTGCTGGCCAAGGTCATCGACTACACCCTGCAGATCCGCAAGACCCCGATCGTCGTCAACGACAGCCGTGGGTTCTTCACCAGCCGCGTGATCGGTACCTTCATCAACGAGGCCATCGCGGCCGTCGCCGAGGGCATCGAGCCGGCCCTGATCGAGCATGCGGGCACCCAGGCCGGTTACCCGGCCGCACCGCTGCAGCTCAGCGACGAGCTGAACCTCGTCCTGATGCAGAAGATCCGTCTGTCCGGCCAGGAGGCCGCCAAGGCCGAGGGCAAGGAATTCCCGCACCACGGGTCGTTCGACGTCATCGACTACCTCGTGGAGCAGGGTCGCCCGGGCAAGAAGGACGGCGCCGGCTTCTACGAGTACGACGAGAGCGGCAAGCGCGTCCAGCTGTGGCCGGGTCTGCGGGAGAAGTTCAACTCCGGCAGCGGTTCGGCCACTCTCGAGGACCTCAAGGAGCGCATGCTCTTCGCCGAGGCCGTCGAGACCGCCCGGTGTATCGAAGAGGGCGTCATCACCTCGGTGCCGGATGCCAACATCGGCTCGATCTTCGGCATCGGCTTCCCGGCGTGGACCGGTGGCGTCGTCCAGTACATGAACCAGTACGAGGGCGGCCTGCAGGGCTTCGTCGACCGTGCCCGCGAGCTGGAGGCCAAGTACGGCACCCAGTTCACCCCGCCGGCCTCGCTGGTGGAGAAGGCTGCCAAGGGCGAGAAGTACTGATCTCGTTCTCGGACCGCTGAACTGACAGACAGGGCCCCGACCGGATTCCGGTCGGGGCCCTGTTGGCTGTTCGGTTGCCGCGTACGGACGTCGTTTCCGCCTACCGGAGCAGGCAAGCGGGAAGCGGACGAGTACGCCAGAACACGGTCAGCGGTCGTCGTCGGACGCGACCGGCCGGGCGGCCGCAGCGTCTGCGTCACCGACGGCGAGGACGACCTTGGCGCCGTACGGCGCCTCCTGCACCAGCCGCAGCCGTGCGAGTGCCGGGTGCGCGTCGAGCAGCCGGCCGGCGTTGGCCAGTGCACGCAGGGCGGCGGTCTCGGCGCGGGCCTTCTCGAGTCGTGCCTGCCCCTGCATCTTGGCGGTGATCAGTTCGAGTGCCGCCGAACGGATCTCGGAAGGCGTGATCACGTCCTTGAGGAACACCGCCTCGACGTCGATACCCATGGTGGCACCCGCGGTGCGGGCGGCCTGCAGGATCGAGCCGGCGTCGATGCCCTGGTCGCGGGCGAGCAGCTGCTCGACGGTCGACGACGCGCAGGCATCCCGGAGGGCGACCTGGGCGGCGAGATAGACCGCCGACCACGGGTCGGCCGTGGTCTCGGTGTAGGCCACCGCGTCGGTGACCCGGGCCCGCAGTGCCATGGTGACCCGGACCGAGACGGTGTCGGCGGTCAGGACCTCCTGCGGCGCAACGGGAACGATGCGCGTACGGAGGTCGACGTCGACATACGACGCCGTGCGCCGTACGCGATGCCGACCGGGGGCCAGCGTGCGCGACAGGCGGCCGCCACGGTATTCGAGGACCGTGTGACCGGGCTCGATCTCCTGATGGGAGAACAGCTTCCGCTTGGGCTGGAGTGCGAAGGTGAAGGACATGGCGAACCTCCTTCCGTGTGCGCCGCGCATGTCGATGTTCGGTTGTGGGTTCCACGTGGAACGCGACGGCATGCGACACCGCCCGCGGGCGGGTGCACCGGTGGGGACACGCGCGGGACGAGCCGGACGCGAGCCACAGGACCGATGCCACCCGGAACCCCGGGGGCGGTGCCAGGATGGAGGAGTCGAACCCCGGGCCTTGCCGGCCGTTGCCATGTGGAGGCACGAGAGTGCCACGCGCAGAACATGATCGGCGGTACCCCGCGACCGGCTGCTTCTCTCGTGTCGATATGACTCTGGCAGATCCGACGACCCGGGCGCAATCGATTAAACGTGTGTCGGTCAGCGGGCGAGGAAGGCCGCGACCGCGGACTCGAAGGCCTCCTTGGCCTCGATCATCACCCAGTGCCCGCAGTTGGGGAAGATGTGCAGCTCGGCCTGCGGGATCAGCCGCATCGGGACCATCGCCATGTCCGGCGGGCTCACCCTGTCGTCACGGCCCCAGGTGAGCAGTGTCGGGCACGAGATCTTGTGCATCATCGACCAGTACGGCGGGATGTCGGAGTCGGCCATGAACTTCTGTTGCATCGCAAAGGATGCCGACCCGTACATCATCCTGCCGGTCTGCAGGGCGTCGGGATGCATCGCGGCCTCCCAGCGTTCCTCGATCAGTTCCTCGGTGACCAGTGCCGGGTCGTAGACCATGCCGCGCAGCCAGCGGACCAATCTGTCGCGGTCGGGGTCGTCGGCGAACTCCTGCAGCAGTCGCAGTCCTTCGGAGGGGCTCGGGGAGAAGACGTTGGGCCCCACCCCGCCGATGGTCACCAGCTTCTCGACGCGGTCGGGCTTCTTGATCGCCAGGTTGACGCCGACGACGCCGCCCATCGAGTTGCCGATCATCGGCGCCGAGTCGATGCCGAGGGCGTCCATGAACGCGATCACCGACTTGCCCGCGGTGAGCACGGGCATGCCCTCCCAGGCGTCGCTGACGCCGAATCCCGGGAACTCGACGATGTAGCAGTGGTGGGTCTCGGCGAAGAATCCCAGGTTGCCGCGATAGTTGCGCCAGCCGTTGACGCCCGGCCCGGACCCGTGCAGCAACAGCAGCGGCGGGGCGTCGGGGCTACCGGCCTCGTGGTAGCGCAGCACGCCCTTGTCGGTGGTCAGTTCGCGTCTGGTCGCGTCATAGGTGACATCCACCCCATCAGACTAGAACGTGTTCTAGTTCTTTGTCACCGGGTCGCCGCGCGTCGACCCTCGACGTCTCGGCTGTCCCGCCCTGTCCGGTCGGCCAGTAATGCGTCGAAAGACTGGCCAACGGCTGTCCGGATTGCGACGATCACCCAATGGGCTGAGAATATGCTCATATGTTCAACTGAACAGACTTTAGAGGTGATAAATGAAGCGGCGTGCAATGCTCGCGATGGCCGGAGCGGTGGCGATGCTCGCGGCCGCCTGTTCCGGCTCGACGGACGAGCAGGACGATCGGCTGGTCCTGGCCACCGGGTACGAGCTGGGTGACTACAACCCGATGATGGGCTACGGGCAACTCGGTGTCTCCCCGATCTACGAGGGATTGCTGCAGCCGCAGGCCGACGACGACACCGTCGTCCCGGACCTGGTCCCGGCGCTCGCCGCGGCGGCACCCGCCCGGATCGGAGACACCAACACCTGGCGTATCCCGTTGCGGGAGAACATCTCCTTCTCCGACGGAACCGCCTTCGACTCCGCCGACGTCGTGGCCACCTACCGGGCGGTGCGCAACCCGGCCGTCGCATCGGAGATCTCCACCGATGTCGCACCGATCACCGAGATCACCGCGGACGGGCCGAACGCGGTGGTGGTGAAGCTCGACACCGCAGCCGACCCGTCGCCGTACCTGCTGCTGGGCATCGTCCCGTCCGAGCGGGTGCAGGACGCGCCGGCCGCCGAGTGGAAGCTCAACACCGAGCCCGTCGGCACCGGCCCGTACCGCCTGGACTCCCTGCAGCCCGACCAGGCGGTCCTGGTCGCCCGCGACGACTATTGGGGCCGCGCGCCGCAACTGCGCCGCGTCGTCTACAGCTACGTCCCCGACGACAACACCCGTGCCCAGCGGATCGCCGCCGGCGAGGTCGACGGCACCAACCTCCCACCGCGACTGGCGAACACGCTCGACGGCCGGGACGGTGCACAGGTGGTGGCGGTGCGCTCGGCCGACTGGCGTGGCGTGTCGTTGCCGGCCGGCAACGCCTTCACCGCCGACGTGCAGGCGCGACTGGCGATGAACCTCGGTGTGGACCGGCAAGCGCTGGTCACCGACGTCCTCGCCGGCCGGGGGGAACCGTCGTCGACGCCGATCGCACCGGTGTACGGCGAGGCCTACGACGCCGCAACACAATTCGGGTACGACCGGGCCGCGGCGGAGGCCGTCCTGGAGCGTGCCGGATGGATCGCCGGTGGTGACGGAATCCGCGCCAAGGGCACCGATCGCGCGTCGTTCACGCTGCTCTACAACGCCCAGGACACCCTCCGCCGCGATCTGTCGGTGGCCTTCGCCGCGGCGATGAAGCCGCTCGGTGTCGAGGTCACCCCGCGAGGCACCAGCTGGGACGACATCGACACCCGACTCGGCACCGACGCAGTGCTCCTCGGTGGCGGCTCCGCCCCGTACAGCATCGACTCGCAGGTGTACGACACGCTGCACACGCGCGTGCCGGACTCGTCGCCGTACTCGAACCCGGGGAACTTCACCGCACCCGGACTCGACGCACTGCTCGACGCCGCCCGGATGAGCGCGCCGTCACCGGAGAACACCGAACGGTACCGGCAGATCCAGCGGGTCTACGCCCAGGCGCCGTCGTCGGTGTTCCTGACCTTCCTGCACCACACCTATGTCTCCCGGCCCGGCGCATGGACACACGACGCGCCGATCCTCGAACCCCACTCCCACGGGGTCACCTGGGGGCCGTGGTGGAACCTGCCGTCGTGGACCGAGGGCGGCCGGTGATGACCGCCACCGTTTCCGCCGACTCGACGTCGGACCCGAAGGTCGCTGCACGACAACAGGGTTCCGAAGAGCCGATCGATCCGGGTGTGGCCGGCCGCCGGCGGCCGTCACGGAACCGGGTGGCGCTGCGACTGCTCGCCCGCCGGCTGCTGATCGCGATCCCCACCATCGTGCTGGTGTCGCTGGGGGTGTTCCTGGTGGCGGGGATGTCGCCGTTCGATCCGCTGACCGCCCATCTCGGCGACCGCTACCAGTCGGCGACCGAGTCCCAGCGCGAAGCCGTCCGCGAGGCCTATCACCTCGACCAGAGCTGGCCGTCGGCATGGTGGGACTGGTGCCGCAACCTGATGCACGGTGATCTCGGCTGGTCGGCGACGCAGTCGCAGCCGGTCGCCGACGTGATCGCCGCACGCATGCCGTTCACCGTCGGTATCTCGCTGGCGGCATTGCTTGCCGCAGCGGTCATCTCGATCATCCTGGGTGCGGTGATCGGCATGCGCCGCGGCGGGCTCGTCGACCGGGTCTGCACCGGTCTCGCAGCGGTCCTCGCCGCGACACCGCCGTTCGTGGTGTCACTGTTGCTGGTGAGCGTGTTCGCGGTGGGGCTCGGGGCATTCCCGACGTCGGGCGCCCGACGGCCCGGCGACGACTACAGCGTCGACGGCATCCTCACCCATGCCGTGCTCCCGTTCGTCGCCCTGACGGTGTCGATGATCCCCTGGTTGCTGCTGTCCATGCGGGCGGCGGTGATCGATGCCGTCGACTCCGATGCGGTGCGCGGTGCGCGCGCACGCGGGATCGGCGGAATCCGTTTGCTCCGCGGCCATGTCGCGCCGATGTCGGTTCTGCCGACTTTGGCCCTGCTGGGTACACGCCTGCCCGAGCTGATTGCCGGGGCCGCGATCGTCGAGACCGTGTTCGGCTGGCCGGGACTGGCCCAGGCGCTCGTCGATTCGGCTGTGGCCCTGGACTTCCCGCTGCTCGCCTCGCTCGCGGTGGGATCGGCGGTGCTGGTGCTGATCGGCTCGGCACTATCCGACGCCGCAGCCGTCTGGATCGACCCGCGGATCGGACTGACCGCATGACCGCCGGGAACCTCGCCGGAGGTGCAGACGTCCGGACGCGGACAACCGGCTGTGCACAGACCGTCCGGGATGCCGCCGGCCGGCTGTGGCGACACGGGCCCTGGGTGGTCCTGGCGCTGGTGGCGGCCTTCGCCGTAGTCGTCCCGCTGCTCGCCGGTGACCAGACCGCCGACTTCGCCGCCGCCCTGCGCGCGCCGGGCGACGGAGCATGGCTGGGTACCGACCATTCCGGCTACGACCTCGGTGTCCGGACCGCAGAGGGCCTCCGTATCTCCCTGCTGATCGCCGCCCTGTGCGCGGTGATCTCGACGGTCCTGGGCCTGGTGGTGGGGATCGGTGCGGTGACCATCGGTGGCTGGTTCGACGCCGTGGTGATGCGCGTCGTCGACGGGGTCAACGCGCTGCCCCACCTGGTGGTGGGTGTGGTGATCGCCGCGATGTGGCGCGGTGACCCGGTGGCCATCGTCGCCTCCATCGCGCTGACGCACTGGCCGTCGGTGGCCCGCGTGGTGCGTGCCGAACTGCTCGACAACGCGCACGCCGGATGGATCGAGTCGGCCCGGCTCGCCGGCGCGTCCCGCTGGTTCGTCGCACGCCGGCACCTGCTCCCGGCGGTCACCGGACAGGCACTGGTGGCCATGATCATCCTGCTGCCGCACGCGGTGTGGCACGAGACCACCCTCTCGTTCCTGGGGGTGGGACTCTCGCCGGACGAGGCCAGCCTCGGCACGCTGCTCGGGCAGGCCCGCGGTGACGTCCTGACCGGTGCCTGGTGGACGCTGGTCGTCCCCGGGCTGGCGCTGATCATCGCCGCCCTGGCGTGTACCGCTGCCGGATCGGCGTTGCGCCGCAACCATCGTCCGCCGAGTGGGGAGGTGTGGTGATGACCGAACCGATCGCACGGGTGACGGGTCTGACCGTCGACATCGCCACCCGCCGTGACCGCCGTGCCGACACGGTGCGGGTGCTCGACGACGTCGACCTCTGCCTGGCCGCGGGGAGCGTCACCGCACTGATCGGTGAATCCGGTTGCGGCAAGTCGATGCTCGCCGCCGCACTCACCGGTTTGCTGCCGCCCGGGTCGCGGGTCGGCGGCACGGTGACCGTCGCGGGTGAGACCCTCGGCGTCGACGACCCACGCTGGCGGGCCCTGCGCGGCAGGCACATCGGCCTGGTCCCGCAGTCCCCGATGACCTCGTTCACCCCGGTTCGCACGCTGGGTGGCCAGCTGTCCGAGGTCGTCGACGTCCTCGGCGGCTCACGGACCCCGGCCGAACTGTGCGCCGACGTGGGACTTCCGGTCGATGCGCTCGACTGCTACCCGCACGAGCTGTCCGGGGGGATGGCGCAGCGCGCGGCGGTGGCCGCCGCGATCGTCGCCGAACCGGCCGTGATCGTCGCCGACGAGCCCACCTCCGCACTCGACCCGAAACGGGCACAGGCGATCTGGGCATTGCTCGGCAGCCTCGCCGAGCGTGGTGCGGCGGTACTGGTGATCACCCACGACATGGACGCGCTGACAGAAGCCCGCGTGTGCCGCTCCATCGCGGTGATGCGGGCCGGGAGGATCGTCGCCGAACAGGACCTCCAGGCGTGCGCCGAGCATCCCGACGACTATGTCGCCGCGTTCTTCACACCGATCCGATGAGCCGGAGGATTCCCATGCCGCACACACCGACTGCGCTCCGGCAGACCTCCGGCCTCGTCGCCGAGCGACTGCGCGTGGGCTTCGACGGGCACACGGTGCTCGACGACGTCGACCTTCGGGCGCGGCCGGGCTCCATGACCGGGGTGACCGGTCCGTCGGGGACCGGGAAGACCACGCTGCTGCGGGTGCTCGCGGGTCTGGTCCCGGCCGATTCCGGCACCGTCCGGTACGGCGAGCGGGACACCCCGGCGCCGGGTGCGATCGGCATGCTCGCCCAGCATCCGCGGCTGGTCGTCAACCCGCGCTGGACACTGCGCCGCATCGTCGCCGAACCGGCCGTGATCACCGGCGGCGATGTCGACGTCGATGCGATCGCCGGGCGCGTCGGACTGGAATCGTCTCTGCTGGAGCGATTCCCGGCCCAGGTCAGTGACGGCCAGCTGCAACGGGCCTGCGTGGGACGCCTGCTGGTTCAGGCACCGCACATCGTGCTCGCCGACGAACCCACCTCGATGCTCGACCCGGTGGCCGCCCGATCGGTGATCGGCCTGCTCCAGGAGATCGTCGACGACGGAGCGGCCCTGGTCCTGGTCAGCCATCACCGCGGGCTCGTCGAATCGCGGTGTGCCGAGATCGTCGAGCTCGGGAGCCGGTGAGCGGCGGTGGGTCAGAGCGCGCCCATCGCCGCGGCATCTTCCTGCCCGAACCTCTCCTCGAGTTCGGCGGGGGAGCAGTCCAGATCGATCTCGGCGAGGTCGCGCCCGCGCGCGGACTCGATGGCGCCGAGGCGGCGCTGCGCGCGGTCGGCGGCATAGGCGACGAACTCGTCGTTGTCGAGACCGAACGGCTGCTCGTCGAACTGGTCGTTGACCCAGTTGATCAACCCGACGGCCAGCGGCAGCAGTTCACCCATCCGGTCGGTGATGACGGTCCACAGCGAGTCGTCGGCGGCCACGTGCCGCCGGCAGGTGAACGTGCCCCACGCCATGTGGCGGCGCTCGTCGTCGCCGATCAGCCGGATCAGGTTGCGCATACCGGGGAAGATCTCGTACTTGGCGCAGACCTTGTGCCACGCGTGATATCCGGTGAGCGCCAACGAGCCCTCGACGACGTGGTTGTAGGTCACGCTGGCGCGCACCTGATTTCGCGGTGACGGATCGGCGTGGAGTGCCTGCAACGACGTCGGCAGCTCCTCGTAGAACAGTTGCCGGTAGTAGGGGTTCTCGGCGACATACGGATTGAGGTCGGCGGTCAGGCCCACCGCATCCATCCAGAGCCGGAACACCTGGGTGTGTTTGGCCTCCTCGAAACAGAACTGGCTCAGATACATCTCGTCGCCGAACCGTCCCTCGGCGGCCATCGCATCCATGAACGGCCGGATGTCGGCGGTGACGGCCTCCTCGCCGGCGACGAACTCCGACACCAGGAAGGTGGCACTGCGCCGTTGCTCGGCGGTGATCTCCTGCCAGTCCTCGGCGTCGGCACCGAAGTCGATCGCCGTCGGATCCCAGAAGCGGGCATTGCCCTTGGTGAACAGGCGCAGGGGCAGGGAGTTCCAGTTCAGGCCACCGCGGCGCAGGGAGGTGAAGTCCTCCCGAAGGTCCGCGGTGTGATCGGAGAGGGTCATCGGACACCAGATTTCACGTCAAGAGGGCTGTGATGCCGACGCTAGCCCTGATCGTCGACGCGGACCCCGGATTCGGCCGAACCCGTTGCGGGAACCGGTGTTCCGCCGGACTTGTCGTCATCGGTGGGGTCGGTTCGGGCGGGGTCGGTTCGGGAGAGGGCGCTCGGCCACCAGATCCGACGCCCGATGTCCAGGGACAGCGCGGGGACCAGCAGTGTCCGGACGATCAGCGCATCGACGAGCACACCGAAGGCCACCAGGAAGGCGACCTGGGCCAGGAACAGCAGCGGGATCACCGCCAACGACGCGAAGGTGGCCGCCAGCACCACACCCGCCGAGGTGATCACACCGCCGGTGGAGGTGAGCCCGGCGATCACCCCGGCCCGGGTGCCGTGCCGCAGCGATTCCTCCCGCACCCGCGTCATCAGGAAGATGTTGTAGTCGATCCCGAGCGCCACCAGGAAGACGAAGGCGAACAACGGGACGGTCGGATCGGCGCCGGGAAAGCCGAACGGCCCGTTGAACAGCAGTGCGGCCACACCCAGTGTGGTCGCGAACGACAACACCGTGGTGGCCAACAGCAACAGTGGTGCGACCAGACTGCGCAGCAGCAGGATCAGTACGGCCAGCACCACCAGCAGCACCACCGGGATGATCAGATTGCGGTCGGCCTTGGCGGTGGTGCGGGTGTCCAGCGCGACCGCGGTGGTGCCGCCCACCTCGGCGTCGGCGCCCGGGATGGCGTGCACCCGGGTGCGGATCCGTTCGACGGTGTCCTGGGCGGCCAACGACTCGGCGTTGTCGGCGAGGGTCACCTCGACCGCCACCCGGCCGTCACGCACGATGGGTGCGCCGTTCTCGCTGCTCACCGACACCTGTGCGACCCCGTCGACGGTTTTCGTGGTCGCGACCACTTGATCGGCGGCGGCGGCCTCGGTGAGAATCCACGTCGGGCTGCCGCCTCCGGCGTCGAAATGCTGCGCCTGGATCTCGGCACCGGCGACCGAGTCGACGTCGCCGAGGAAGAAGTCGGTCTGGGCGATGCCGTCGGAACGGAAGGTGGGGGCGAAGGCCGCGCCGACGATCAGCACGATCAGGGTGCCCACCCAGACCGCGCGGGGGCGGGCGGCCACCCACTCGGCGATGCCATGCCAGAAACGGTGCGTCGGTTCGCCGTCGGTGCGGTGCGGGCGCAGGGGCCAGAACGCGGAGCGGCCGAGCAGGGCGAGCACCGCGGGCAGGAAGGTCATCGACGCCAGGAACGACGCGACGATGCCGAGCGCGGCGATCGGGCCCAGGCTGCTGTTGGAGTTGAGGTCGCTGAGCAGCAGACACAGCACACCGGCGATCACCGTGCCCGCCGACGCCGCGATCGGTTCGATCGTGGCGCGCCAGGCCCGGGTGATCGCGGTGACCCGGTCGTCGGTGCCGGTCAGCTCCTCGCGGAACCGTGAGACCAGCAGCAATGCGTAGTCGGTGGCGGCGCCGAACACCAGGATGAACAGGATGCCCTGACTCTGACCGTTCAACTCGAGCAGCCCGGCCCGGGTGAGTGCATAGACCACCCCGCAGGCCAGGGCGAGGGCGAACACCGCCGAGATGATCACCACGAACGGCAGGATCGGACTGCGGTAGACGACGATCAGGATGGCGATCACCACCAGCCCCGCGACCAGCAGCAGGATGCCGTCGATCCCGGCGAAGGCCTCACCGAGATCGGCGATCTGTCCGGCCGGTCCGGTGACCAGTACGGTCAGGCCGTCCGGGGCGTCGTCGAGCGCCGTGCGCAGGGCCTCCACGGCATCACCCAGATCGGAGTCGACGGTGGAGACCGGGATGAACACCTCGAGTGCGCGACCGTCGGACGACGGGATCGGTGGTGAGACGGCCGTACCGAAACCGGGGGTGCCCGCGACGCCGCCGGTGGCGTCGGCGACGAACGCACGGTCGGCCGGGGTGATCCCGGACGTGCGTTCGGCGATGACGATGGCCGGCACCTCGTCGGTGTCCTGGAACGCCGCGAGTTCCTCACCGGCACGGGTGGATTCGGCCGAAGCGGGCAGAAAAGCGCTGCTGTCGGAGGTGGTGACCGAGGAGAGTTTGCCGGCGAACGGTCCGGTCAGACCGCCGATCGCGATCCACAGCAGGATCAGCAGTGCGGGCAACAACCACCGGAGGGTGCGGACCCGACGGCCGGAGGCATTCGGGTCGTCGGACGCGGGCTCGGCCATGACATCCATCCTCGCACGGGGCACCGTCCCGGTCGCGCATCGAATCCGTCATTCCCATGCGGGCCGGCGCATCCATGGCCGACGATGTGATGTGAGGCACAGATGGTGCCGGAAAGGTGTGGGGCGCGTGAAGACCAAGGGTGCGATTCTGCGGGAACCCGGACAGCCGTGGCAGATCGAGGAGATCGAGATCGGTGATCCCGTCGCCGGTGAGGTCCAGGTTCGCCTGGCCGCATCGGGACTCTGCCACTCCGACCATCATCTGCGGACCGGTGACAGTCCCATCCCGATGCCGGTGCTCGGCGGCCACGAGGGCGCCGGCGTGGTGACCAAGGTCGGTCCCGGTGTCACCAGACTCGCCGAGGGCGATCACGTCGTCACCGCGTTCATCCCGGCGTGTGGTGTGTGCGAACCGTGTTCGCAGGGGCATCAGAACATCTGCGACGAGGGTGCGCGGTTGCTGAGCGGACTGTCGATCGCCGACAACACCCACCGCATCCACACCACGGATGGCACCCCGGTGACCCAGATGTGCCTGCTCGGCACGTTCTCCCCCTACATCACCGTCAGCGAGGCGTCGGTGGTCAAGATCGAGGACGACATCCCGCTGCGTGAGGCCGCACTCCTCGGCTGCGGTGTGGCCACCGGCTGGGGCTCGGCCGTGGAGATCGGCGACACCCACACCGGTGACACCGTGGTGGTGATCGGTATCGGCGGCGTCGGCATCAACTCCGTGCAGGGCGCCGCGGCGGCCGGTGCACGATTCGTGATCGCAATCGACCCGGTCCCGTTCAAACGGCAGATGGCCGAGAAGGTGGGTGCGACCCACTCGTTCGCCTCGATCGAGGAGGCGGCACCGGTGATCGGGGAGATCACCTGGGGAAAGATGGCCAACACCACGGTGATCACCGTCGGCGAGATCTTCGGCGACATCATCGCACCGGCGCTGGGGCTCACCGGCAAGGGCGGCCAGGTGGTCGTGGTGGGTATGGGCAACTTCGCCGCCGAGGACGTCAAACTCAACCTCTTCGAGCTGACGCTGCTGCAGAAGCGGGTCCAGGGAGCGATCTTCGGTGGTACCGGTCCACGCACCCAGATCCCGAACCTGCTGCGCGAGTATCGTTCCGGATCACTGAACCTCTCGGATCTGATCACCACGACCTATCGGCTGGACCAGATCAACGAAGGCTATGACGACATGCTGTCGGGCAAGAACATCCGTGGCGTGATCGAGTACACCGACGCCGACTACTGATCGGTCGGACCGCTCCGGTGGTTGCGCCGGCGAGGTCGTGTTGCGGGGGTTTC